>CAYOWC010000019.1:9171-33627 GCA_964407525.1 uncultured Desulfobacteraceae bacterium | reverse complement strand
TGAAACCGGTCGTTCAAAATAGGAAGCTTTAAGTCTCTTTTCAAATCCGAAGGGTTGGCAACACCTGTGGATTCAATGAGTAAAACATCTGACTGCACAGTGTTGCTGAGCTCATAGAGGCCTTTGATAAAATCCGTTTTCACACAGGCTCAAAACATCGATCCGTTGCTGATTTCCATCACGTCGATGTCGTCACCCTCCACAAGGGCGCCATCCATTCCGATTCCTCCAAATTCATTTATAAGGAGGGTGAATTTCTTGTCTTTTCGATTTCATTTAAAGTAATCGTCCCTCGCCTTTTTGATCTGAAGGAGGTTCTCCAGAGGGGACGGCGGCGCAATGCCGCAGCCGGGACAGAGAAAATCGGTTCCGTTATCAAGGGCCTGGGTTGCCTCTTGATATACGGCTTCGGGCGTACCGCTGAAAAGCGTAGTGGCCGTCGCCACATTTCCGAAAACCTTGACACCCTTTGCATGAGCGATTTCGACCGCCGCTTTCATGTCAGCCTTTTCTTCAATGCTGATGCCAGCGACACCTGTATCGCACATCATTCCAATAACCTTGTCCGAATTTCCGCAAACATGAAGAACAACAGGCCCCTTTGCCCGGTCCACCACCTCTTTCAACACAGGCTGAATAAATTCTTCGAAGAACTTGGGCCGCAGCAGGGCGGGACCCGCAGTAGGTTCCGCAAACACATAATAATCCGCCCCGTTGTCAAAGGCGAAATTTTCCGATGCCACGGCAGCCTCTTTGGTCACTTCCAGCACTTTTTTGATACCCTCAGGATTTTTATAAATCCACTTCATGTACTGTTCCGTACCCACCAGGTTGGCCGCGCAGGTAAAGGGGCCTTCGGTTTCCCCGAATATGATGAGATCGTCGCCCGCTTTTTCCTTCAAAAGCCTGAAATGCTCTTTGAACATGGGGAAACGACCCCTTTCCAGAAAATCCGAAGGAAAGTCGATATCATCGATACCATCGGCATAGGGGTGGGCCTGTATGGAGTATTGAATATCTTTTTGTGGGATCCCCAGTTTGCATCCAAAGGCTTCGCTCATGCCCACAATATCCCAACCCATGGCTTTGACCCATTCAAACTGGCCATATTGGTGTCCAGCATAGGCCAGTTCCGTCATGGCCACGGGATCGGTATCAGCCAGGGGCCTCGCGTAACCGCATTGATCCATAAACGCCAAAACCGCATATGTGGTTGTACTCCCTGAAGGGGTCATATCCACATCTTTTCCATTCAATCGATTCCAGAATCTTTCTTTTAAACCCATCTGTACCATTGAACACCTCCCCGGCAATCCGGATCCACCGGAATGCATCTTATTAAAATAATCTATTTATACCTGAATTCTGCAAGCGTCTCTTTTACCGAAGATACAAGGCAGCGAGCGCGCAACCGTATTTTTTTGCTACTGCAAACGCTTTATAACGCAGTAGATTTGGTAAAAGAGGCGCTTGTCGTCTATAAAAACCGAAGCGCCGCCTCTTTCGGAAGCGCCAGACCCAATGCCACCTCTGCCGCCTTCACCACAGCCCATGGGACGGGACAGGCCAGATGGCACCTGGATGTTTCTGCGGAAATAAAAATGGGGCTTTTGCTTAGCGGTACGAAAAGATCCTTCAGGCTGATGCTTTCGAGAAGAGTTCCCAGTTTTTTTATCTGTTCGCAATCCGATTGGATAACCAACTTCACGTTGCTCCCGTCGCCAAAAGCTTCAATACCGCACTGAAAGCCACAGATACCGGGGTCAACTTCCACCCGAACCGGTTCCGTACCGCCCTTGTTTTCCTTGTCTGCTTTTTTTTCCGCCATCATTTCTGGTTCAACACTTCTTCGGGAACAATCCCTTTTAAATTTTCAAATTTCGCCGTCATATGAGGAATTTGCATTGACTCCATAAACTCTTGCTCAAAGTTTTTTTCCACGGTCAGTTCAATATACTCCACATTGCGCGATATCCAATCGGCATCCTTTCGCATATCGCGATCCAGAAGGACGACACGCGCCCCATCGCCTGCGGCATTCCCCACGGACTGCACCCTGTCCAATTCACAATCAGGAAACAACCCCATGGTGAGGGCCTTTTCCTTGTCCACATGGGTGCCGAAAGCCCCGGCGATCTTTATGGTATCTAGTTTTTCCACACCCATTCGCTGCATCATAAGCTTACAGCCGGTGTACAGCGCGCCTTTCGCTAATTGAATCTGCCGAATGTCTTTCTGGGTAATCACCACGTCTTTTCCGATGGACGTCTCATTGGCCCAGGCAATGATAAATTCTTTCTGCCTGGGGTTATCGGGGTTCTTACGAAAACGCTTCGATTTCTGCTCTTTCGAAAACCGGCCGCTTTTCAAAACCACTCCCGCGATGTATAGTTCCGCCAGGACATCCAGGATTCCGGATCCACAGATCCCCTTCGTCTGCATTTCCTCGGGCTTGGAGTACTTCAGCCAGGCTTCCCGACCGATGACTTTATAGTCCACATCGTGGGTTTCCGGATCAATTTTGATCCGCTCAATGGCCCCCGGCGCGGCACGCATACCAAAGGCCAGTTGGGCCCCTTCGAGGGCAGGTCCCGTGGCACAGGAGGACGAAATCAGTTTATGCTTGTTGCCCAACACCAATTCGCCGTTCGTGCCTATATCAATAATCAGCTGCAACTCATCGCTTCGGTGGGGTTTCTCGCATACCAGGACACAAACATTATCCGCCCCCACAAAACCGGCTTCATTCGGCATAATGAACAACCTGGATGAATGGTTTATCTGAATCCCCAAGTCCCTCGCTCGAATGTTCAGGCTTCGGTGTACCACCGGTGGAAAGGGCGCCAGCCCCACATACTGTGGGTCCAGTTTCAACAGGATGTGATGCATGGCCGTGTTTCCACCCAGCGCCAGATCCACAATATCGGAGGGGTCAAGGCGCAGGTAGTTCACGCCTTCTTTCGGCGCCTCCATCATAACGGGCTTTCCGTTTTCGTCATTAACAACCTTGCCCTCTTCATCTTTCTTTTTCTTTTTGGGCGGAAAGGTTTGCGCGCATCCTTTTTTCACCAGGTTATTGAGCCCTTCGATGAGGTCGTCACTCATCCGTTCAAGCCCACCCGGATTCTGCATGTGGAAGGTTATGCGGGCCATGACGTCTTCCCCGTATTTGCACTGGGGGTTCATCATGGAGACTGTGTCTATCACCTCCATGGTGCGCATATTGCACAGATATGCTGCAATAGTGGTGGTGCCTACATCAATGGCAAGTCCATAATAGTCTTCAACCCTTCCCGGCCAGACCTTGATGATTTCCTTATCCATCCACACCGCTGCCGTGATGGTCCATTCCCCTTTTCGGATAACATTGGGCAGGTCTCGAAGGGCCATCAGGTCGATATCCAGATCATCCAGCCCGTTTTCCTTTTTCAGAGTCTCGGCCATTCGCTCAAAATCCCCGAGGGGATCCTGAATGGTGGGGGGCACAACGGTTACCGTATAGACCTTCACAGCAGGGTTCCAATCGATTTCAATATCCCTGGCCGCCTTGCTGACCACCTGTTTGCCTGCGCGGGATTCTTCCGGCACAAAAACCAGAATATCTCCCGTGATCTCGGCCACACATCCGAGCCGAAATCCGGCTTTCCGTTCCTCAGGGGTTATGAATTTCGCTTCTTCCTCCTGCCAGGGCCCCACATGGTCCAGGCCGGAAACCACTCCGAACTTTTCAAAGGAGCCTTCCTCAATACGGACTTTGCACTTGCCACACACTTTTTTTTCTCCGCAAAGGGCTTCAATATCCACGCCCAGAAGGCGCGAAGCCTCAATAACATTGATTCCTTTTTCGACTTCCCCCCTACGCCCCGATGGTTGAAAAATCACCTTGGCTTTTTCTTTTTCGCTCATGCAGGTACTCCTCATCAGAAACTTCGTTTGGTTACTCGTTACTGGTTGCTCGTTCCCATGGTCCAGCATGGAAACGAAAAAGGCTAATAGCTAACAGCTAGGTGAATCACTTCGCCTGCATTTCCCGCAGCCGTCCGATCATCTTGATCGCCTCCTGGACCGCGTTTCCTGCAGATTCCGCATACCCGTCAGCCCCAAACAGGTCGGCCGTATCGCTGGTGACGGGCGCGCCGCCCAACATAATTGCCACATCGGGGTTTTTATCCTTGATCATTTTGATGACCTTTTCCATGCCCATCATGGTAGTGGTCATCATGGCGGAAAGAGCCACAATCTCTGAATCTGTGCGAAGCTGTTCTTCTACAAACTTCTCAAGGGGTACGTCCCGACCCAGATCGTGGACCGTAAAACCGGCCACATCGAACATCATCTTGATGATATTCTTGCCAATGTCATGCACATCCCCCTGAACCGTGCCGATAACCACCTGTCCTTTAGGACTGTCCCCAAGATCTGCCAGGGTAATGTGAGGTTTCAGGATGTCCAGACCAATATAGAGCGCATCAGCCGCCATGAGCAGCTCGGGGACAAAATATTCCTGCTGGTCGTAAAGATCGCCCACCTCCTGCATACCCGCGGCAAGGCCGTTCATCACCGCGTCATAGGCGTTCAGGCCTTCGTCCAGCACCCTCTGGGCGGCTTCCCTGACCTGATCCTCTTCAAACTCAACTACTCCCTCATGCAGGGTCTTCAACAATTCTTTTCTCAGTTCTTCTTTTCCCATAGTGTTCCTCCTAAAGCCTTCCCACGGCGGACGTAGCCGCCTTGCCATATTCGCGGACAGCCTGTATATAGGCTTCCATGTTTTCCATTTTTACGTCCGGCCAGATATCACAACCAGGCCACACCGCGTCAACACCATCGTCAATACATTTCTTGATCACCGCACCCACATCCGAAGCATCCATCTGGACCAGCGTTCCGTACGGATCAAAGTTCCCAAGGATCATGGCGTCATTCCCTAATTTTTTCCGAGTCTCCACCACATTATTTTTCTGGTCCACACTCACTGCATCAGCGCCACAATCGTTCATCATTTCGATAATCAGGTCGGTTCCGCCACAGATATGGTTGATTTTCGGTGAATCCAATGCATCGAAAACCCGCTCAAGATTGGGCTTGATCAGCGTCTTCCACATGCGCGGAGAAAGAAGATCCGTGCCCGACCCCATCTCACGGATGTTCATGAAATCAACACCCAGTTTCTGGTAGTGCTGGGCCACGGCGATGACCAGGTCCGTCATTTTCGTGAGAAACGCTTCCACACGTTCCTTGTCCTTCCTTAACCCCTTCAAAAGCACATCCAGCTCAATCAACTGCCCCCCCATGGTAAAAGGCCCAAGCACCCATCCGCCCACGGCCAGTTTGCCGTTTTCATGGGCTTTAACAATGCCGATAGCCTCATCTACCACAGGCATACGTCCCTGGCCAAAAATACTGCTGAGGTCTTCGGGCATATCCACCTCGTCCAGATTTGCCCACTTGGAAGGCACCGTCGGATACAAAATACCGTCCGCATCCTCATAAAGACTGGCGCCACGTCCCAAGGCTTCGGGAACCGTGCACATGTCATAAGGAACCACTACGCCGTCAAAGCCGAACATCTCAGCGGTTGTAATGGCTGAACCTGCCAGGTATTCGGCCGATCCATGCACCTGGGCAAACCGAATACCCATTTTTTCGATAGCCTGTATCGTCACCGTTCCCATACCGCTGAAACAGGGCATCCGGTCTATCGGTTCTCGATTAAAAAAGCCCTTTACCCTCTCTTTTGGCGTCATTGTCGTCATGAAGTTGCTCCTTGTATTTATAAGCTATTAGCTGTTAGCCGTTAGATGTTAGGTGTTAGGTGTTAACTGACAGCGAATGGCTTAATTTACATTCCCTTCAGTTGGTCCACGAATTCGGGAAAAAGTTTGTTCAGGGGATGGCTTTCCAGTTCCGGCAGCGCTTTGTTTTCAGCAAAAACAGCAGAGGCCGTAAAGGCATCGGCCATAGCTACAGCTGGAAAAATGCGTGTGGCTCCAGCCATTGGCCCTGAAAAGATCATGTCATGGTAGAGGAAAGCCGCCAGGGACTCCAATCCGGCATCAGCAGCGGACCATCCTTTGAATCCCCACTGTTCACGAGCCTGTTTCCACATATAGGACCCGTTCGATGGCGCACTGGCCGCAGGAAATCCCCATTTTTCCTTAATCATCCGATTGGCGATACCGCAAAACGCGGTTGCCGGCCCGTTCATCACGGAGGTGTCGACAAAAATACTCTCAAACGATGCGCCAACTTTCTCCATGGCATCCAGTATCTTCTGGGTTCCGGTAATACGTCCACTGGGCATCTGGTCTGCCATATCAAAGGCCACCAGCAGCACATGCTTGACCCCCATCTGGTGAATCTCGCGAATTTCCGTTTCCAGGTCTTCTTCCCAGACCGTCAGGCTGTTATAAAACATACGGTCCAGCAAACCCTTCTCAGCGCAATAGGCGGCCCCTGCCAGTTTCGGTTTCATCTGCCATGCATCCACACAAAAAGGCATATCACTGACTGAGGTCACAAAATCCACGTACCGTTCAAATTCCTTTCCCGTGTTGGCTACGATATCGGCCATCCCCGGAACGCCGGTTTCCTGGGAAAATTTTTCCTGCTCTTTCAGCAATTCTTCCGCTTTTTTTTCGTCAAACCCTTCTTTTCGTTTCCCCTCAAAAACCCGGTCCCCTTTTTGAAAAATAGAGGAACAGACAACCGTCGGGAACTGTCCAGGGCGGCCACCAAATTTCACTCCCCCCACTTCACAAACTTTCTGTTCTGTTTCAAAACTCCACATCATGATTTCTCCTCAGACTCATTTCTGCCATTTCAAAACTCCTTACTTCGTCAATCTGCGGTTCGTTTTTTCTGTCTCTGACGGCTCAAACAGACAGATGCTGTCTAATAATTTCATCATCGGCATTCAGTTCCTCTGATGTGGCCGTCCCGCCTATCTTCCCTTTTGTGCCCATCAGATAATGCCGGGATGCAATCTTTAACGCCATCCGATAGTTCTGTTCTACAATCAGGAGAGTCAGTCCATATTCCACGCAGAAAATCAGTATGGGCTCAATAACTCCCGTAACAAGCAGCGGGGCCAATCCCTGGGACGGTTCATCGAGAAGCATCAGAACAGGATTTCCCATCAACGCACGCCCAATGGCAAGCATCTGTTGCTCCCCACCACTCAGGGTGGATCCGTCTTGCTTACGCCTGCTCTTGAGAATAGGAAAATGTCCATAGATCTTTTCCATCGTCCAGTCGTTTTCTTTCTTCACGAGCGTCGCGGCCAGTTTCAGGTTTTCTTCTACGCTCAGGCCAGGGAAGATGTGCCTTTCCGCCGGAACATAGGAAACCCCCTTTTTGAAAACTTTATGGGGCGGCCATTTCGCCGTGTTTTCTCCATCGATTACAATTTCTCCCGATTTCGGCGGGGTTAATCCCATGATGGAACGAAGGGTGGTTGTTTTTCCCACACCATTTCTTCCCAGGATGGAGACGGCTTCATGTTCCCTGATATACATGGACAGACCTTGAATGATATGGCTTCTTCCGTAATAAGTCTGCAGGTCTGATAGTTCAAGAAGTTTTTTTTCTGGTGGTTTATTCATGGCCAAGGTATGCCTCCTTTACCACAGCATTCCCTTTGATTTCATTAGGCGTACCATCCGCAATAATCATCCCCTGGTTCAAAACGGTAATTTCGTCCGAAATGGACATCACCACATCCATATCGTGTTCCACCAAAACAACGGCAACCTTCTCCGACAATTTTTTGATAAGGAGTGCAATATGCTCTGTTTCCGTAGGAGACATCCCGGCCGTGGGTTCATCCAGAAAAAGAATTTTTGGTTCACCCGCCAGCGCCATAGCCACTTCAAGGAGGCGTTGATCTCCATGAGCCAGGTTTGTGGCGGGAACATTGGCCACATCCTGCAGATCCAGGCGATCCAGTATTTCCCAGGACTCATCGTTCACCTTTTTCAAACCGTGCTTGGAGGAGAACAGCTTGAAAGATCCCCCCCGCTGAATCTGTTTGCAGATGCGAACATTCTCAAAAACCGTCAAACCCAGAAAAATGCTCGTTATCTGAAATGTTCGACAGATCCCAACCTTGACCAGTTGGTCCGGAGACTTGTTGGTAATCTCTCTTCCCTGAAAAAAAACAGCCCCGGAAGTTGTTGGCAGACGACCGGTAATTAAATTGATGAGCGTTGTCTTTCCAGCCCCATTGGGTCCGATAATCGATTTGAGACTGTTCGCCTTAAACTGGGCATTCACATCGTTGACAGCCAACACTCCCCCAAACTGCTTGCGCAGGCTCTCTGTATTCAGCAATGTGGTCATCGACCTCTCCTATCCTTTTTTGAAACGCATCACGTAATCGCCCAGGCCTGCAAAACCACGGGGCATGAACAGAACTAAAAGAATGACCACCAATCCCACAAAAAGCTCCCAGTGTTCGGTCATGGTGCTGATATAATCCTGCATGAAGAGAAAAATACCGGCCCCGACAATCGGCCCCCAGAGTGTTCCCATACCTCCGAGAAGAACCATCATCAGAACCCCGGCTCCTGCGAAGGCGCTCATAGTCGTAGGACCGATATAACCTCTATAAAGGATAAAGAGCCCTCCGCTCACACTGGCTAACATACAGGCATACATCCACCCGTACAGTTTGTACCGCCGCACATTGATGCCTACAAAAGATGCCCGCTCCTCATTTTCTCTGATGGCCTCAAGAACAGCGCCGAAGGGCGAGTGAATAATCCGCCACGTAAGCAGAAAGGCGATCAGAACCATGAACAGGGTAAAAAGATACATGCTTGTGGGGTCTCCGGAACTGCCCAGCGAGATCCCCCCCAATGAAATATCAGGCTGTGGAACTCCCATCAGGCCATCGTCGCCTCCTGTTAGGTCATACCATTTCCATACGATGGTATAGAACATCATCCCGAAAGCAAGTGTCAGCAAGGCAAACGCAAGGCCACCTGTTCTTACCTGCACCCACCCTACGGGCAAGGCTATTAACAAAGTCACAACAATGCCTGCAAGACCTGCCAACCAGACAGATGAGGGAGACACATGAATCAAAAACAGACCTACAGTGTACGCCCCTACTCCCATATAAGCATTGTGCATGAAAGAAAGAAGTCCCGTATATCCCAGGAGCACATCAAGACTCATGGCAAGAAGGCCATAGATCAGCATTTCGTTTACGAGACTAATGTAGAACCGATTGGTCACAACAAATGGAAACAAAGCAAGGCAGGCAACAACTACAAGAAGCGCTGCAATACCTAAGAAACGTTTACCTTTTGCCCCTGTATCCAGTGCAAGCATGCGATCATTCATATTATTCAAACCTTCCTTCTCCAAGGAGCCCACGCGGCATAAATGCAAGAATAACAGCCATCATCATGTAGACGATAACCATGGCAAGATCCGTGATAAAAAACTCCGTCAGGGTCTGGACAACGCCGATGAGCAGGGCCGCCAGAACAGCACCCCGAAGGCTACCCAAACCTCCAATAACAATCACCACGAAAGAACTCAGAAGCATCTCATGCCCCATAATGGGATCTATCGTATAGAGTGGCCCCGCGATAACCCCTGCTATTCCGGCCAAAAAGCATCCCAACGCGAAGGCGCCCACGTGAACATAGGTCATGTTTATGCCAAGACACGAAACCATTTCTGGAATGCTGCTTGCCGCACGGAGGATAAGCCCCACCTTTGTTTTCCCGAGGAAAAGCATCAGCCCGATCATGGTCAAGGCGGTGATAAAAAGAGTTGCGAGTCTGAAAACAGGGTAATGGGTTCCGGCAATGGGAACTGTTTGTCTCAAAAAGGCAGGAAGTTCGATAAAACGGGGCTCATTTCCCCAAAAATATTTAATGAGGCCATCAAGGTAGAACATGAGCCCATACGTAAGAATCAGGGTATATACGATCGATCTTTTCCGTACAGGAGAGATAATGACCCGCTCGATAACAACTCCCACAACGGCAATAATGAGCGGTGCTACTAACAACGCCACAAAAAAGTTGAGCCCGAGGGATACAAGAGTGTACCCTGCATAGGCGCCAAACGCGTAGAGGGAACCGTGGGCAAGGTTCATCACGCGGCTTAGCCCATAGATAATGTTCAGGCCGATGGCAACAATCAGAAACACACCGCCCAGAACAAGGCTGTTGAGTATGATGTCAACAGAAGTTCCAAGTGCCCCGCCCATATTTATTCCTCAAAATGATGTTTTCGTTCAGAAAAATCCAAGGCCAGGTGGTTTATCAGCGACCCGTGGAAAACATCCGCGAGTCGCTGATAAATGATGAACGAAACCTCCTATTCAGGTGGTCCCAATTCTTTTGCGGAAAAAGTATGGATGACCTTCATATATATTTTTGCCCCGTAAGGATTTCCGGGAGCAAGGGTTGTTTCCGTAAGAACGGCGTCATTTCTCATGCAATTATCTTTTGCCGAAATGCGCACCACCCCATACGGCCCATCAAAGCTTATCCCGCGAAGAGCAGCTGCGATCTTCTGAGGATCGGTGCTCCCCGCTTTTTCAATGGCGTTAAAAAGATTCATGGCGCCCACATAGCTGTGGCAGGCGGCATCGGAAGGAATGGTATTAAATCTTTTCCAGAATTCCCCTTCCCATTTATCGGATTTTGGTGTGTTTACATCCCAACACCAGTCGGAAGTTCCGAAGATGCCAATGCACGCTTTTCCCCCCGCCTCAAGTTCAACAGGACCGGGAGCTGCGCCTGAAACGATCCTGGCATATTTCTGAATGCCAAAATCATAGGCCTGTTTCGCAAAAACCGGGATAACATTCGTAATCAGAGCGATATACACGCCGTCTGCGCCGGAGGCTTTAATCTTACTGATATACGAAGACCAGTCCTTGGTTTTTATGGGCGCCTTGTCAAAATCCTCGTTAACCACTTTGATTCCGTTTTCCTTGGCCAAAGCGATGAAACGTCTTGCGGCGTCATGCCCCCATGCATAATCATGCACCAGGACATAATAGCTTCTGTTTTTGAGATCGGGGGTTGCCAGGATACCCTTTACATTTCCAACTGCCGTCTGGTCGTTGGCAAGCTGCCCGCTTCGAAAAACCAGGGGATTCAAACCATAAAATGCGGTTGTCATGACGTGCGTCGATAGAAAGGGGACATTCAGTTTATTGATGTTTTTGGCGAGAGCAAGCCCAACGCCGCTCGAGAAAACACCGATCAGGGCCTTGCAACCATCCTTGAAAACCAATTTTTCAGCCTTGCTTACGGCTACAGGGGGTTTCACACGCGTATCTTCAACGATGAGTTCAATGGGACGACCAAGAACGGTCTTCTTATCTTGTGCGGCCATCTGGATTCCCATCTTCATTTCTTCACCACCCTGGGCGACGATACCTGAGAGGGGAACGAGCACTCCGATTTTTACCGGATCCTCTGCGACTGCGTTTATTGGTGAACACAAAAGAATTCCAGCAATGACTCCCAAGAGACAAATTTTCAACGCCTTTTTCATCTTTCATCCTCCTCTTACCCAAAAGTCGTAGTTAAGAAAACCAGATTCCACTCAGAACGGTTCGTTTATCACCTCCCTAATTCGTTATAGTCATAGTGAGTCGTTTTAATCATTCTGCAATCCGCATTCCGCAACCCGCAATCGTTTCTGAATCACGGCTTGGCGTGATTCAGACACTTATATGACCTGATCAATCAGTTCTACCAGGTCAACCAGCTCCATATCACTGCTGATTCGTTTGGCGCCCTCATTGAGATTGTAGTGACAGAACGGGCAGATGGAGACCATTTTGTCAGCCCCGGTCCTCATCCCTTCTTCGATCCGCTTTGAAGCATTCTTGGCAGCCCAGTCCCCATATCCGGTCATGACGCCCCCGCCTCCGCCGCAGCAGTAAGAGTTATCCCGAATCCGCTCCATCTCCGTTAATTCGATGCCGGGAATCGCCTTGAGCATATCCCTGGGCACATCGTAGAGACACTCTCCCTCATCGACACCCACATAAGCCCCTTTCCAAAGTTTGGTTCCGTCTTCATCCACCTCAAATTTATTCAGGTGCCTGCCCGTATGACAGGGGTCGTGATAGGTCACCTTCAAGGGCAGTTCACCGGTAAACTTGAGCTTGCCCTCTTTAAACAGGTCATTGAGCAAGTCCACCGTATGAACGACCCGAATTCCCTCCATCATTTTGTCATAATCCGCAGCGAGGATATAATCCTTCTTTATGGCACGGTAGCAACCGGCGCAGGATGAAACAATCGTGTTGACGCCCTTTTCTTCATGGAGCCGGTGAAACATTTCCAGGTTCGCTTCCGCCACCCGTTTGAATTCCTCGGCATCCCCAATTCTCATGGCCGTGGAACCGCAACAGATTTCATTCTCCCCCAGGATCCCAAAGTCCAGCCCCAGCTTTTGGAAGATGGAAGCCGTCGCCGTCGGCACCCCTCTCGCGGGCAGATTGAAAGCGCCCGTACATCCTACATAATAAAGAATCTCCGCCGGTTTTTTGTTTATATTTTTAATGGGTTTTTTGGCTTTCTTAAACGGACGGGTCCAGTCGGTTCGAACCCTTCTGGGGCCCTGGTACGGATTATTGTAATCCCTCAACGACTGGGTTATTTTTCTCTGGGCAGGCATAGGCCCCACTCCGTCACTTACGGCCTTCCTTCTCATAGCCTCAATGATTTCCGGAATAAAAGGCTTGTGGTCCAATTCACATTGGTTCTGGCACCCTCCGCACACGGTGCATTTATAAATAGCATCCAGGAAGCTGTCCGTCCATTCCAGTTGACCATCCAGGATGCCCCTGGCAAACGCAATTTTTCCTTTGGATGCCATCATGCCATCAAAGCCAAATTCCACCCCGGCCGGGCATATTTCACCGAATTCAGGGGGGGGACCAAACTTATAGGCGGTTTTGCAGTTACCGCAGGCCGTACATCTCCATATCTTATCTTCCAACTCTTCAAGAGTGGATATGTCCCATTCCATACTGACCTCCATAAAGTCTAAAATTTAAGGGTCATATGCCAAATTTTCCTGAATTCATAATGTCATTGGGATCCAGCATATTTTTTACCTGTTTCAACAGGGACAGATATCCAGGATGCGCCCGCCTATTGATTTCCTCGGCAAAATCGACCGGAGGCTTATAGGGAATGCCACCGGCATCGAGGTCCACTTTCAGGCACTCCACAATGGCCTGCCTGGCGTTTTCCGTCTCTTCCGGGCTCTTTTTGTTAAATGGAATCATTGCCCTGAGCATGCCGTAGTGTACACCCCGGTAATTGGTAGCCCGAACGGACGGAGATAGCTTATGATCAATCAGTATCTCTTTCCACTTGTCATAAACAGGAGCCCACTTGTTGGCCGGCGTAAAGGTACCGGGCCACGAAATGCCTCCGCCTGCCATTTTGGTATAATTCTTGGTGGAGCCCACAATCTGGCTCGGCAACTGGGTCCGGGCTTTCAAAGCTTCCTCGGGATAGTCAGCATATTTTATGGACGTTCCTTTTTTCTGTTCTTCTTCCAGAACATTCTGCCAGATCTCTTCACGGGCTTCCTTTTCCTTCTCCGTCCAGGAAAAAGTAGTTCCGAAACAATACCACTCCGGTGCAGCATCCGGTTTGGGTATATAGGGATATGGAATGGGAACCTGGCTCAGCCACCAGGATACCGCCGTAAGGTCATCACAGATCTCATAATTTCCCAAATTGACCATATAGGAAGTCATATCCTCAAGGGTATGGGTTGACACAGTAAACACCTTGAGAAGAGGCGGAATGGGATGCACTCGAACGCCCATTTTTGTTACAACGCCGCTGGTTCCCAACCATCCCTTAAACAAACCGTCCAACTGTGGCAACGGCAGCACGCTGTGCCAGGAATCTTCCTGAATGGCGCAGGAACCGACGCGAACGAGCTCACCGGTCGGCAACACCACTTCCATGCTGGTAATTTCCTCGCTGTTGAGGCCATATCGACCGCTGAGTCCACCGATACCGTGGCAAAGGGCGTTTGAAGATACCGAAGCGGATGGCGGCCCCACGGGCCAGCTCCATCTCAGGTTATGCTTGTACAATTCCATAGCCAACTGGGCATGAGATACCCCGGGCTCAATGACAGCATAATGGGATTCCACATCGATTCTGATAATCTGGTTCATGCGTTTTAAATCCAGCAGAATCCCCCCTCTTTCGGGAATACATAACCCGCCGATATTGGACCCCGCCGTAAACGGTACCACCGGGATTTTCTCCCGGTTCGCAAGCTTCATAACCCCCTGGACCTGTTCCACTGTTGTGGCCATCACCACATAGTCCGGCAGTTTCGGTTTCACAAAGGAAAGGTCGTAGGAATAGGCATAGCGAATATGCTTTTCCGCCGTGGCATTCTCCTTTCCAACAATAGAAACGAGTTCTTCTAAAATCCTGTTTTTTCCCTCAGCAACCATCGAACACACCCTCCGTAAATGTTTTCAACCTGTGCGATTGGCAATGCTATCGGCTTTCCGCAATTATTTGGATTCAACCGGCATGGAAGAGATGGTTCCGTCCCACGTATCCACTTTTCCGGTCACTTCCGAATCTTCGGGAAACCAGGTCGCGGTCACATTTTTCTGTTCCGTATAAAAACGGATGCCGTCCATTCCCATTACGTGAAGATCACCAAAAAAAGAATCCTTATGGCCGGTGAATCCAAAAATTCCAAGGGGAACTGGAATGCCCACATTGATTCCCACCATTCCCGCATCGCTTCTCTTGGAGAATTCTCGGGCATAATAGCCATTCTGTGTGTAGATAACGGAACCGTTGGCAAAAGGGCTGGCGTTCATAATAGCAAGCCCTTCTTCGAAATCTTTCACCCTCTTAACGCAAAGGACCGGCCCGAAAATCTCCTTACGGCCTACGGACATCTCTTCCGTCACATGATCAAAAATAGTGGGTGCAAGATAAAATCCATTTTCGTATCCCGGAACTACAGGATTTCTTCCATCCACAACGAGTTCAGCGCCTTCTTCAATCCCTTTCTCGATCCAGTCCGTCACAAACTTCAGGTGTCCTTCATTCATGATGGGTCCCATGCCGGTTTCAGGATCATAGGCTGGACCCAACGTCATTTCAGCCACGAATTTCTTGAGCAACCCAATGAGTTCGTCAGCAATACACTCTTCCACCACAATCACCGGGCAAGCCATGCATCGGGCCCCTGCACACCCGCAATAGGCATTGATGATTCCTCTCGCGGTTCTCTCCAACTTGCAGTCTCTCAAAACCATGGCATGATTCTTGGCCTCGGTCAACGCCTGGACTCTTTTCCCATTGGCACTCGCTGTAGCATAGATATGTTTACCGACTTTGGTTGAGCCCACAAAGGACACACCCTTGATGTCAGGGTGTCTCAGGAGAATCTCCGCTTCATTGCGGCTCGTGGTTACCAGATTAATCACCCCGTCCGGAAGGCCGGCTTCCTGCCAGAGCTCCAGCAGCCGCATGGAAGTCTCGGGAACAAAACTGGCCGCCTTAAGTACAATGGTGTTTCCCGTCGCAATACAGAGAGGCGTCATCCAGCCATGGGGAATCATAGCCGGAAAGTTCCAGGGAGCGATTCCTGCAAAAACACCAAGAGGTTCATTGTACATGACCGTGTCGTAGCCTACGCTCACGTTCATACCCGAGACGCCTTTCATCAAGTGGGGAATACCACAGGCAAATTCCACAACCTCATTCACCTTGAGAACATCCCCCATGGACTCCCTCCAGTTTTTCCCCTCTTCTTTACACAGGAGATGCGTCAATTCTTCGAGGTGTTTATCCACAAGTGCTTTCATCTTGTAAAGAACCTGAACACGCTTTGCGGCAGGGGTTTCAGACCATTCGGGAAAGGCCGCCTTTGCGGCTGCGATAGCGGATTCCACTTCCTCCGAGGTACAGCACGGTGCCTTTGCAATGATCTCCCCGGTAGAAGGGTTATAACAATCCATGTATTTTTCGGTTTTCGACTCCAGCCATTGACCACCAACACAATATTTCAGTTTTTTTGGTTCTTCAGGCATTTTCATTCTCCTTAATTATATAGTTGATACCAATAGCACCGACCCACATGCATATTTATGGTTTACTGTCTCCATCGACAAAAAGACATAGCTTTCCAGATCCTATCCTTCTTATCAACGTCCCTTGCCCTTTAAGGCAGGGGTCGGTATCGGCTACAACACGCGCCTTCCGATTCAGCCCCAGGTGAAGATCATTGTAAGAAAGATTTTGCATCAATTCCATAGGATCAAACGGGATACTGTCATCCACCTTGCATAATTGTTTACCCACCTGCAGAAGATCGTTTGACATAGCAATTCCCGCGGCAACGCCATCCTTTTGTATCAGGCACTCCAGGATGATCTGATGCGCCTCGCGAACTTCCATGTAAAATTGCAGGCCCGGATCCAGGCGGCTTTTTATATCTTTGAGGAGATTATCAATAAAATCAATTATCAGGGTGAGAAGCGTGTTTCCCGCCATCCTGGCCAGATACCTATGAAACCCAATCTCCTTGGAAAGCTCTGATCGGCCGGGATCGATCGTTTCACCGATGATTCTCTTGAGGTTAAATACATCTTCATCCGTTATCCTGGATGCGGCGACCTGCGCCACAGTCGGTTCAATCAGATAACGGAGCATCGTGATTTCCCTGATGGAAACCGGTTGAAAATGGATAAAATTGATGAGACTATGGATAGTGGTCTTCATACTCACTTCTGCCACGAAGGCACCGCCTGCGGTACCCTTTCGAATTTCAATCAGCCCGATGACCTCTAGGACTCGAAGGGCTTCCCGCATGGTGGCCTTGCTTACCTCGAATTGCCCCATCAGTTCTTTTTCGGAAGCGAGTCTATCTCCGGGCTTGAGTTGCCCGGAAAGGATGGCATCCCGGATCTGGGCTATGATTTTATCTGATACTTTTTCTGATTTAGTGGCGGTTTTGAACATAGTTAGCTGCTTTATTTAAGGCGGGTTTTTGTTTCTTCACATGACTACAAAAAAGAAAAGGTCGTGTCAAGCGAAATATTATAATATTTACAATATAGCAACCATTATAAATATTATAAAATATTATTTGACTTTTTGAATCGCCCCATATATGGATATAGCCAAATTCTAGGGATCCGTATTTTTAAAAGGCCATGGGACTATGCGAACAGGACACCATTTTTCGTTATGGAGGGTTTTTTATGGGAATACAAATCGACGCTTTAAAATGTATCGCCTGCATGGCCTGTGAACTGGCCTGCGGTTATCACCGGGACGACGCCTTCGCCCTTCTTTCATCATGTATCGTGCCTTACCGGGGACGTGAGAAAAAGAATTACGTGGGCGTGATTTTAAAAGAGGAAGACAGCTTGGTGGCCGCCCGCCCCGAGGGCATTGAAATCAACAGAATCGGTGAAGAACAGGATCCGGAAAAAGAAGCGGATGCCTCTGCAAAACCGATGCTGCTCAGGGAATCCTGCGACCTTTGCGATGATCAGGACGACGGTCCGCTCTGCATCGTTTTTTGTCCAACAGGTGCGATTTCCATGACCTAAACAAAGGAACAAGGAGATAAGAAAATGGAATATTTGGCATCCGATAAAATAGCCATCGTGGACCTGGGCTCCCGCGACATCACGGAAGAAGAATTAGAAGAAGATCTCGTTCTTGATAAAATCGGCGGCGCAGGCATCACAAAACATCTCTACGATCAGTATGCATCTGCCCAATCGAATGACAACGGGCCCATCGTCCTGGGAACCGGCTTGCTGACCGGCACACTGGTTCCCGGATCTTCTCTCGGCATCATGACAGCTAAAAGTCCATCCACGGGAAAAGTCTCCCATGTCCCCTTACATCTCGATGCGGGCATAGAACTGAAATACTCAGGCTTTGACTATATCGTCATAAAGGGAAAGGCTGAAAAACCGGTCTACCTGTGGATTCATGACGGAATCGTGGATATCAATGACGCAGATGAACTGTGGGGAAAGGACACCTGGACAGCAACGGATGATATTCGAAGTGAAATGGGGGACGATCTGATCCAGGTCCTGGGGATCGGCCGGGCCGGTGAAAACGGTTCTGACCTTGCCCAGGTTGGCATCAACTACTGGCAGAGTGCCGACCGCATGGGATTCGGCAAACTGTTCGGTGAAAAGAACCTCAAACTCATCGCCATTCGAGGCATGGGGCTCCTGGAAATTTCCGAACCGGAAGATTTCATCGAGGACTGCGCGGAACTGATTACCACCATTCGCTCCAATTCCCTTATGGATATGCAGGGCATTGCGGCTACGGCAGCAGCTTTAGGGGAAGAGGACTTCAGGGATTGGATTGGACCCCTTACGCACCGGCATATGGCGTGCTTTAATACGCCTGTGGCTACCAGCACCTTTATTTTCACTGATGAAGACCCCGCCCTCCTGAAAGAATCTACTGTACCGGAACCGGGGTTTCTATTGACCGACATATTCCCGCTGATCACTTTCAAGAAAGCAGGACTTTCGGCAAAAGAAACGGGAGCAGTCCTCAAGGCCTGCGCCAAATACGGAATTGACGGGGCCGCTGTCGCCGAATTAAGTGCGAAATCGGGGCTGACCAGCCCAGAGGATATTGAAAAGGCATTACCGGATCTCAAAGGTCCTGTGGAATGCGCCGGGAGTAGCGTATTTAGCGCCTGGGCTGCTGTGGGTAAAGAAACTGATGAAAACTGGGAGAGACGGCAAGCCGTAGCCTATGTCATGGGAATTCATCCCATATGGCTCCAAATGGCTCCTGACCTCACAGAGGAAAAACTGCTGGACCTGGCTGGATTGGGCACGGAACTGGAATTGCCCCAGGAAACATTGGACGAGGTGATTGCGGACATTCTTGTTTAAGAACTCGGACAACGGCAAAAATCTCACGCAAAGACGCAAAGAGTTTTTTTTCTGACAGGGTTCAAGAAAAACAAGCTCTGATCCAGGCAGGAGAAATGACCGTCAGCAGGTACATGGCTCTCAACAAGAGACTGATTTCCGGTGAAGCTCTCACTTTTTCCCAAGGACCTGGGAAATGGCTTCACCAGACTACGCAAGACGAAGACCGCCCTTTGTACTATCCGAAAATCGGAATCTACACAGGCAAGGGCGCTTCCCATTCCTGGCTCTGGTTCGCAGACATCTTTGAGCGCCTGGGATTTTACGATCTTGCCTTTTTGACGGAAAATGATCTGGCACAAGATGCCCTTGATCGCTTAGATGTATTGGCTATGTCCGGAGGCGATACATTTGCCATTGCTGAAGCCCTGGGACCCAAAGGCGCCCGGAAACTCGAAGATTTCATTACGGCGGGGGGGCTCTATTTGGGATCCTGCGCCGGGGCCTATCTGCCGCTTTACTCGTCCAAGGAACACCTGAATCACTTCAATTTTGTTGCTGCAAAAATTACCAACCTCACCAAGACGCTTCCCGAAGCCCACAGCATGAAGGAAAAGTTCTGCACCTGCTATGGCTGTTCATTTATTTACCATCCGGTACGAGAAGAGATAGAGGTTACCACCAGCGGTTTGCCGCCGTTTGGAACGTCCATGACCCTGACAGCCCCCCTGTACGGCGGTCCCCCCATGACCGTCACCGACCCCGAAACCATTCTTGCCACCTATACGAATTTCACAAATAAAACGCTTTTTCTGGTGGATCGAGAACTGGCTGAAAAGACCCTTTTCGGAAATGCGGCCATCATTCGGGGAAAAATGGGCCAGGGACATCTCCATCTCTTCGGTCCCCATTTCGAACATCCCCATTATCTCGAAGCCAACCTTTTTCTGGCAAATGCCATGATGTGGGACTTGCCCGTGCAGCCTTCTCCATCCACGGACCTTGATGATGAAATGGAATCCCGTGTGGGTTCGGAGAAAAAGACATTTATCAGGAATCTCAAGCGCGAATTGAGTAATTCGAGGATTGTGGCAGCTGGACTTGAGATGTCTCCACTGAAATGGACCATTGGCAACAAGGTCTATGAGGCGGGAAAAATTCGAGTGTTTCTCGAAGCCATCTGGCAACGCCTCAGATCCTTTGAAAAAATGACCCCCGTTTTGGTACGGCCGGGACAAGATGGCCTGTTGGTTCAGACGGCCCTGCACATTACGGAAAATATCAGAAAAATCAAGAGAGGGTGGGACAGGCAAGCGGACACCCTCGAACCCGCCAGGGCGCTGTTCGGTTTTTTGAACAGGACCAGCGCTCTTTTTCTGGAGATCTATTTCAGAAGCAAACGGTTTCATTACTCTCGGGAAAATTGCATAGGTACACTTTCATGGTCAAATTAGAAGACTGGTTGCAGAAGGCCAAACGCCTCACCCTGCGTGCTCTCTTTTGTGGGTTATTTGTAACGGCTTTGCTGAATACCCAGAGCCCCCTGGCTGCCACTGCGCCCAGTGAGGAAGGAGGCTGGTTTGTAAACATGGGGCATTTTGCCGCATCTGCCCATGGGACATTTTCATGCGAAGACTGTCACGGGAATATGAACCAGGGGAAAACCATGCACCCTGATTCGAATGCTCCGACTTTTCTTCACGCGGATGCCAATCGCCTCTACGACTATAAACGGTGCAAAGCCTGTCACAAACCTTCCTACGAACAATACCTTTCAGGAGCTCACGCCAATGCCTTGAAAAAGGAGCAGAAGGAACCCTCCGGTAAGTACGATAAACTCCCTGAAAACAAAAAGGCACCCACCTGCGGCAGTTGCCATTCAGCCCATTATGCCAAAGCGCATTTATCCCGCGTGGAGATGGGACGGCAAACGGTTTCGGTTTGTGCGGCGTGCCACCCCGCCCAGGCAGCCACCTACCTCGAAAACTATCATGGCAAAGCCGCTGTGAATCTGGGAGACAAAAATGCCGCCTTCTGCACCGATTGTCATGGAGCGCACCGCTGTGTATCCCTCAAAGACAAGGAGGCGGCCCTCAATGCCTGCCGCAGATGTCACCCCGAAGCAAAGGAAGGGTTTGCCCAGGTAGTCATTCATCCCACAACCCAGGATCCTTCTGAAATGAATAACGAGAAAAGATCGCACGTGGCTCTTATTCGGGTAGTCACTGTGTTGATGGCCATCCTGGCGATCCTTATCGTGGGCTTCTTTTACGGCCACAGTTTTGTCTGGATATTACGGGAACTTCACGAAAGATTGAGGAAACACAAATGAAAACCCTGGAAAAACAGCAAACGGAAACCCTGATTCGATTCTCACCCCTCCAACGGATGCTGCATCTTGTGGTGATGATCGGGTTTACCGGGCTTGCCATTACCGGTTTCTCCCTCAAATTCAGTGCCCAGTGGTGGGCCCATGGCTTTGCGTGGCTGGTGGGAGGCGCCGGACACCTGGCCTATCTGCATCGCTTTTTTGCCATGGTTACCTACGCCTGCGTGGTAGTGCACATCCTCTGGTTGTTTTATTTTAAACTGGCGCTGAAAGGGAGTATCACGGGGCCCCAATCCATTTTCCCACGGGTTCAGGACATCAAAGATATGTTTCAGCACATGGGATATTTTTTCGGTAGGCGGGGGATTCCCACATTCAATCGTTTTACGTATTGGGAAAAGTTTGATTATCTGGCGCTCTTTTTGGGCATGAACACCATGGGACTCACAGGCCTTTTTCTATGGTTCCCGGAATTTTTCTCCACCCTTCTGCCCGGTTATTTTATTAATCTGGCACAGGTGCTTCACCTGTACGAAGCGATCATAGCAGTAGCCTTGAAATTCGTCGTTCATATCGTAACAACCCATTTGAGGCCGGAGGTATTCCCGGTGGAAAAAACCATTTTCACCGGCCGAACAACGCGGGAAAAGATGATGCATGAACACCCCGGGGAATTGGAAAACATGGAAGGGATGACATGGGAAAACGAGTAATTCAACGGTTCAACCATCTAATTATGTGCCTGATCCTCTGTTTGGCCTCGCTTTTGAGTATTTCGATTTGGACCGGGGAGGCCAATGCAACGAATCCCATGATGCCCCCCCTGCTTGAGGGAAAGCAGCGGGATTGCCTGGATTGCCATCGCCATCCCAATGTAGAGACCAACGCCGGCGCCTTTGCTTCCCAATCTTTCTGCCTGGAATGCCACCAGGAAGAAACCTGCATCAAAATCGTTAATAAAAATAAGGTTTCCATGAAGGTGGACCCCGAGGAGATTCGAAAAGGGCGCCATGCCTTTGTGGGGTGCATCTCGTGCCATGAGGACGTAGCCCGCTCCCCGCACCAGTCGGAAAAGGGCGCCCAGTGCCTCAGATGCCATCCTTTTCATAACGAGGGTGGTGACATTCACTCCCCGCACCTGAGGGTTCGGTGCCAGGCCTGTCATAGCGTAAGCAAATTTGTTTCTCTCGATAAAAAAACCAACCGGGTCCGTCTCGCCCATGTGAACGACAAAGGAATGCCGATCGGCCTGACCGATCATCGTCTTGAAAATACGAATAGAGATGATTTTTGCGTGCGGTGCCATACCCAGGGGAATAAGGTGGGTGCGGCCCATGCCGTCCTTCCATCAAAAAGTATCCTTTGCATGATGTGCCATAATGCGTCATTGACCATGGGCGGCCCTGTTTTCTGGGTGGCTCTCATCCTGTTTGCCCTGGGGGTTCTCATCACCCTTCACTTCTGGTTTCAGGGGAGTGTTCAGGGTGAGGAAAAAAATCTCCACCGCAAAATCGCTCTGGCCTCCGACGGTTTGTGGGGTACGATTTTTTCAAGGGATTTTTTCCCTCTTCTGAAAACTATTTTGCTGGATGTCATTCTGCAACGTCGCCTTCTTCAGGAAAGCGTGAAAAGATGGTTCATTCACTCTCTCATCTTTCTGCCCATCCTGTTCCGTTTCCTGTTAAGTGTATTCACCTATTTCGTGTCTCGTATCGGACCCGAAAGCCCCCTGGCTCTTGTGCTGATTGACAAAAATGGCGGTTTTACGGCCTTTGTGAACGACCTGTGCGGCATTCTCATTCTCATTGGGATAGTGGTTGCGGCGGTCCAGCGGATCTTCATCAAACCTTCCCATGTGATCTCCGAATCCAGGGACAATATAGCGCTCCTCCTTATCGGGGTACTGATCTTTCTGGGGTTCCTGGCGGAAGGGGCACGAATCCTGATGACACAGCTTCCCCCTGAAATAGGATACTATTCTTTCATCGGTTACCCTGTCTCCAGGCTGCTGTCGTCAATGGAAATCCAATGGACGGCTGTCTATCCATATCTATGGTGGGGGCACGCCGTGGTGGGGGCGATTTTCGTAGCCTATCTGCCCTTTGGGAAAATGCGGCACATCTTTAATACACCCCTTACATTGCTTTTGAACTACAAAATGAAATGATACCTTTGGTATCTCAATCAGGGAAAAAAATGGCCGAAAACGAACCCATTGAGACAGAAAAAACGCCCGAAGCGGAAAACGGACCTTCACCTTCGGTTCAGGAAGAGTCCCCAATCCAAACGGAAACACAGCCTGATGCTTCGGCGCCCCAAGAGAAGCCCGATCCCGTTGCCGAGGCTGAAACACCCCCTTCCCGGGAAGAAAAGGTTCGGGACATTCTCATCTCCAATCTCGATATACGCCGGCTCATCGAACTGGACGCCTGTACCCGATGCGGCGAATGCCTCACCTGGTGCCCCGTTTATGACCAGGATGCCAAGGAGAGCATTATTCCCAGGACCAAGGTTACGGACTTCCTTCGCATTATTCGATCTCAGCAAGGCCTCATCGGACGCATTGTCCAGAGTGAAAAAGGTCCTGATGGGCTCAAGAAACTAATCGCCACGGTGTTTGGCTACAAGGAAGTCACCGATGCACAGGTGCAGGATTTTGTACGGAATCTCTATGAATGTTCCACCTGCGGGCAATGTCACATCGTGTGCCCTGCCAAGATCGATACGGTCAATCTATGGGAAGACATCCGCCGCCTCATCGTTCGGGCGGGTTACGGGCCCCTGGAATCCCAAAAGGCCCTCGTAAAGAGTGTTAAATCTTACGACAACCCCTGGCAACAACCTCGGGCCGGACGCACCAAATGGGCCAGACGGGCCAAAAAAGAAGGCCTGATCGCCGACCTTCCGAAAGAAATGAAAAAGACCGGAGGCAAGGTTCTTCTCTTTTTAGGGTGTACTGCCGCCTATGACATCAACGTCAAGCAGGTGGCGGTCAGCACCATCAACATCCTCGAAACCCTGGGCATTGACTACGGGGTCTTTGGCAAAGATGAAAAATGCTGCGGCAGCGTCATGCTCCGGATGGGGGATCCGGAATTTGAACGCATCGCCACGGACAATATCCAGATGTTCAACGAAACCGGATTTGAAACACTCATTTCCTCATGCGCGGGATGTTTCAAAACCATTAAGGAAGATTACCCGAAAGTGGGAA
>CAYOWC010000019.1:0-9071 GCA_964407525.1 uncultured Desulfobacteraceae bacterium | reverse complement strand
GGGGCAGGTGGAGGTCTTAAATCAGGATATCCGGACATTCAGAATAAAATGGCCCAGCGACGGGTGCAGGAAGCGGAAGAAACAGGGGCCGAAGAACTGGTCTCAGCCTGTCCCTTCTGCTATCAGGGGCTCCAGGTGGGGATCACAGCCACGAATTCCCCTCTGATCATGCGGGATATCAGCTTCCTGGTGGAAGCGGCCCTTCAGGATGGAAAAGTCGAAAAGCCCAAGAAGGAGCGAAAGGTGAGAAAAGCCCGGAAGCCCCGTGAACCGAAAGCCAAAAAGGCCACCCAGGAGGAATCCCCATCAACGGATTCGTAAAATACGTGTACTGGTTGGACGCGGAATCTTTTGAGCGCGTCAGAGGCATGGCGACTCAAAATAGAATTTCCATGCACGAAGCCAAAAAGGCGGTTTGCATTCCCCTTTCGAAAAAGATTGAGATGGGCTATGTACCTCCCGAATCCTGGGAGAAATATACCCTTTGCGAGAGACAACTCTCCTGGTACGGAACATCTCCATATCTGGGACAAACTCTGCTCATCAGTTCCCGAAACCTGGCTTCCTGGGGGCTGGCAGCAGAAACCATTATTCGAAATTCCAAATTTCGATGCCGAAAATTTCCAGCCCGAACAGAACAGCTATCCCTTCTTGATCGAAAAAGCTACAGGACGTCCAAACCGGATGCCTGGGACAGGATTGATAGCGAAGAAAAGGAGCGAAACGACCGGTGGCTTAAAATCATGGGTATACACGGATTGAGCTATGAAGAGCTGTTCATCACCCACTGCGCCAATCACGCCAATTTCCTGGAACCGAAATATTTCCTTGAAGAAGGAGAACCCGTCCCCTACTCCCTGGGAAAAACCACCCATGTCTGTTCCGCCTGCCTGGAATTTTTCAACATCATCGGTTCACAATGGAAAAAAAAGCTGGTAGTCCCCTGCCCCGGTGCGGTTTTGTTTGCAGGCTTAGCCCCGAACCGCTACTATGAAGTGGTGCAACCTGGGTGAAACCTATGCTTTAAGGAGTTTATCATGAAGAAAACAATCCTTCTCTTATCTGGTCTTTTCCTGCTTTTCCTCCAGTTTCCCTTTATGGCAGGAGCAGAAGAAAAACCGGTTCGCATCGGATATCTCCAAAGCGATATTCATCAACTGGCCTGTTGGGTAGCGCTGGAAAAAGGACTGTATAAAAAATACGGTGTAGATGCGAAAGTCGCCGGCATTTTCAAGGCCGGGCCGGAAGAAATGAGTGCCTTTGCCGCGGGTGCCCTGGATATGGGATATGTAGGGGAAGCACCCGCCACTACAGCCGTCGCCAATGGCGTGGCCGAAGCAACGGTAGTGGCCCAGGTCAACACCGAAGGCTCTGCCATCATGGTGCGAAAAGATTCCTCCATACAAAAACCTGCCGACCTTGCGGGGAAAACCGTCGCCATCCCCGGTCATTCGACGGTACAGGATTTTCTTCTGAAAAAGGCTCTTTTGAAATTCAAGGTGGACCCCAAAAGCGTTTCCACCATTGTTTTGAAACCACCAGAGATGATCGGGGCATTAAGAACCGGCCAGATCGATGCGTTCATCGCATGGGAACCCTACCCTGCCAAGGCAAGGACCATGGGCATCGGGCGTGTGCTTCTCACCTCCGGTGATATCTGGAAAGACCACCCTTGTTGTGTACTGATAACCAATGACACATACCACCATCTACATCAGAGGAATGTTTCAGACATGGTCAAAGCCCATATGGAAGCTACTAATTTCATAAATAAATATCCCGAAGACGCAGTAAACATCGGAATGAAATACACAGGCATGGACAAAGAAACAGTTCGGCTGGCCATAAAGAATGTGAACTACACCTATGAATTGAGCATAGCTGGTGAAACGGAATATGTGGATTTTCTCTCACGCCTGAGATATATTAGTGTTCCCGATGCGGAAATTTTTGTAAACCGGTTCATAGATACTGAAATCCTTGAAAACCTTGCCGGGAAATAAGAATGGAAATTCGCTATTATATTGATCAAGAGACCCACCAACCCCATATCCACAGTCATGGGGTGTGGGAAGATGAAGTGCAGAATGTTCTGGAACGACCGGGTGAAGATCGTCCTGGTAAAGAAGGCTCACGGGTAGCGATCGGAAAAACTGAATCGGGAAGGTATCTTCGTGTTATTTATGTTCCCGATCCGTTTCCTGAAAGCGTTTTTGTCGTTACGGCTTACGAATTGTCGGGAAAACCACTGAAAGCGTACCGTCGACGACAAAGGAGGAAAAAGAAATGATAAAGAATAAAAACAATTTTCCATCCGGCTGGGATGAAGTGCGCGTCAAACGCGTCTTGGACCATTATGAATCCCAGTCCGAATACGAAACTCTTGCAGAGGACGAGGCAGCCTTTGAAGAACCGGGGCATACCTATATGGAAATACCTAACGAACTAGTTCCAATAGTTCGAGAACTCATCGCAAAGCGAACCGCATGTGAATCAAACGTATAACCGAAACCCATCCATATTGTAGCTTGACTTTGTTTTTTTTCGTGGACTGGTGTGAATCCAATTTTTTTTAAGTTCCCGCCCAAATTGATAATAAACCTTGGGAATTCTCAAAAAAGTAATCTAAAGATGAAGATAGAGCGGTACCTTGTCCCCCTCATTCTGGTCGTAAGCTGGCAGGGGTTGTCCTCTTTCGGGATTATCCGGGGCAACCTGCTTCCATCTCCTGTCCAGATCATCCTGGGATTCAAAGATCTTCTTATTGTGGGTATGCCTCCCGGGCAACTCCTGCACTACCACTGTCTGTACAGCATCATCCGTGTCGCCATGGGATTCGCAGCAGCTGCACTTTTGGGCATCCCTCTGGGATTGCTCATCGGATGGTCCCCGCGCCTCAGAACTATGGTAAACCCCATCATAGAAATGATCCGACCGATTCCCCCGTTAGCCTGGATACCCATTGCGATCCTCTGGTTCGGTATCGGTATGAAATCAGCGGCATTCATCATTTTCTTAGGGGCGTTTTTCCCGATTGTGCTCAACACGATTTCCGGAGCACTGTCCATCAACCCGATTTTCTTTGAGGCTATGAAAACCCTGCATGCAAAACCCGCGGACATCTTTTTTAAAGTGGTGATTCCAGGATCAATCCCCTCCATATTCGTGGGATTGCGAATCGGGGTTGGAATCGGTTGGATGACCCTCGTGGCGGCGGAATTTACAGGGGTAAGATCCGGCTACGGACTTGGGTATATGATCATGACCGCGAGAGATATCCAGCGGCCTGATGAAATCATCGCGGGTATGCTGGTCATTGGTCTGATCGGACTTCTCATCAACCATCTTTTGAAGACAGTGGAAAAAAAGATTATTCGATGGCAATAAATGAACAATCCGCACCGAGCCTCGAACTTTCAGGCCTTACAAAAAACTTTTCCGGTGAGAAAGGGGGCAGGGCTGTTTCAGTCCTTGAACCCATTACCCTGAAAGTCGAAAAAGGGCAGTTCGTTTCTATTATTGGACCGAGCGGATGCGGAAAGACGACGCTTCTTAAAATCATCGCGGGGCTTGAAGACCCTTCTGCCGGACATATATTTACAGATGGCGGTAAAGCCTCCCGAGAGGAAAACCAAATAGGACTCGTATTTCAGGAATATGCACTTTTTCCATGGCGAACAACCCTTCAGAACATAGAAATCGGTCTCGAAAACCTGTCTGTCCCGAAGGCGAAGAGGCGAACAGCAGCCATGGAATATGTTAAAAATTTCGGTCTGGCCGGTTTTGAAAACAGCTATCCCCGCCATTTATCCGGAGGCATGCAACAACGGGTCGCCATTGCCAGGACCCTCGTTACAAACCCGGAAGTGGTCCTGATGGATGAGCCCTTTGGTTCGCTTGACAGCCAGACAAGGAACCATATGCAGACCTTTCTTCTCGATGTATGGCAGACCAGGAAAATCAGCATCCTGTTTGTAACCCACAATGTGGACGAAGCGGTTTTCATGAGCGACCGGATCATAGTCCTTTCAAAACGGCCCGCTAAGATTATCGGGGAGTTTGATGTGCCCTATCCCAGGCCAAGAGATCGCACAAGCACTGAATGCAATGCCCTTCGGAGGGAGGTGCTTGAAACCATGGCGGAGGAATCTGATGTGTATCGCGCAGAGACGCTGAGGCGCAGAGAATGAAAGAAAATGAAAGAGGGACGGTTGTTATCCTCATGTCCCTCTGGGTCTCGGCGCCTCTGCGGGAGAAGATAAAAACCTTTAATTGAAACAGGAGAAAAACATGAAAATTATCGGAGTAGCTTGTAGCCCAAGAAAAGGGAAAACCACGAAGTATGTCTTAGATTATTGTATGAAAACCATCATGGAAAAATTTCCCAAGATGGAAACGGAGATTATCGATTTGGCGGAAATGAAGGTTGGGGGTTGTATCGCCTGCGGCCATTGCGCGAAAACGCTCGAATGCAGCCAGAAAGACGATTTCAATAAACTGATTCCTATTCTGTCCAATCCGGAACCGGTTGGGATGATCGTGGCCACACCGGTCTACCTGAGCACCATGACTACTCAGTGCAAAGCTTTTCTTGACCGATGCGTCATGTTCCGGAGAAACGGGTTTCTATTCAAGAATGTGGTGGGAGGAGCCATTGCTCTGGGAGGATTTCGCAATGGAGGCCAGGGAAGCGTAATCCAGCAAGTCCATGCCTCCATGTTGGCACAGGACATGGTCGTTGTGAGTGACGGTGCACCCACGGCCCATTTTGGCGGGACAGTATGGAGCGGCCATCCGGATGGAGTTGAAGGGGATGAATTTGGTCTCCAGACCGTTCGAAACTTAGGCTGCAGGGTCGCAGAGCTGGCTCTACGCCTGGCTTCATAGCGGATTTAGAAGTCGTGTGAAACGCCATGAAAAGCGAATATTCAATATCGAACAAGGAATAACGAATGTCGAAGGAAGGTGTTCCATTGATCTCTTTAATTCTGAAAAAGTCAGAGCGAAGATCCACACTTCAATATTCTGCGGTTCCTTGTTCGATATTCTGCGGTTCTCTTTTTCCAGTTGCCATGCTCCAGCGTGGTAATGCATACGTGGGGTAAATAGGGAATGGATGGCTATATCATTTACTAACGGAAGTAATTTATGACCAGTGTCTTATTCGTGTGATTCGTCTGATTCGTGGTTTAAAGAATGAAGGAGTTGTTTTTTGGACATTGCGACCATCATAACCGAAATACAGAGTTTTGGTGTACGGATTCACCAAAAGGTCCTTCAAAGAGAGGGTGGGGCAGGTCCCGCGGAAGCGGGATCGCTCGTCATTGATGGGAAAGCCGTCAATGCACCTGTAGCAAGCCCTTTTGTTTCTAAATCTCCCTACCACATCCGAAAAGAAGGGGATCGAACGATTCTTTTCAAATTCGGGGAGGAACTCCTCCCCGTAGGTCTTGTAACCATACCGGCATTCTATGGGTCTTCTACGAAGGAAGGAGTACCCTATTCACAAATTGCCCTGCTCCACGGAAAAGACTGCCTGGCCAGTTCGATCATCCAGACCTGCGTATATTGGAAAACCAGGCAACAATGCCGGTTCTGTGGAATCGGGCTTTCTCTCAAAAACAATAACACAATCCCCATCAAAACCCCGGCTCAAATTTCCGAAGTTGCCGCCCACGCTCAGTCCCTTGATGGCGTTACCCATGTCGTCCTTACAACAGGTACGGGGACTCCTCCAGGGTCTGAAATACGGGCTCTCGCTGAATGCACTCAGGCCATTAAAGAAAAAACTGGACTCCCTGTTCACGTCCAATTTCAGCCACCTCCCTTTCTGGAAACACTCTATCTGTTAAAAGAGGTCGGCGTGGATACGGTCGGGATCCATATAGAGAGTTTCGATTTCGATACCCTGGCCAAAGTAGCTCCAGCAAAAGCCGCCATCGGGCTGAAACGCTATACCGAAGCCTGGAAAGAGGCCGTTGAGCTCTTTGGTCCAAACCAGGTAAGCAGCTTTGTTATCGCGGGCCTCGGCGAAAAGCAACACAGCGTGATTTCAGGCAGTGAAATGTTGGCAGACCTCGGGGTCTATCCCTTTGTAGTTCCCCTGAGGCCGATTCCGGGATCACCCATGGGAAAGCATCTTCCTCCTGATCCCCGAATCATGCTGGATATTTACGAAAAGGTAGCAGAAACCCTGAAGAACAAAGGGCTTTCTTCGGCCGCCTGCAAAGCCGGATGCGTTCGTTGCGGCGCCTGTTCCGCCCTGCCCGCCTTTGAACAGCCTGTGGGGTCTATTGTCTGTCACCCTGCAAGGACGGAGGAAGAGCGTCTGAAAGCTTTCCAAATTCGAAAGGCGGTCTTTGTCAAAGAACAGAGGATTTTCAAAAATGCGGATACGGACAAACATGATTCAAAGGGGATTCATCTGGTAGCCAAACAGGACGGTCGCGTTGTTGGAACGGTGCGGGTATACTCTGCAGGGACGGGAAACGGGGACTGGATTGGAGGAAGGCTCGCCGTCCAAAAAGGGTTCAGGGAATCAGGCGCCGGGGAGCTTTTAGTGAAGGAAGCAGTGGCTCTCGTGAAAAAAAAAAGCTGCAACCATTTTACAGCCCACATTCAGAAAAACAATATACCTTTCTTTGAGCAGTTGGGATGGAAAAGCGTAGGACCCGTTCAAGACCATTTCGGGAAGCCCCATCAATTGATGGAAGCAAATCTTGAAGAATAGAATCCGAAAAACGGAAGTCTGAAGTCAGAAGTCAGAAGTCAGCGTAACCACTGGCTGGTAACAAGGCCAACCTGATAAAGGAAGAAACTTTAGACCTCGTTCCCAGGCTCTGCCTGGGAATGAATTTTTAGAGGCTCCGCCTCGGTTTTCGAGACCATGCAATCATAATGTCATACAATAAACGGTTCGTAACTGGAAGGCAGAGCGTAGGAACGAGGGGAAATTTACCATGAGGCCTTTGAGGAAATCCGATAACGCGGGACTGCCTTCTGCCTACTGTTTGCTGCCTACTGTACTTTTCACGTGAGGAACACATGAAAATGAACCTGTCCGAAGTTGTCAAAAATACACGAGAGTACATGGGACTTGTACGCAAACAGCCCATCGCGGAGGTTTACGACAAACTCATTCTTCACGGCGTTACCGGCCCCCAGCTTCCCAATTACGGCGACGATGCGGCGGTCATACCCTTCAAAGATGAATACCTGCTTCTCGCTGCCGATGGCATGATGACAAAGCTCCTTCAGAATGAACCCTATGCGGCCGGAAAGGCCTCGGTAATGGTGACAGTCAATGATATCTATTCCATGGGCGGAAGGCCCATGGCCATGGTTAATGTGCTGGCCAGCGGAGATAAAGCGCACCGGTCCAAGGTTATTGACGGCATACAAAAGGGATGCGAGAAATTAAACGTCCCCATGGTGGGAGGGCATCTCCATCCGGACGCACCATTAGACACCCCTTCCCTTTCCGTGGCCATCCTGGGCCGCGCGAAAAAACTACTCCGAAGCCACCTGGCAGAGCCTGGTGACGATCTTCTCTTTGCCGCGGATCTCAGCGGGCAGATGGGCTGTGCCTCGGTCACAAGCTGGGATGCAAACTCAGGGAAGACCACCGAAGAACTGCTTTACCGCCTGGAGGCCCTTCCCCTCATTGCAGAACGGAAATGGGCCTGTGCCTGTAAAGACGTTAGCAATGCGGGCCTTCTTGGGACCCTTTCCATTATGATGGAAAACTCGGGACGGGGGGCGTTAATAGACCTTGCAGCCATCCCCTGCCCTGCCCCCTTGGAGCTGTCTCAATGGCTCCTTTCCTTTCAAAGTTTTGGATTTATCCTGTCGGCCCAACCGGAATTTTCAGCCCGAATAATCGATCTGTTTCATGAAAGGGGCATCGACGCCGCCGTTGTGGGAAAGGTAACGGATGGCCGTACCGTCGCCGTGACCAGCAGACAGGAATCCGAAGTGCTGTTTGATTTTCAAGAAGACCAGATCACCGGCATTACCTGTAATGCAAGAGACTGAACCTTTCTGCAAAATCCGGAAAGCATTCTTAATAAGAACGGCTGGTTTACTTCACTCTTCCAGTTCCAGTTCCTCAAGAAAATGAAGTTTTGTCTCAAGCAACTTCTCGACCGGTTGTCAAAATCTCTCTGACAAGGGGATTCGAAAAATCAAAATCGGATTCCCTAAAGGGGTGTGGCTCAATTCTCGTATCAAATTTTCTTCTGAGCTTCATTAACTGGACCTGCATCTCAAAAGTATCAGACAGATTTTCAAAGATAATCGCCAAATCAATATCACTATCTGCGCCAAAACCACCCTTAGCGCATGATCCAAAAAGATAGACCTTCTTGATGTCTGGATGTTTCTCTTTGATGTAAGCCACATATCGCCTGGCTACTTCAGAAGCTTTTCTTTCATCCATCGCCTGAACTCCTTGATATGCTGGACCCATTTTTCAGTGAATTCTTTTGTGCACTTCTTATGAAACTCCATCTTGTAATCGTCGTATCTACCTGTGATGTTGAAAGCAGATATCGTATCGAGGATGTCCTTTTGCTCATCGCTCAACGCCAACCCACTCCTTTCGGCCAATCGTACCAGGTCATGGATAAACGGTGGAGTTTTCGACGTGCTTTGAACGTACCAAGCTTTCAAAAGTTTCTCTATAACAAGATGACCGATAAACAGGGACCAAGTGAAATCACCTTTCTCCAATAAATGTATCATTGCTCGACAATCTTTATTGGAGCTGACTACCCAATAGGTTTTCAGTTTTTCATTATTCTGATACATTTTCTAAGAGGTCGCGTTCCCCTGCTTCGGAGCAATTCGCTTCACCGTTCTCTCTCGCTATTCAATTCCATTACGAAACTTGCGAGGGAATAAGGTCACATGTTATAGAAGTCAGATGAAGCTCATGCTTGTTAGATTAAGCTTGACTTTTTCTCTTTCTAAAGTCAAGCCTTTTCAGGCAGCCACAACACCGGGCTAATTTCGTTTAAACACACAAACAGATCCGCTTTTACAGTTTTTTGAAAGTTTCAAAAAGACACACG
>CAYOWC010000018.1:0-34117 GCA_964407525.1 uncultured Desulfobacteraceae bacterium | reverse complement strand
ATGAAGGAGTCATGTATTATGTCTGAAAATATTGTCATTATTGGTGCCGTGGCTTTGGGACCAAAGGCTGCATGTCGTCTGAAAAGGTTGAAACCTGGAGCAAACGTGGTCATGGTGGATCAGGCCGATCTGATCTCTTACGGGGGGTGCGGCATCCCTTATTTCGTATCCGGGGATGTCAGCGATATCAGCCAGCTCCAGTCCACGAGTTTCCACATGGTTCGAGACAAGAAATTTTTCCAGGATGCTAAAGGCATAGAAGTGATGACGAACACCCGTGCCGTTTCCATTGATCGAGCCGGGAAAGAAGTCCTGGTTAGAAATGTGATTGATGGAAAAGAGCAAATCCTTCCTTATGATAAGCTTGTTCTGGCTACCGGAAGCAGACCGAGGCGGCTTCCGATTCCGGGCGCAGAGCTAATGGGGGTTTTTACCGTTTCCAATCTTGATGAGGCTGAGGCCATAAAAAAAGAGGTTGCAGAGGGTCGGGTGAATAAGGCAGCAGTCATAGGGGCGGGCGCCATCGGACTTGAAATGGCAGAAGCTCTTGCTGATCTCTGGGGAGTCGAAACTTCCGTGATAGAGGTGGCTGAGCAGGTGCTGCCCGGTGTGGTCAGTCCGGAAATAGCAAAGATGGCTCGACATCACCTTGAAGAAAACGGCCTCTCTATTCATCTGTCAGAGGAAGTTGTGCGGATTGAAGGCTCTGAAAGGGTAGAGCGGGTTGTGACGAAAGGCGGCGTTCTGGATGCCGATCTGGTAATTATGTCCGTAGGAATTATGCCAAATTCAGATTTGGCAGGGGAAGCCGGGCTTGAGCTTTCCTCATGGGGAGGGATAAGAGTCAATGAAAGGCTGGAAACCTCTGATCCGGATATTTATGCTGGAGGGGACTGTGTGGAGATTCAACACCTCCTGACAGGCAAAGGGGGATACTTCCCTTCCGGATCTCTTGCCAACCGGGAAGGGCGGGTGATTGGGACCAATCTGGCCGGTGGTAATGCCGTTTTCGATGGTGCTGTGGGAACATTTGCCATCAAACTTTTCGAGTTGTCCATTGCAAGCGCCGGCCTGAGTATGGAAAAGGCCATTTCAGAGGGGCTTGATCCTTTCAGCGTTTTTGTGGTGCAGTTTGACCGTTCCCATTTCTATCCGGAGAAAGATCTTGTTTATCTGGAATTGGTTGCTGAGAAGGGAACGGGTAAAGTTCTTGGAATTCATGGTCTGGGAGGCCTCGACAGCGGGATGTTTGCCAGGGTGAGCGCCGTTGCAGCCATCCTCAAATACCAACCGGTCGCAGCCGATATCAGCAATCTTGAATTTCCGTATGCTCCTCCCTTTTCTGCGGCAATGGATGTGGTCAACGTCTTGGGCAATACGGCTGAGAATATTCTTGCCGGGAAAAACAGGGTCATTGATACTGGTCAGTTTGCAGACTGGTGGGAAAACAGGGCCACAGGGGATACCCTTTTCCTGGATTGTCGCGGTTGGGGGAATGCGGAGTATTATGCGGATAAATATCCGGAAAATTGGAAGAGCATTCCGCAGGATGAGTTGAGAAGTCGTATTGAGGAGGTGCCGGAAGATAAGCGACTGGTTCTGATGTGCAATACGGGTGCGCGCTCATACGAGGCCCAAATTACCTTGGATGAAATGGGGTTCCATGATACTTTTAACCTTCAGGGAGGTGTTGCCGCCCTGAAAAAGTGCGGGTATGATCTCTAACGTTCTATCCAAATAGGTTGCTGTGAAGGAGGGAAAAATGGACATCGATGTAATGCGAACCGCCATGGTGAATTGCGAACTTTTTGCGGGCCTGAATCAGAACGATCTTGGCGGGCTCATGATGAGTGGGAGAGCCAGGGATTTTTTCGATGGTGAAACCATCTATTCCAAAGGAGACGACGCAGCGGGTGTCTTTGCACTGATCGCTTCCGGAAAGGTCGAAGCGGTTGCGGAAAACGGTTTTGTTGTTACGGAAATGAACGTGGGAGAGGTTATTGGCGAGGTTGGTATTATCAGCCAGCAGGGGAAACGAACGGTGACGGTGAACGCCGTGGGGCCGACGGAACTTCTTGAATGGAATATTAAAGACATTCAGGAAAGCTCTCCGAATTTTGTGAAAAAACTTAAAGAGCTGGCCTGGAAAAGACTGAAAAACTGGTGTGAATAAATCCCTGCTGATCTGAGGTTTCGCGCAGAGACGCAGAGTCGCTGAGAACAACCGAGAAAATTATTGTAATCTTGATGATGTATTTGCCCCGTTAAAGCCGTTTTTGTTTTTTGACAGGGGCGGCAGAAAAAATCATACGAGCCCAAGTATTCCGCATTCCGAAATTACTGAGTTGTTGACCGTCCGGAAAAAGGATGCTATAAAAAGCTTATGGGGCGATTAGCTCAGTGGATAGAGTGCTGGTCTCCGAAACCAGAAGTCGCGCGTTCGAATCGCGCATCGCCCGCCATGGTTAAATCAAAGGGGTACCGTTAAATGCGGGACCCCTCTTTAATCCTATGAAATTGCTATTCCCCACTCCCCGCAAGTAAAATAAAGAATCTTCTTCCTCTAACATTGCCTGGAACTTCAGCTTCTATTACAGGACCGGACGCTGGAACTGCGCAGGAGAGGCAACTGACTGACCGCAGGGCATTTGCGGTGTGTTCCCAAAAAGGCGGATGATCTGATGCGTAGCGACTACCAAATGAACTGGGTGCAAATTGTCCTGCTACGACAGATGTTGGGTTGGTCTTGTAGCCTACAGAGAGATTACTCGTCGGGTTTATAGGTAGGCATAGGGTTAGGATGAGTTCGGCCATTTTGGGGCTGATTTTTGTGGATTGGGGTACTTATTCATCTGTACCCACTATCAACAATTGTTTTACGAATCTTGTACGAATTGGGGCTGCGTTGTGGTGAAGTTTCAGTCAAGATATATCAGGTGCCTGATCTATCGTAGTTCAGCTGAATTATCAGTTTTCCCTATATTTGAAAAATTTCGGGAACATGAGAGAAATAATCATTATGGTCTTTGCTGAATGTTAAATCCACCGGATTTCCAACACTTCCTGTCGGCGGAACAAAGGATCTCAGGTTTCTAAGGATATCGTCCGACAGTTTTGAAAGCGCCAGGCCAGCCTTCCCACAAACGTCTGCTGCCGCTGCGCCGGGTTCCGCCTGAATGGGTTTAAATCACCACCCGATTCCCGTGGGGAACGGGCATGGAACCGAGCAGGCAGCAGGCCTCGAACAACTCCAGAACGGATCTGGCCCGGATCACGCCGGCTTGCCTAAACATGCCCTCGTAAAGTTCATCAGGACCCGCCATTGCCCCGGTGTGAGAAAAAACGGCCGCCTTTCCGGCCTTTGATTCGCCCACATAAAAGGCTACAATGGTTTTATGGGGCGTAATGGCGCGGGCCGCTTCCAGAAAAGCACGACCTCTTGTGATCCCCTCAATATACAGGGCGATCACCCTGGTATTGAATAGGTCGGTGTTTCCCTCTCTACCGAGCACTGAAGAGCACTTTTGCTCCGTGCAGAATTGAAAAGAAGGTTCATTTTTTTCTGTAAACAATGAATCAACTCTTTGACGGTAATAGTCAAGACGTGCGCCCGCCGCTATGGATGCTTTCTCATTTTAATAGGAATCAGAGACTTGCCTCTTTTCTTTGCCATATTCACCATGGCGTCGGCGAACTTGACCGGAGGTTCGCGCCGCCTGTCTTCCTGTTTGGATCTGAGACTCAATGCCCCGGTCTCGCAAGTGGTCACGCAAAGCCCGCAGCCGATGCACCTGTCCAGACTTACCACGGCAACACCCTCCGCGCCCATGGCAACGGCCTCCATCTGGCAACGATCCAGGCAGACCTCGCAAGCGCAGCACAGGTCCTCCTCCAACTCGACGTAATAGTTGGATACCACCAGTTCCGCTGGACGGGGATGCCTCTTTATGTTGGTCAGCACGCCGCAGCAGTCCCCACAGCAATTACATATGGCAAGGGGCCTCTGGGAATTGTCCGGCTGGGGTACCAGTCCCGCCGCTTCGCAACACTCCAGGATCTCGAACGCTTCCTCTTGGGTAATAAAACGGGCCATTCCCAGATCCACGTAGTACTGAGCCTGGGGCCCGAATGAAAGGCACGCCTCGAGAGGCTTGTCGCATGCCTTGCCAAGAAAACCCTTTTCTTTTCTGCATATGCAGTCTCCAACTGCAATCAACTTCTGGCTCCTGACGATCTCCAGCGTATCTTCATAGGGCGCCACCGGACGCAATACCGCTATCGAGCGATTAACCGCGATAGGTCGCAACGGCATGGTCTGTTCCGCCATCTGCAAGCCGAATCCTTCATCAAAATACCGGTCCACCAATTCCGCCAATTCTCTGTCCATGCTCTTGAGCTGAAACTCATAGATACCCACAATAAAGGGGATGGCCGAGTAATGGGCCGATGCCCCCTTACGCAGGCGGAAAAGGAGCCCTTTTTCAGCCATGCGCTCCAGGAGGGCAGCCACCGTCTCCGAATCCAGACTGATCCTTTCCGCCACCGCCTCAGGGGTCTCCGGCGAAAGGCTCAGATTGAGGAACATCTCCGCCTCCTCCTCATTGAAGAGCTTCTCCAGGATCTTCATTTCCACACCGGAATCGGTGCTTGGAAAACCCACGGAATACTGATCCAACTGCTCCCTCAACAGATTATGAACATCGTCCGGCATAGACACCCCTCCTTCCTATGGTTTCTTCACCAACTTGTGTGAAACTTCATTTAGAAACTGGAAATTAGAAACTTGAAACTGGATGTTCTGAAGACTGACACCCGACACCTGAAACCTTATTTTGGAAGTTTTCTTCTCGATCAGACTGACCATTTTTCCCGGTCAGAGGCTACGCTCATATGACTATTTCAAGATTTTCCAGCGGGTAAGAAACGCACGAATGAACATACCCAAACCGTCGGTCCGACCGCCTGACCGGGGTGTCTGAAGGCTGAAAAACCTTTCCGGAAACCAATTTCACCCTGCACATGCTGCACTGCCCGGACCGGCATCGGGAAGGCACCTTGAGCCCATTTTTCTCCAAAGCTGCCAGAAGCGGTTGACCGGCCACGGTCTCAAAAGTGCTGTTTTCATTCACCTTCACACTAAAGACCTGATCTTCTTTGATCTCTTTGGGCCAGCCGGGTTGATCAGCAGCATTTACCGGAGCACCGTAAACCTCTCTCCTTGTCTTCCTTGCGGGAACGCTCAGTTGCTCCAATTCCTTAAGGCAGAAATCATACATGGCCTGGGGTCCGCAAAGGTAAAAAGTCTTGCCGTTGATATCGCCGATGACATCCTTTATCAACCCGCCCGTGATCAGCCCTTTTGCCCCTTCGTATCCCTCCTCCGGCTCTTCGATCACCGGTATATAGCGAATGTTATCGGATTTCTCTGCAATGCTTCTCAGCCTGTCATGGAAAATAACGTCGTTGGATGATCTGTTTCCGTAAAAAAGATATAGGGTCCTGTCAATACCGCAATCAACAACCTCCTGGATCATGCTCATAAAGGGGGTAATACCGCTTCCCCCGGCGATACACACCATGGTCTTGTCATGAAAGATGGGATTGTAATGGAAGAGCCCACAGGGTCCTGAACTTTCCAGCACGTCTCCCCTTTTCACCTGATCCAGCAGGTATCCGGACACAAGCCCGTTGTTCACCCGTCTCACGGTGATTTCATAATAGCCGGTCTGGTTGGGCGGCGAACAGATGCTGTAGGGCCTGGAGGTTCGAATTCCACCCGTCTCAACAAAAAGGGATAGATACTGGCCCGCCTGAAAGGGAGGAAGATCCTGCTCCCTGGAAACCAGGCGGAAGGTCTTAGCAGAATCCGTCTCATCTATAATCTCAGAGACTTGAAGTCTCATCCGGACAGGATGGAGCCGTGTTATGCAATCTTCCACCAAACCCTTGTCAAGGGTAAAGTCAGTTCCGTACTTTCTGCAAACCTGAATCTCACTAATGATTTCGTTGTATCCGTCAAATCCCTGAATCAGTTCCTTTTTCATCATCTGCCCCCTATGCCTTGAGCGCCCGCATGATGGAGCCGGCCGCCGAGACGCCGGATTTCAATGTGGGCTCGAACCCGCAGTCTGTAACCCATCCCCCAGCCGTGTAGAGTCCCTTTATGGATGAAACCCTTGGCGCCTCGAAGAAAAGCGAATCCTTGTTGTATTGTTCAAACCCGTAGATCGCGCCCCTGGGAGAACCCAGATACCGCATAAATGTGAGTGGCGTGCCAATCTCAACCTCCTCAATGTGATCCCTCACATTCGGGCAAAGCAATTCCATCCGGTCGATCATGTGGTTAGCGCATTCATATTTAACCTTCGCATACTGGTGGAGGGGTACCTGAAGCCATGGTTCGATGTACTTAAGCGTGACAAGCGCTGCCTGACAGGTACCCTTTGGAGAGAACTCAGGATCCGCCACATCGTAGCAGCTGAATGCCACAAGATTGTTCTCGGTACTCAATTCCCGCATGCGGTTGAAGTGCTTGTCGGAAAGATCCTCGTCAGGCAGAATAAAGTTGGTGGACACCGTGATGCCCAGATCCTCAGGTTCGCAATCCAGCCCCAGGTAAACATTGAAGCCCGAAGGGCTGGCCGTTCTTCCCCCCATCTCGGTGAGCACATCGTCCGGCACGTGCTCGCGATCTATCAGTTCCACATAGGTGGCCACCTTGGATGCATTTGAAACCACATTCTCCGCAGTTATCTCCTCGTCATTATCGGTAATAACACCTTCAGCTTTCCCATCTTTCACCACAATTCTCTTCACACCGCAGTTGTAGCGTATGGAACCGCCGCTGGCCATGAATCTGTTTGCCAGAGCATTTGAAAGGGACTGGGACCCACCCTTTATGTGACAAGGCCTGAATTCGATGTAGCTGAAAAAAAGCATTGCCAGGTAGGAAAAGGGAAGCCGATTGGGCGTAAGCCCTATGTAGCCCCAGTAGGCACCGGGCACTGCCTTTAGTAGCGGATTCTTGAAAAACTCGTCCAGAACCTCGCCTGCGCTTTTGAAGGCATACCGGTGAACCAGCGGGAACCTGTCCCTTGACGGCGCCGGGTTCTTGAAAAAGGTGTAAAGCTCCATGGCATAACCGTAAACAAGATCAAAAAATTTGGCTATGGCCTCTTTCTCCTCGGGAAAATTCGCCTGGAGCGTCTCAACCACCTCAGCACGATCCGCGTTCAGTGTTATGTCCAGCTTGCCCGGAATGAACACCCGGTATAAATCCGACATCTCAGTAAATTCCACATCATCCATCACCCCCAGCCTTCCCAGCAGACCGCGAAGCGGGCCCGGGCGTTCCGCCGTGCCCATACCGCTCAACTGATGCAACGCCACTTCAAATTCAAAACGGCCCCGACAGAAACTAGTGGCCGAACCTCCCGGGATATTGTGTCTTTCCAGGATCAGGACCTTGAGTCCGTTCATGGCCAGAGTGAGACCGGCCGAAAGGCCTCCGTTGCCGGCGCCCACCACAATTGTGTCATAGTCTTTCATAATGCCTCCTCATACAGGAAAACGGTAAATAAACGGGCGGCCTTGGGCCGCCCGTTTATGGTTTCCTTTCAACACTTTTCAGGAAAGAAAACTGAAAAGAGGATCACCCCTATTTCTTGTTCTTCCAATACTTGACCATCCAGGGAGAAAACTGGAATTCTTCGACTCCCTCGTAGGTCACGCCTTTCCATTTATGGGGCCAATAGGTGCCGATCTTTTCTCCCGGGAGCCACTGAACACCCACACCGGTCAGGTATCCCGGGCCGAAAGTATTATCATGGTTCTTCTTGTCAAAGACCACACGACCCATGGTCCCGTTGAAATCGGTTTTCTCAAGAGCTGCCACAACCTTGTCCGGATCGAGGGAACCGGCCTTTTCAATACCCTCTTTCAGGATCAGTATCGAGTCATAGGAACCGCTCGTGAGGGTGGGACGCATTTTGTATTTCTCCCGGAACTTCTTATAAAACGGCAGGGTGCGCTCCGTCATGGCCACGTCCGACCTCTGGGCGGTAACACCGCCGTAAACACACATGCCTCCGGTCGCTTCCCAGAACTTGGCGCCTTCGGCCTCAACATTTACGCCGGTTACAGCTGCCGGAATCTGAAGCTCTCCAATCTGTCTGTAAAGAGGTATGGCCACGGGTCCGGAAGTCATCGCAAGAATGATGTGGGCACCTGAAGCACGGATGGCCTGGAGCTGGGCCGAGACATCCATGGCTTTTATGGACATGCGCCACAAGCCTACCACTTCGATTCCCATCTTGGGAAACAGCTTCTGATAATAGGGTATCTGGGGATCCAGCCACTTGGCGGCTTCGAAAAGGAGAGCGACTTTCGGCTTTTCAATGCCCAGGCTCTTTTTTAGCACCCGCGCTATTTCAGCGACATTCGCAAGTTCCAATGTAACGATATTTCGGGCGTTGATAGGGGCAGGCCTGAAAAAATACTTGTGCGTCTCGTAGTCCTTTCCCACACGATCGGTAATCTCCGGGTGGGAACCGGATCCGCAAATCAAAAAGATCTTCTTGTACTCCGCCGTCACATCCTGCATGGCCAGGATTGCCCCGGAACTGCACCCTCCCACTATGAAATCGACCTTGTCTGAGTGAATGGCCCTTTCAACTGCGCTGGTGGCATCCACGATGCTGAGAATTTCGTTGGTGTCCACCCTGACCAGTTCCACTTTCATCTTTTCCTTGCCCACCTGGATGCCCCCGGCCGCATTTATTTCATCTGCTGCCATCTCGGCTCCGTACCAGGCATGCTCCCCCTGCACGAATTTCATGGGGCCGATAATTCCGATCTTGATGGACTCTGCCGCTTGTGCACAAACGGGCATGGCAAAAAGACAGATTACCAGGGCCACAGCCAGGAAAAGCGATATGTATCCGTTTTTTTTCTGCATCTTCTTCATTTTCATTTCCCCCTATTCAGTTGCGGTTGAAAACAAAACATCTCATTGTGCATACAAATCAACAAATACCGGTTTCAAAACGCTAAGGGCATCACCACCTCCTTTTAAGAATATCATCACTTGCGGCAACCGGACCAAGTTACAGGCCCAGATAGCTCTTCCTCACGGTCTCGTCAGCAAGCAGTTCCTCCGGCGTTCCCTCCGCCATCATCTGCCCCTGGGAAAGCACATAGTTCCTTGCGGCCAGGTCGAATGCAAAGCCGATATCCTGTTCGGTCATAAGAACGGTAATCCCCATGCCGTGGACATCTTTTATACGTTCAAACAGGTCCTCCTTGACCCTGGGGGCAAGCCCCACCGAAGGCTCATCCACCAGAAGGAATCTGGCTCGGGACATGAGCGATCTGCCGATGGCGAGCATGGTGCGCTCCCCCCCGGATATGGTTCCGGATATCTGCTTCTCCCTCTTTTTCAGAATCGGAAAAAGCTGGTAGACCTTCTCCAAATTCTCTGCCATGACACGCTTGTCTCTGCAAAGATACGCTCCCGCCACCAGGTTTTCCTTTACGGTCATCTCCCTGAAAGGCCTTCCCCTCTCGGGAGATAGGATGAGGCCCCTTCCAACGATCTCATGGGCGTCCAGATCTGTCAGTTCTTCGCCTCCCAGACTGACACTGCCGCGAATCGTGATCTTGCCCCCCACCGTACCCTTGAGCGCTTCCCTTCTCCACTTCACCAGGCCGGTAACGGCATGAAGGAGGGTGGTCTTACCGGCGCCGTTGGGTCCCACAAGGCTGACCAGTTCCCCATCATCCACATGGAGGCTCACTTTGTTAAGGACCATGGCCCGATCATACAATACCGTCAAATCCTTCACCTCAAGACGCAAGGGTCTTCACCTCCTTCCCGATATAGGCCTTCACGACCTCCTTGTTATTGACCACCTCCTCAGGCGTACCTACGGCAATGATCTGTCCGAAGCTCACGACAATGACCTTGTCGACAATGGGCATGAGTTCCGAGAGCTTATGTTCCACAATCATCATGGCGGGTCCCTCGCTGTGCAGCCTTCCGAAACGGCCTCCTTTATGAAGTCTCTTGAGAGACTTGGCCACAAGCCTGGTTTCCGCCGGATTCAAGCCCCCGAAAGGCTCGTCCAGCAAAAGCAGATCCGGCTCCGTTGCGATGGCTCTGGCCAATTCCAGCCGTTTCAGATCGCCATGGGAAAGCACGGATGCCTGTTCAAGGGCCAGATCCGAAATCCCGCAGAACTCCAGGGCATCACGTGCCCGCAACTCCACCGTCTTCACCCACTCCCCCTTTCTTTTGGCCCTGTTGCAGAGGCAGGGCACCATCACATTGGAAATGACCGGCAGACTCCTGAACGGCTTCACGATCTGAAACGTGGAGGCAAGCCCCATGTTAACGGTCTTGGACACGGCCTGACCCGTAATATTTTTCCCCTTGAAATACACCTCTCCGGAGGAAGGCTTGAGAATGCCGGTGATCAGTCTTATGAGGGTGGACTTCCCCGCTCCGTTGGGACCGATAACGCCCACCATTTCATCCCGGCCGACCTGAAAGCTCGCTTCATTCACGGCCCTCAATCCTCCAAAATCCTTGGTCAGGCAGCTAACCTCCAAAAAGGCTTTTGCCATGTCATTCAGCCTCCTCTCTGATTTCCCGTCGCGACACCTTGCCGATATCCGTCTTGGGAATTTCCCCCACGAATTCCACCACCCTGGGAATTTTGTAATGACTCAGTTTGTCCTTGCAGTACGCCGTGATGTCCGCTTCGGATATCTTCCCTCTCGCATCACTTTCAAGCACGACCACGGCCTTTACATTCTCTCCCACCCGTTGATCCGGGACACCGACAACACCCACTTCCTTGATCCGTGGATGGGTTTTCAGGACCTCCTCCACCTCCCGGGCAAAGACCCTCAGGCCCTTGTACTTGATCAGGTCCCTTTTTCGATCATACACATAGAAGTAGCCTTCCGCATCCATCCTTCCGATGTCGCCTGTTCGCCACCAGGTCTTGCCGTCAATCTCCGCCTCGCACTCCCTGGTGGCCGCCTCGTTTTGCCAGTATCCCAGACTCACCTGCGGCCCCATGGATACGATTTCCCCCATTTCACCCGTGGGGAGATACTGATCCTCGTCCGGATCCAGTATGGCGGACAGGGTTCCCGGAATGGGGAATCCGATGGAACCCAGCTTCTGTTTTCCGAACGGCCCCATATGGGTCGTGGCGGTGGTTTCCGTCATACCGTACCCTTCGGTAATGGTTACGCCGGTCCTTTCCTTCCATTCCCTGGCCGTATCGTCATGAAGGGAATCGGCGCCCGCAAGAATGACCTTGAGCTTCTTCCATGGCACTCGGTCCGTCTTCTCATAGTCCTTGAGCATCTCATACATGGTCGGAGCGCCCATGAAAAAGGTGGCCTTGTATTTAACAATGGAGGTAAGGATGTCGTCGATCTCGGGGGTGGTAATGGTCACCTGGGTATACCCCAGAAGCACGCCGATAAGCACCCCGACGCTCTGACCTGCCGCATGATAATACGGCATGTAGGCGATGAGCGTCTCCTTTCCTTCACTGAGCATTGGCAGGTATGCAGCCACCTGTAGAACGTTTGCGATGGCGTTAAAATGTGTTACCATCACGCCCTTGGGAAGTCCTGTGGTTCCCCCGGTATAGGGAAGCACCATCAGGTCCTCTTTCGGATTGATCTCCACGGCAGGAGGATTCGGGTCGTATGCACCGATGAGATCATGCAGTTGGTGAAAACCCTGCTTGGAAACGATGTCGGGAGACGGGGCCGCCATCTTCTGGTACACACCCCGGAGGATGCTCTTTCCCATCATCTTTTTCATCTTCGGAAGGGAATCGGCGATGCTCGTTAGGATGACGTTCTCGAGTTCAACCCCGCTTCGTTCAACACCCTCATAGAGGATATCCTGGCAGATGATGCTCTTGGCGCCGCTGTCCCTGAGTTGATGGGCAATCTCGCCCGACACGTAGACCGGGCTGATGGGCGTCAATACCGCCCCTATCTTTGTGGCCGCATAGAAGCTAATGATATATTCCGGTGAGTTAAGCAGCAGCAGGGCTATCCTGTCCCCTTTCTTTATACCGATTGAATCCAGGGCATTGGCCAGCCTGTCCACCTTTTCCCTCAACTCCTTGAAACTTATCTTTCGCCCGTAGAATATTACGGCGGTCCTCTTCTGCCATTTTTCAGTGGCTTCATCAAAGACGTCTCCCACGGACCTGACGGGGAACGCCACATTTGAGAAAACTCCCTCGGGGTAGTTCTCCAGCCAGGGTGCTTGTTCGTAAATGGATGTCAATTTTACCTCCTTTCTTTTGTCTACTTTTCCTCAGGACGTAGGACGGCCCGGCAGGCCCTGCACTTTTTCCTTGTAAAAACATTAACAATCTTGCATCTGGGACATTTCACTTCCAGCCTATCCAGTACCCATACCGTTATGCCTTCCGGCATGAACAGAAGCGTTAAAATCAGTATCAGGGCAAGGATGATGAATCGCAGGTGCCCTCCCCACTCGGTACATGCCAATATCTCCAGAAGCGGGAAGAGGATGAAAACGCCGACCACTGCACCGTATATGGTGGTGATACCGCCGAATATGGTCCAGAGAATGGCCTGAAAGGAGAAAAAGAGATCCAGAGTCGAAGGTGCTGCAATCCGCATAAAATGGACGTAAAGCCCGCCGGCGATACCTGCGAAAAAGCCGCTCATGCCAAAAGCGAGCATCTTGTATTTCGTAGTGCTTATTCCGGAAACACGCGCAGTGATCTCATCTTCACGTATGGCATGAAGGATGACGCCGGTTCTGAACATCTTGCTCTTTGCGTCGGTGAACTTCCACATGATGAATATGGAAACGGTAAACAGCATTACCACGATGTAGTAGCTCATAATACGCGAAGAAGACAGCTTCTTTATTCCGGATATGCCCAACTCCCCTCCGGTAAATTCCGGAAACACGAAAAGAAGCCCGGAAAGGATCAGCGGAAACGACAATGTTACCAGCCCCAGATAAAATCCCCTGAGCCTGAGGGCGGGAATACCTGCCATAAGGCCCACAAACACCGCGGCAACCGCACCGCAGGGAATCGTGACCCAGGGGGGCATGTCAAGATAGATATTCAGCAGGCCGGCCGTATAGCCTGCAACCCCGAAGAAAAGGGCGTGTCCGAGATTAAGCTGCCCTGTAAATCCCGACAGCACATCCCAACTGGCGGCAAAGAGTGAGAATATGGCAGCCAGTGCGATGATGCGCAGATAATAGGGATCCTGGGTGAAAAGCGGGACCGAAAGCAGGCATATGAAAAAGCAAAGCGCTATGACCCTTCCCGGAATCGCCAGTATCCCCCCCTTGAACCAACCGTACCATAGATAAAAATAGCTCATATTACAGCCGCTCCTCTTCAAAAATCACCCCGAATAGTCCCTCGGGTCTTATCAGCAGTACAAGAACCATTATGCTCAACGAAACAGCGCCGCTCAGGAAAGCCCCGCCCGGAACAAGAAAGGTAACGATGGTTTCCGTATACCCCAGGATGAGGGCACCTGCAACACACCCCCCGATACTCCCCAGACCGCCCAGCACAACAGCCGCCAGGATGATGGTAAGGGGCTGTATCCACATGAGAGGTCCCACCATGTATATGGGAGCGACCACCGCGCCGGCCAGCCCTGCCAGGGACACGGAGATGGCCATGACGATCATGAAAATGCGGTTGACGTTTATTCCCATCAGATTGGCAACTTCCCGATCCTGCGCCACTGCCCGTATGGCGTTTCCAAGCCTCGTCTTCGACAGCAGCAACCACAGGCCCAAGAGAATCAGCCCGCTGGTACCTATGGCAAAGAGATGCTGATATGAAATCCTGCTCCCCGATATATCCACGAATCCCTTTGCAAAGGGGGGGATGCCGCGATAATGCCCTCCGAACGTAAGGAGCAGGACCTCCTGAAAAAGCATGGCCAGGGCAACCGATATGATCATCACGGCCGTTTCATGCTGCTTGATTCGGTCAAACAAGAGCTTGTAACTGATTATTCCAATGATAGTTGTAACGATGATGGCAGCGAGGATTGCCACGGGAAGGGGGATGGAAAGCGTTGTGGTGGCATATAGAATAAAAAAGGCCGTAATCATATAGAACGCGGTGTGGGCCATGTTTAGAATCTTGGCTACTCCGAAGATCAAAGAAAACCCCACCGCCAGTACGGCGTAAGTCCCGCCTGCCACTAATCCGTTGATCAAAATATTTACTAACATAGATGCGTCCCTTTCAAGTCTTAGGAGGCTTATGTTCGGCGTAATTGCCGCTACCTGCGAAAGCAGGCATCAATCACTTACAGCGTTTTCACGGCCTTCAGAAAAGTTGGGAAAGATCCCTTACCGCTATTTTTTCTTCCGCGCCTTCTGTCTTGACAGCGTCATCGAGCATATTGAAACATTTTGGACATGCCGTTGCTATGACTTGCACTCCCGTCTCAAGTGCCTCTCTCACACGGATCCTGCTCGGGCTGTTCTCCCCTGCACCCAGCATATCGGTGAAGAAGTTCCCTCCTCCGCCGCCGCAGCAGAGGGCGTCTCCTTTTGTTCGCTCCATCTCCACCGTCTCCAGACCGGGAATCGCGTTCAGAACCCTTCTGGGCGCCTCATATTCATGGTTGTGCCGCCCCAGAAAGCAGGGATCGTGAAAGGTAACCTCCAAGTCTCCCTTCCCGGACGGCTTGATCTTCCCTTCTTCCAGGATCCGGGCCAGGACCTGGCTGTAATGTAAGACCTCGTACCGCCCCCCCCACTGGGGATAATCATTTTTGAAGGCGTTGTAGGCATGGGGAGACAGGGTGATGATCCTGACGATCCCCAGCTCCCGAAAGAGTTCGATGTTGGCCTTTGCCATATACTCATAGAGACCTCTTTCGCCGACTCGGTTTACTTCGTTTCCGTCACTCAGCTCCCGCTCTCCCAGAATTCCGAAGGAAACACCCGATTCGAGCAGAAGTTCCGCAACCGACCTTGCAATCTTTTGAGCTCTTTCGTCGTATGAACCCACATCTCCCACATAAAAGAGATATTCCTGTCCGGAAAATGTCTCGACCTGTGTACCTTCGGCCCATTTTCCTCGATCCTCGGAGGGAAGAAGATAGGGGTTGCCGTGAACGTTCATGTGTTTGAGAAAATCCCTCACTTCCGGTGGAATCATGCCCACATCCACGGCCGCGGATTTCAGCTCTTCTATGACCTGAAGCGGATCAATGCCGACCGCATCGTGGCATTGCTCGTCACAGGCACCGCAGCTGGTGCAGGTATAAACACGTCTCATGAGATTCGAATCGATCTTGATCTCATTGTCAAGCACCGCCCTGGCCAGGCTGATGCGGCCGATGGCATAGTGGGAATCGAATCCGAATTTGATGCCGGAAGGGCAGATGGGGGCATAGACCCCGTAGGCGACCCTGCAGGCACCACATTTGAGGCAGTGATATATGGTATCTCTATAGTCCTTCAGCATGTATTTCTCCTTTTCGCCCATAGTGCACTCATCCCTGATTCGGCTTCATTCAGGCGTGTCATCCTATTCAAGTGAATAAGGTCCGCCCGGAAGCATGATGCCCTTGGGGTCCACCATCTTCTTGAAGCCTTTGAGGATGTTTGCATAGGACGGAACCATCATCTTCATCAGGGTCTTGTTGGGAATCGTATGCGAAGCACCGTACTTGCCGACGATCTGAGCATAGCATTCCCTGAGACACTGCATTACCGGTTCCAAAGTACTCCGGTCGGCCGCAGGATCATACAGGATTTCCTGTTCCACATAGACGGTGGAGCAGCGGTCGTAGGGCAGCACGATCAGTTCGTGTTCCTGCGGTTCACCCGAAATGGGGTCCCGAATATCGTGTTTCTTTACGATGCCTTTTACAATGTCGTTGATCTCGGCCACGTGGGTTATGGGCAGGCATCCTATTACGGCTGCAAACCCGCTCAACGGCGCGTACATGTGCATGATCCCCCGGCTGGCGCCTTCGCTCACCTGATCCAGCAGGGCCTTGTCTTCACCCTCAAACAACACCGGATAACCGTCCCACCTGGCCGCCTCTTCCCCTGCAATCTTCTCAAACAGGGCAACCATCTCCTTTGTTCCCCCCAGCCCCAGGTTCATCTGAAACGGAGCGAGTTTCTTAAGGTAGGCCTCCCTTTCGCCCGGGATGCTTATCCTGTTCGGGGCCAGAAGAATATGGGCGGTGAGGATATTGTTGTAGGCCTGGCAGGTTCTGGTAAATTCAAGGCGCTCAATGCCTTGCATGGCCTTCATGCAGTCCTCCAGACTGTCAAAACCGAAGGTGATATTGTTCTCCACCGGGGCCACGGGCCTAAGCCTTTCGACCATCTCGACGATGATGCCGAAGTTGCCCATGCTACCCCTGAACATCCCCGTGATGTCAGGGCCGTAGGCGTATCTGAAATAGGGATTCACATCGCCGCCCAGGGCGCTTGCCCATGAACCGGTGCGCAGGATTTCGCCGTTTGGCAATACCGCCTTCAGGGTAACGGCGCGGTCACAGTTATATTTCGATGAGTAGGGAGTAATATTGGTCAGCAGGTGGTTGCCGATCGGGCTGGTCTGGTATGGCCCCCCTATGGGAATGACATCAAGTCCCTTCTTGTTGGCCTCCTTTCGAAGCCTGCCCCACGTTACGCCCGGCTCGATGGTGGCGGTCATGGTATCTTCATTTATCTCCATAATCCGGTCCATGCGCTTTAAGTCTATGACCATGCCCCCTCCCTTGTAGGGAAGCGCTGAGCCCGCGATATTCACGCCATAGCTCCTCGGATACATGGGAATCTCATACTTATTCGCCAGCAGCACGACCTTCTGTACCTCATCCGTGGTTTTGGGAAGAATCACAAAATCAGGAAGCGGTATTTCCCTGCCCATCATGGTAGAGTATGAATCCTTGAGATAGGGGATCAGGTCCGGTGTTTCCGACGACACATTGTCCGGACCCACAATGGATTCAATCTCACTCTTTACGGCGCCCCTGTTCTCCATTGTCATGGGTTCTCCTTACTGGATTTTTTCAATTGAATTTCATTTCCTAAAAGGCGGCCGTTCACAGTTCCAAAAGCGCGCCGCACCAATCGTCGTCCGAATGGGGATCAAGGGGAGCATAGACCTTTTTCACCTTGATATCCGGGTTGATCACGCCGGCGATTGCCTTCCACATGGCCGTAAAGGCCGGCTTGCAGTTGAGTTCGTCCCAGCCTTCTTCCCTCCTTTTCAACTGCATGGGGCATCTGGTGACCTTGAAGGCGATCCGCTTGTCATTAAATTCCACGTATTCCGCCTCCGGCCCCTCTTCGGCCCCAAGAGAGAGGGTTACCACCTTGGCCACGTCCGCAAGGCCGCTGCCGAGATTGAACAGCTCTTTGAAACGGTACGCCTCCACCGCGGGCCATTTTTTCCAGAGCAACTCGTCGAATTCCGCGGCCACTTTCGATCCGTACCTCACCGTCACGTTACCCATCCAGTTGTTCTGAACCGTCCAGAAATTACGACTCAGTACGTCAATATAATCTATTAGTTTTTCCTTGCTGAGTTTCATGAGCTCCGCCCTTCTATCGGGCCTCTTTCCGGTCATGGCATTTGTCTCCTGATCTGAGTTGTAACATTGATATCGCAGCCTCTGTTCCCCCATGTCTTTTGCAGCTTAGACCCGGTTATTTTCACCGGTCTATTTTTTACCCAAGGCCGACATTACAATCTCGGCTACGTCTCTGACCTCAAGCCTCTCTTCCAATCCCTCATCCCGTATGCCGTCTTCCATCATCTTGGCGCACAGGGGACACGCAACCGCCAGGATTTCAGCTCCGGTTTCGGCCGCTTCTCTCACACGAATGCGGTTTGCGCTGTTAACACCGCCTCCCAGCATGTCCGTGTAGAAATTGCCGCCGCCACCGCCACAGCAAAAAGCGTTCTTTTTGTTTCGTTTCATCTCCAACAGCTCAAGACCGGGGATTCTGTTCAATATCTCTCTTGGCGCATCGTATATGTCATTGTGCCTTCCCAGGTAACATGGGTCATGATAGGTCACCTTTACCCCGTAGTCCCGAACCGGAAGAGCACCCGATTTCATGACATCAGCCAGGACCTGCGTATAGTGCAAGGCCTCAAATTCGGCACCCATGGCCGGATAATCGTTCCTGAATGCGTTGAAACTGTGCGGGTCCAGGGATATTATCTTTTTGATTCCCGCCTTTTTAAAGACGCTGATATTGGCTTCCGCCAGGTATGCAAACAGGCCTGATTCTCCAAGGGCGTAGACATCGTTCCCGTCGCTCATTTCCTCGCTGCCCAGTATTCCGAAGTCTACCCCCCCCTCATCCAGAGCCGCAGCCACGAAACGGACCATCTTCACGCCCCTTTCGTCAAAAGCGCCCACATCCCCCACGTAAAGGAGATATTCCTGGCCGGAATAGGGCTGAACGTTCATCCCTTCGGCCCACTTACCCCGCTCCGCCTGGGGAATTTTGTATGGGTTTCCATTCACATGAACCGCCTTGAAATAATCTCTTACAAGGGGGGGTACCAGTGAATTTTCGGCCAAATCCATGCGCATGGCCCTGACCACGCCCGGCACATCAATGATGGGCTTCCCTGTTTCCGGGTCCATGGCATCGCAAATGACCGCGCAACTGGCGCAATCCGTGCATCTGTATACGGATTCCGCTAGGGGCAATGAATAGCCGAAGTGGCCTTCAAGCAGGTCCTGGGCCACCGTCACCCTGCCCCTGGGTGTGCTGTCCTCAAAGCAAAGACCGGTGGCCCAAACCGGGCACATGGCCTCATCTTTTCGTTCCCACACGCCCTTGCAGACACCGCAGCCCATGCACTTCAAGACATTTGCCTTGAATTCTTCCAGATGATTCATGTCCATACTATATCCTCCAAAGGCCCGGCATCATAATATCGTTTGGATCCAGTGATTTTTTGAGGCATTTCATGAAGTCCTTGTGGGCGGGCGACCAGGCGGAGGCACTGTGTGCCGCACTTTCCCCCTGACAGGTCTCCGTCCACCCGCCGTATTTTTCGGTAAAAAGCACTTCCATTCTTTTGAGGGCCTTATGGTACAAACGCCCACTGGCCTCGTCACGGGTCGTACCCTTTCCAAAATAGAGCAGCACTCCCGTTATGGTGGTGGCGCGAAGATACGGCACCACAAAGTCGACCCGCTTGTAGATATCCAGGTCTCCCACCGTTTCATCCAGCAAATCGTTGACGTCTTTTAAGTATTCAATTGATTTCAATCTCGGAACCAGTGCCTCTCCAAAATATGTCATGGTGGCGCCCTTCGGGAGCGTCTGCTGGCCCAGACGACGGGCCGAGAACATATTCGCCATCTGCATGACCTCGTCGCCCACCGCTGCGGGCCCGCCGCCGCTCGCCTTGACAATCCCCTCCAGGGTCTTCTTCTTAAGACCCGCCTCTTCCTGGGTATGCGCCCGGATGATGTGCACGAAATACCAGGGTCCTCCCGGTTCGCGAAAGGCCAACAGCCTTGTGTAAGGATAGGGCTCGGTACGGACAAGCTGGTTGAAGGCCTTCCACATTTTTTCATCGGTCCCCATGTCCGAAATGCCCGGCAGATAGACCTTTGGATAGGGATGAACGGTAAAGGTGGCTTCCGTCTTTACACCAAAGGAACCCCCGTCCCCAAGGAACATTCCCGTTATGTCCGGCGCCCCCGCCTCCCGGTGCAGGATTTTTTTCTGGTGGATATTGGTGCCCGGTCCTCCGCCCGTCTGAAGGATCTCGCCGTTGGGGAGGACCAGCTTCAGACCCAGAAGATAGTCGTTCATGGTTCCGCAGGTTGCCATATCGGAGGGTTCTCCGCCCCCGAGGAATCCGCTCAGCACGCCTCCCACGGAATCCATGTGGATGGGGACATCCACCGTATAGATGTGAAAGCCCTCCTTTCTGACCGCCTCTGAAAGCTGGGACAGGATGACCCCGCACTCAGCGGTTACGGTCATATAGTCCCTGTCGATATTCAGAATCCGGTTCATTCGGTGGGTATCGATGAGGATATTATTGTCACCCCCCACGTATAGAGGCGGAAATGTGGAGACACTGCCGCCGCCGCCCTTGGGCACGATGGGCGTCCCGGTCTCATTGGCCAGTTTGACGATCTCCGAAATCTCCTCGGTGCTGTCCGGTCTGACGACAATACCGGGCGTCTTGCCCCTGCCGCCGCCTCCGACGGAGTGGAACGGGGCCCTCGTATACGCTCTTCTTGCGAATTCCTCAATGGTTACGTGCTCGGAACCCACAATGGCGCACATCCTTTCGAACAGGAAGTTATCCCTGTCTTTTCCATCGGTCATTTTCGGCCTCCTGGTGCTGAATGGCTATTTGCCCCCGAACATCTTTCGGAACCTTTCGAGCTGCTTTCTCGGCGTTACCGGGGGCCTCTCATACCTGGGCAGATCCTTCTCGATGCCGAAGAGGTATTTGGCTATGTTTTTAAGGGGCTCCAGGTCGTACCTGGCCATCATGGAGATGGTTTCAAGCTGCGGAGATCCGCCGCCGTGAAGACCCGCAACCTGCATAACGCCGGCCAGTTCGGAAACCGCCAGATTCTCGATGCCTCTAAAGCATCGCTGCTGGTTCTCAGCGGAGATTTTAGGATTCCTCATAATATATTTCCGGGCCAACGGCCCCGTCTCATCTGAAAAAAATTCTTCCTCAAAGGGCATGGTGGCGCACAACCCCCCCGCAAGGTCGGCCAAAATCTTGTACTCATTGTAGATCTCCTCACCCGCGATTCGCCGGCCCGCATTTGTGAGCACCTCGTCGGGGATATAAGTTCCCGATTCCGATTTTTCAGCGCGATATGAACTCATCTGGCCCGCAGCGAATACGAGTTCCGCCGTCCCGATCAGGTGAGAGATCTTGTCCTTCACATGCTCCAGCTTTTCGATGCCGCTATATTCCGATACCAGCGCTGCCGCACCGGCCAGGACCTCCGATACGGCCGGTTTGCACCCCGTGTAGGAGTGGCGGTGATAATGGGCGAAAAGCAGGGCCAAAAAGCCTGCGTAGGCGGTCTGTCTCGGGTCCCCCTTTCCGTCCATAAAGACCCGTTCCCTGGGAACAAACACGTCGTCAAAGATGGTAAAGGACTCGCCGTCGCCGATCTCGGCGATGGGTGCATGCTGGAATTTCCTTTTATGCTGCATCGCGGGCCTCACAAGCATCTTCACGCCCTCGGCATCCGCCGGAAGGGAAAACGCCACCGCATAATCACTGTCCTTTTCCGTCATGAACCGGGTGGGAATGACCACGATCTCATCGCTTACGGGGGCCGTGGTATTGTCTACTTTCGCACCCCTAACCACGATGCCGTCATCCCGACTCTCGATGATCCGCAAATAGAGATCCGGGTCCGCCTGCTCATGGGGCCTCTTCAAACGGTCGCCCTTGCAGTCGGTCTGTGCGCAGTTGGCGGTGATGTCGTTATCCTGCCAGTACTTGAGCTGCTCTATGAAATTTTTATTGGTTTCGGTCCCGAGGGTCTGGTCCATCTCATAGGTGACCACCGAAAGCGCGTTCATGGAGTCCGTTCCCATGCAGCGCTGAGCACAGCCTCCGACCCTCTGGGCCAGGAGCCTGGTCATGAGCTGCTTTTTCAAGAGGTCGTCCACACTCTGGTGTATGTGGGTGAACCGGTTGATCTTATCACCGCTCAGATGCGACGTGGCCGTGCACAAGTCCTCGAATTCCGGATCATTGGCCCGATCATAGGTCTCCCTTATAACGCGAAGACTTCCCTTGAGCCCCTCGAACTCGGTTCGGTCCACTTTCTCACCGGCAATGTACACGTTACGCTTGAGCTTCTTTATCCTTGCAACGTACTCGTCATAAGTCTTTATAGCCATTTTTCTCTCCTTGGTCATTTATGGGCGGATCGGTTCGCTTAGATCCTTTGAATTCTCTGTTTAGCCCTGTCAGCTTCCGCCATGATCTTTTTCACTACCTCCCCGGAGGAAAGAACCTCCTCCATGAGGCCCACTCCCTGACCCGCCGCCCAGAAGGGCAGGTCGGGGTCCCCGTAGATCGAAGCGGCGGCCGTGGCGCTCCCACCCTTTTCCTTTGGAACGGACCCGTATGTCTGTGCCACCTTGGCGAAATCCACCATGCCCGAATGCGCAATGAATATTTCCCTGAGTTTGTCGGTAAGAAGCATTCTAAGGGATCCGCGCCTCTCCCCGGTAAATCCGGCATTTCCCGCTCCGGGCCTGGCAACGCTTCCGTGCCTTATGGCGATGGTGCCCCCATCTCTGCTCTTGAGAAGGGCATCCTTGTATCTCTCATGGGCGGGATTCTCCATGGTGGCGATGAAGCGGGTCCCCACATACACCCCCTCGGCACCAAGTGCCAAAGCGGCGATCAATTGCCGGCCGTCGGCCACGCCTCCTCCTGCCACAATGGGAATCTTTATAACGTCAGCCACCTGGGGAATAAGGCAGAACGTGGTATTCTGGTCGAAACCACTATGCCCACCGCCATCCGTTCCTGAAGCAACCACCGCGTCCACACCCGCCGCTTCCGCCTTTTTTGCATGGGCCACGGCCGCACACACATGCACCACCTTCATCCCCGCCTTCTTGAGCCTCTCCGTATGCACCATGGGGCTTCCTTGAGAGACAATGGCAACAGGCACCGCTTCTTCGATTCCCACCTCGATACATTTCTCGCTGAATTCCTTGTCCAGTCCGGCCGCTCCCACCACGAAATTGACGGCAAAAGGCCGATCCGTGAGTTCTCTTACCTTTTTAATCTGCGTTCGAAGCCTCTCACCGGTCTCTGCAACGTCCATGGTGACGACTCTGGCGCCCGCATTCGGCCCCAAGGTTCCAAGGCCACCCGCATTGGAAACCGCCGCCACAATTTCCGCATTGGAAACCCATGCCATGGCCGCCATTAATATGGGATGCTCTATATCCAGAAGTTTAGTGATTTTTGTTTGCATGACATCCTCCGTCATCAAAAAAGTGCCTCTAACTCGCCCCGCCCCGAAAGAATTGAATATAATTCTTTTTAGAATCAACTCCTGACTTTCGAAAAGATAATGTCAGATGAAATTATTTTTGTCAAGCGCTTTTTATAATTTCACTCAATTTTTCCATAATCAATATATTATATTGATATGATTTGTAATTTAATCTCATTAAATATTTTATAAAAAAACGTTTTTTTATATTTATGAATTCAACTCGATATATTTTTTATTGACATGATATTTTTTAGAAGGTATGTTACACAGCAAATGAAACATTTTGGGCACGGCTGAAAGCTTATGAATGTTTAAAACAATCATTATTGAGGCCTCAGAGAAGGCTTTAGCCGCAGAAAATTACAGGCTGAGAGAGAATTAGACACATCTGAGGAAACAGACAATGAAAGCTGCGGATAAAAAAGCAAAAATATTGCAAGCCGCCGAGGAAATAATTTCTGAAAAGGGAATAGTCGATACCACGATTTCGGAAATTGCCCGAAAGGCGGGGGTGGCTGACTCCGTCATCTACCAGTTTTTCAAGGGTAAAGAGGACCTCCTATTCTCCATACCGGCCGAGCGGGAAAATGAATACCTTTCCTTACTCAATGATCATCTCCAGGGAATCGAGGATGCCGAAAGCCGCCTCAGAAAGATAATCTGGTTTTACCTGTGGTATTTCGATACCCATCCTGGGTATGCGCGCATCTTCTTTTTCGAATGCCTCTCATCAAAAGACTTTTACCTAAGTCGCGGTTACGGTGGGGTTCGGCGATTTACCGAAATCCTTCTGGAAAGCCTCCAGCAGGGGGTTGCCGAAGGACGGTTTAATCCACAAATGGATACCCATCTGGTAAGAGACTTGATTTTGGGAACACTGGGTTGCGAAATGATGAGCTGGCTGGGGGTCGGCGAAATCGAAAAAGTCGTCGGCGATTATGCAGACATAATGGAACTTGTCGTCGCCATGGTTTCACCCAGAAAACAATCAGAAAAAAACAAACAGGACATGATCCTGGAAGCTGCGGAAAAGACCTTTTCTGAAAAGGGGTTTGCAAAAGCGAAGGTCTCGGAAATAGCGAATCTGGCCGGGGTTGCGGAAGGAACTGTTTATGAATATTTCGGAAGCAAGGAGGACCTTCTCCTCTCAATTCCAGGCAAGCACTTTGAAAAATACATGAGCGACCTGCCGCAGATATTTGAAATCAAAAGCCCGATCAGAAAACTGCGGAGATTCATCAGGTATTTCTTCTCCCTCTTCTCAACGGAGAGGGATTTCCTCAAGGTATTCCTGATACAGCTTCAGCTTAGCAAAAGGTTTTACGGAACAAAGGAGTTCAGAAACTTCGCGAACTACTTTTCAACCATCGAACACATCATTGAAAACGGAAAGACCGAGGGCACCTTTCGTCAGAACGTTAACCCCCGGGTTTTCAGAAACATGGTTATCGGAACATTCAATAACCTTGCCCTTCGCTGGTTCATCCTTGGCGGGGACAGGAATTTCGACAAGATGCAGAAAATCGACCAGGTAACGAGCCTGCTATGTTCGGCCGTGACCGTAAAAGATGAAGACTGAGATGCGAATAATTTGGGGGGATCCGTAAAAACAATCCGATTGAGGAAAGGGAAGTTGAACCATGTGGAAACAGGAAGTTGAAGAAATACGAAAAAGAAAGCAGATTGCGAGCCAACTGGGCGGAGAAAAAAACGTTCAGAAACAGCACGATCACGGAAAGCTGACCGTCAGAGAACGCATAGATGCTCTGCTGGATGAAAACTCTTTTTTCGAAACAGGGGTCATGGCGGGCCAGGCCGAATATGACAAAAACGAATTTCTCGGCTGCATCCCCTGCCCCATCGTAATGGGCCTTGGAACAATAGACGGCCGCAAAATAGCTGTTCATGGAGACGATTTCACCATAAAGGGCGCTTCCGTGGGAAAGATGTTCAAAGACAAGCTGGCCTATATCACCAAGATGGCCCATGAAATGCACATTCCCTTAGTAAGGCTGCTCGACGGTGCCGGAGGAAGCATCAAGGAGATCGCCGAGATGGGGTATGTGGAACTGCCCGTGGGAAAAGACATGGCAAGGAGGTATTCGATAGAACTGCTTTCCATGGTGCCCGTGGTTTCTCTGGCCTTGGGATCCGTATCGGGAATCGGGGCCATGGAAATGGTGGAGTCCCATTTTTCCGTCATGATAAGAGAAAAGACCCAGGTCTTCGTGGGGGGGCCCCCGCTCGTGCAGTGGGCAATGGGGGAGAAGATTTCAAAGGAAGACCTGGGAGGATACAAAATCCATACAAGGATGAGCGGTGTGGTGGACAATGAAGCCGAAAATGAGGAAGACGCCTTTGAACAGGCACGGAGATTTCTGGGCTACATGCCGTCGAATGTGTGGGAGATGCCGCTCAGAAAATACGCCGACAAGGATGATCCGAACCGCCGTGACGAATCTCTCATCTCCGCCGTGCCGAGGGATTCCAAGAAAACCTTTGACATGCGCAGGATTATCCGTTCGGTTTTTGACAAGGATTCCGTCTTTGAAATCGGCAAATATCAGGGCCGTTCCCAGATATCGGCCCTTGCAAGGCTGAACGGTTATCCGGTGGGAGTGCTTGCAAATGATCCCAATTTCATGGCAGGGGCCTTTACCTGGGACGTGGCCGAAAAATTTCAGCGTTTCATAGATATGTGCGACACCTTCCACATACCTATTGTAAACCTGGTCGACCAACCCGGCTTTTTTATCGGCCGCAAGTCGGAAGAATACGGAACCATTCGAAAGGGTGTGCGTGCCAGCATGGCGGTTGTCCAATCCACGGTGCCGTGGGCGAGTATATACGTGAGAAGATGCTTTGGAGTGGCTGGAGGGGCGCAGTCAGACTTCAGCGAGCTGAACTGGCGTTACGCCTGGCCTTCGGCCTACTGGGGTAATATCCCGGTTGAGGGTGGGGTCTACGCGGCCCACCGGGCCGAGATCGAGAACTCGGAAGATCCCATGGCACGGCACGATGAGCTCCAGGAATACTACCGGGGTTTTGCCTCGCCTTTCAGGACCGCGGAACACTTCGCGGTTGAGGACATCATCGATCCGCGGGATACCAGACCGCTCCTGTGCAACTGGATCGAAACCGTGTTTCCGGTGGAAAAAACCCGGCTGGGAATAAAGACTAGGGGCATGAGGTGTTAGAACCCTTTTAAGAAGAGGTGCGAAGATGGCATTTGAAGAGCTTCTGGAAGAACTTGCTCAAAAAAAGGAAAAGGCCCTCGAGCAGGGCGGACCGGAAAAGGTAAAGCGGCAGCACGACCGAGGCTGGCTCACCGCCCGGGAACGGGTGGCAAAGATCCTGGATTCCGGCTCCTTTATGGAACTGGGTCGCCTTGCAACCTCGGACGTGCCCGGAATGGAAGAAAAGACCCCAGCAGACGGGATTGTACTCGGATACGGCACCGTAAACAACCGGCAGGTGGGAGTGGTTGCCAATGATTTTACGGTCCTTGCATCCAGCAATGCCAGGATCAACCTGAAGAAAAGCATCCAGTTCAAGACCCAGGTAAACAAGAACCTGATTCCTCTCATCTGGTTCGGCGAGGCTGGCGGGGCGCGCATGCCCGACTGCCAGGGTTCAAAGGGCATCTGCTCGCTGGGGGGAGGAGGCACCGACACCCTAAGCGTGGAATACGGGCATATCAGGAACCATCCCTTTATCATGGCCGCCATGGGGGAATGCTACGGCATACCCGATTTTCAGATTTGCCTTGCCGATTTTGTCGTACAGGTCAAGGGAAGCGCCATCTCCATCTCCGGACCGCGGGCCCTTGGAAAAGCCATTGGTGAAACCTATTCCGGGGAGGAGCTGGGCGGTTGGGAAATCCATGACAGGATTACGGGGATGGTGGACCGGATTGCTGAAGACGAAGAAGAATGCTTTAAAATCATCAGGGAATTCCTCGACTACATACCGTCCAACAACCTGGAACTGCCCCCGGTGCGTCCGGTGCCGGAAGGTTCCGGGGACAATATGCCGAAAATCCTCGACCTGCTGCCGGAAAAAAGAACTCGCATATACGACATGCACAAGATCATCGAATGCATGGTGGACGGCGGAAAACTTTTCGAGCTGAAACCCAATTTCGGCAGGATGCTCATCACCAGCCTCTGCAGAGTAAACGGAGAAACCATTGGCATCATTGCCAATAACCCGGCCCATAATATGGGGGCCATGGACACGGACGGGCTTGAAAAACTCGCCAGCTTCATGTGCCTGTGCGATTCCTTCAACATTCCCCTGCTGTTTCTCCACGACACGCCGGGCCATTGGGTGGGAAAGGAGGCGGAAAAGAAACGGGTGGGGGCCAAGGTCATGAACGCCCTTCAGGCCCTTTTCCAGGTTACGGTTCCGAAAATATCGATTGTGATACGGAAATCATACGGCCAGGCAGGGGCAAACATGTGCGGCCCGGGCGCCGGTCCCGACTACTTCGTTGCCTGGCCCACGGCGGAGGTGGGTTTCATGGACCCAGCAATAGCCGCGGATGTGGTATTCGGCAAACTGCCCGAAGAAAAGAGAAAGAAGATGACTGAAGCCATGGTAAAGGACTGCTCGCCTTACCCGGCGGCTCGCGAATTCTATGTGCACGACGTCATTGATCCGCGTGAAACCCGAAACTATCTGAAAAACGTGCTGAAGATCATTCGCAATTCCGCCCACAGAGGAATCGGAGAACACCGCCTGGCGGGTTGGCCCACCAAGTTCTGATAATCACCGGTTTTCCCGGGTAACAGAGCTTATGATTTTATAGAGCAAACTGCGAAATATTTTGGCGAAGCGAATATGATTTAATTTCAATGAGTTATAGATGTAGGAGACAAACCCTCAAAAATTGTAGATAGGAACATAAAACGAAAAAAGGAGGAAATCGATGGGCTATAGAATTCGGCATGTTGCCGTTATCGGGTCTGGTGTCATGGGTGGTGGAATCGCCGCACACGTGGCCAACGCGGGAATCCCCTGCACGCTGCTGGACATCACACCCAACAAAATGATCGAGAAAGAAGAGGCTGCAGGATTGACCCTTGACAGCCCCGAGGTCCGAAACCGCATCGTGCAAAGCGGGTACCAGGGCATCATAAATGCCAGACCGCCGGCACTTTTCAGCAAGAGCCGCGCGCCCCTTATCCGCACCGGCAACCTGGAGGATGATCTGGAGTTGCTCAAAGACGCGGACCTGGTGGTGGAGGTCGTAATTGAGAACCTGGCGATCAAGCAGGCCCTGTTTGAGAAGATACTGCCCCACATGAAAGACACGGCAATCATCGCTACCAACACCTCGGGAATCCCTCTGAAAGACATCGGCGCGAAATTCAGCCCCGGGGTCAAGAAGCGCTTTCTGGGCATGCATTTTTTCAATCCGCCCCGATGGCTCAAGGTGCTGGAGGTTATTGCCACGGAGGACACCGATCCGGAACTGACCAATTTTGCATGCGAATTCGGAGAATCGGTTCTGGGCAAGGGGGTGGTGGTCTGCAAGGATACCCCTAACTTCATCGCCAACCGCGTGGCCGCCTTCGACCAGTTGTTCATTCTGGATTACGCCATGAACAACGGCTACACGGTGGAAGAGGTGGATGCCATCACGGGCCCCCTCATGGGCAGACCCAAGACCGGCATCTACAAGCTCAACGATCTGGTGGGCCTGGACACCAATTTCCATGTGGTACAAAATCTTTACCCGGATGTTCCCCACGACGAGGACCGTGAAATTCTCCGCTCGGAAAAGGTCATGCGGGTCATGAAGACGATGGTGGACAAGGGCTGGCTGGGCCGCAAGACGAAGGGCGGATTCTACAAGCTCATAAAGGGACCCGGCGGAAAAAAATCATTTGAGGTGGTGGATCTTGAAACCCTCACGTATCGTCCCCAGGAGAAACCGGATCTGCCGGGAATCAAAGAGGCAAAGGGCATCCGGTCTCTGCCGGAAAGGCTGCGCCGCCTGGTTCGGATGGACGACAAGGTGGGCAAGCTTGTATGGGCAACCATCAGTAATATCCTATCCTATTCGGCCAAACGCATCCCCGAGATCTCGAACGACCTTGTCAGCATAGACAGGGCCATGACATGGGGATACGGGCATGACATGGGCCCGTTTGAAATTTGGGACGTCCTGGGCGTGTCTGAGACCGTCGACCGTATGGAAAAGGAAGGGGTCACGGTTGCCCCCTGGGTCAAAGAGATGCTCAAAGCGGGCATTACATCCTTTTACGGGGAAAAAGGAGAAACTCCCGTTTATTACGACGCAGCCTCCAAGGGCTATAAAGAAGTTCCGGTAAGCCCGAAGACTATTAGCCTTAAAGCTTTGAAAGCGCAGAACAAAACCATAAATAAAAACCCGAGCGCCAGCCTGATAGACCTGGGCGACGGCGTGGCCTGTCTGGAATTCCACTCCAAGATGAACGCCCTGGATGGCGACATCGTGGAGATGATCAATTTTTCGGTTGCAGAAGTGGAAAAGAACTTCAGAGGTCTGGTTGTGGGAAACCAGGGCGACAACTTCAGTGTGGGCGCCAACATATTCAACATCTTGATGGCCGCCAAGGAGAAACAGTGGGATCTAATTCATCAGGGCGTATCGGAAATGCACAAGGCGCTCGGCAGCTTTCGCTTCTGCTCAAGGCCGGTGGTGGCTGCACCCTATGGAATGGCCCTGGGGGGCGGTGCCGAGGTCTGCATGGGAGCGGACAGGATTTGTTCCCACGGCAATCTGTTCATGGGCCTGGTGGAAGTGGGCGTAGGCCTGATTCCCGGAGGCGGCGGATGCAAAGAACTACTCAGGAGGGTGGTCTCTCCGATAATGGCCAAGGCGCCGGCAACCGATCCCATGGCCTTTTTTCAGATGGCCTTTGAGTTGGTTGCCCAGGCAAAGGTGACCACAAGCGCTCTTGAGGCCCAAGAGTGGGGTTTTCTGTCCAAACAGGATCGAATCGTCATGAACGCCGATCACATTATCCACAACGCCAAGGAGATGGTGATGCACATGGACCGCATGGGGTACATTCCGCCTGTGCCCGGAAAAGTCTATGCCGTGGGCAACAGGGGTATTGCAGGTGTTCAGATACTGCTCCAGAGCATGCGAAAGTCCGGTTATATCAGTGATCACGACGTCACCGTCGCAGGCCAACTGGGTTATGTCATGTGCGGTGGGGCGTTACAGACGCCAAGGTGGGTCGATGAGCAATACATCCTGGATCTGGAACGCGAGGCTTTCGTATCCCTGTGCGGCGAACCCAAAACGCAGGATCGCATCGAACATATGCTCAAAACCAACAAACCCCTGCGCAACTGATATTGACATTCCAAAGAAAGGAGAAATCAAAAATGAAAGAAGCAGTTATTGTGGGATATTTGAGATCCCCCCTTTCCCGCTCAAGACCGGGCAGTCCGGAACGTGCCGCCCGTGATGTATATAACACCCTCAGGATGGATGAACTGGCGGCAGATGTGGTCAATGAGCTTGTAAAGCGTACGGGAATAGAAAAGGGAGACGTGGACGAATTCCTTTCAGGGTGCGCCCTCGGTGTGGGTGAAAACTGGAGCTGGGGCGGCAGGACCATTCCCCTGCTGGCTGAATTTCCGGTCACGGTGCCGGCAAAAATGATAGATCAGCAGTGCTGTTCGTCCATGGCCACCATCCAGATCGGCGCCATGGAGATCATGCTGGGCTATTCCGACGTGGTTGTTTCCGTGGGCATAGAGCACATGACACACATTGCCATGGTAAACAACCCCATGATCCAGCCCTCGGGGAAATTCGTGCTGGACCCCCGCTACGATGAGAGGGATCTGGCCACTGCCCTGAACATGGGCCTGACTGCGGAAAAGCTGGCGGAAAAAAGCGGCATTTCCAGAGAGGAAATGGACCGCTGGAGCGTGCGGAGCCATGAACTCTCGGTCAAATCCCTTGAAGAGGGTTTTTTCAAGGATGAAATAATGCCCGTAACCGTGCAGACCGCCGATGGGGAAGTCACCCTGGAAAGCGATGTCTCCATACGAAAGGGCGCCACCCTGGAAGGCATGCAAGGGCTCAGACCTGCTTTCAAGGTAAACGGCGTCATCACGGCGGGTAACTCCTCGCCAGTAAACGCCGGTGCATCGGCCATGATCCTCATGAGCAAGGAGGCGGCCCGCAAGAGGAAATTAAAGCCCCTTGCAACCATTCGTTCCATGGCATCCGCAGGCGTGGAACCCAGCCTCATGGGCGAGGGACCCGTTCCCGCGAGCAACAAGGTCCTGAAAAACGCGGGACTCAAAATGGAGGACATAGACCTCTGGGAGATCAATGAGGCATTTGCCATTGTAACACTCAACGCCATCAAGGAACTTAACATTGACCCGGACAGGGTCAACGTAAAGGGTGGCGGCATCGCCCTCGGCCACCCCCTGGGGGTTACGGGGACGCGCCTGGTGGGAACGCTAGCCCGCATATTGAACCTTCAAGGCAAGCGCTACGGCTTGGCCACCGCCTGCATCGGCGGAGGCCAGGGGTCGGCCACCATCATCGAACGCGAGAACTACGACTGGTAAATCCGCTCAGTTATCATTTCCATTACCATCCCCTTACGGATGGTAATGGATTGCCCAAGGAGATCAACATGAAAAAAGGAGTCGGGATTCACAACCAGGATCCCTCCGCATCGGTGGCCCTGACCCGATGGGAAGACAGCGGCAGCGCAGTGGAAGATGCCCTTGACCAGTGCGAGGCATTAAAGGGATTTGATCCAAACATGAAGGTATTTATCAAACCGAATCTCGTGGAATACCTCACCACGGTCAAATTCTCACCTTACGGCATTATTACCTCATGCACGGTGCTTGAAGCCCTTGTCCGGTATCTGAAGGACGCCGGCGCAAAGGACATCACCATTGCAGAGGCGGCCCTTGAGAATAAGGAATTCGGATGCGGCACAAAATCCACCTATAATGCACTTAACTACGCCCACCTGACCGATAAGTACGGCGTAAAGCTAATAGACCTCAACGATGAGCCTTTTGAAAAAACCGGCCTCGGGGGCTTCTCCCTCAGCATATCCAAGACCATACTGGAGGAAGCGGGTTTTTTCATCAACGTACCCGCGCTCAAGACCCACGAGCAGACCAGGGTCACCCTCGGGTTCAAGAACAACAAGGGGTGTCTGAACAGTAAATCCAAATCCATATGCCATCACAAAAAACGGCCCCTGGACGATTTCGTGGCGCGTTTAGGGGAGAGACTCTATCCCCATTTGACGCTAATCGACGGCATCTACTCCCTGGAAAACGGCCCCATGCACATGGGAAAAGCCCACAGGGAAAACATTATCATTGCTGGCCGCGACATGTTCAGCTGCGACTGCCTGGGATCCTATCTCATGGGGTTTGATCCTTCTGAAATAGGGCATCTGGCCATGTTCGCCGAGAACCATGGCCGCAGCCTCAAGGTGGAGGATATCGACGTCAAAGGTCTCAACCCCGCAGACAACGTACATGCCATCCAGTGTTTCGACTACGACGACCCCTGGTACACCGGGGAAGACGTGGAACCAAAGTTTTTCACCAACCAGGGCGTGAAGGGCTTCAGGATGCCGCACCCGGGACAGACCCTCTGCACAGGATGCTCCATGCTCTTCCCTTTGAGCGTACTCTTTATCATCACTGCCAGCATCCTTTCAAAAGGGGCGCCCTATGACGATTATGAATTGCTGGGAGGCAAGAATACAACGCCTTCCGGGCATGCCAAAAAAACCTTTCTACTCGGGGACTGCATCATTGCGGCCAACCGCAAAGGCGAGGGGATTCAAGAAGCCATTCCCATCCCCGGTTGCCCTGCCAGTTTTGAGCATATGGTGAACACCTTTAACGAACACGGCATCAAGTTCAATGGGATGAAAACACTTCAGTTCTACTTTGGCAGAAAAGCAGAGAGCTATGCCAAGAAAGGCGACATGTATTCACTCAAACACTTTGAATTTGGAAACGTATAGGCATGGTCTCATAATTTTATTGTATCTCCAACTTTAAAACGATCACTGAAAGGAGAATCGCTCATGTCGGACAAGGATTTCAACTGGAAGGCGTTTCAGAAGCACCTCAGGTACACCGATGAGGAACTGGCGGTATTTAAAGCGGACCCAAAGCGCTTTGCAGCCGCCAAAAAGCTCTTCAGCCCGGACATCATGAAAAAAGATCTCATCGTCGAGGTCGTCGAATCCCACGGGTGCAGCACCGGCCTCAAGCCCGGCGACAAACTGTTCTTCCGGGGACTGGCCATTCTGGACCTCAAGCGTAGCTGCACCAACTGGTGCGCGCACGCCATGGGACCCATTCCGATGCTTGCCACACTGGTGCAGGACAGATTCGTATCGGGCCTCGACATAAACGATATGCTCTACGACCACTTCAGCTGCGGCGACGTGGGGCCCATGCGACATGGGTGGGGACAGATTATTATGAAGGCCTACGTAGCCGACAACCCGGGCCAGTAACAGGATTTTAGGAACACGGGCCTTGTCCCTTGGTGGGGAGAAAAAGAATTCAATGGGAGGTGTGCGGAAGAGATTGCCGCAAATGCTTTTTTTCCGGAAAGCGGCGATGCAAGCTTTGTCGTCAGGTAGGTCATAAGCCCCAAAGGCGTGACTTATCTCTGACAGGAGAAACCTTGAAAAAAGGGGGGAAACACCTCGGGCCGGTGTGGTTTATACCGGGTGAAAACGGTGGATATATCTGGAGGACTTGATTCAAAATCTGGCGTTCGCTTAACAGCGAAATTTGCAGGGTCTAAAATTAAAAATCACCAACCACGTCCACAGGACGTGGTATGAGGAAGCCCTCTCAAAGGGGGGCAAAAAGCCCTATATGCCAAATAAGAGCTTCCATAAAACTGCCGGTGGATCTTCAAACTTATTTCGGAGGCGCATTAGAACACCCCCAAAACTGCGGCTTGCCGCTTTAGGTGTCTGGTCCCAAGCTCTAATACCATGGTTATCGCACTTTACCTTCCCAACTG
>CAYOWC010000017.1:24270-35132 GCA_964407525.1 uncultured Desulfobacteraceae bacterium | reverse complement strand
TTTCCCAAAATATTGCTGACACCGGCCGAATCGCGTATTGCCAATCTGATTAAGGAAGGGAAAAGCTCAAAAGAAATAGCGAAGTTGTTAAAAGTTAACCGTAAGACGGTAGATTGGCATAGAACGAACATCAGAAAGAAATTCAAGCTAAACGACAAGGAAAACCTTTTCTCCTATTTACAAAATACCTGAAATATACTCCTTCACAGAACTCAATACCCAGACCCTTTCTCTATTCGTGTCATTCGCGTTATTCGTGGTTAATTTTATTCCGAAGCCCATTTCAATTTGAGCTTCTTTTGGGAATGAGCGCAATCCTGTAAATATAAGTTGATTAGATTCTGATATGGTACTCCGGTTTCATCAGCCAGACCCTTAAAATAATCAATAACATCGACACCAAGCCGGAGGGTCACTTGTTTTTTTAAGTGCTTGGCATATGGATTTTTTACGGATTTTGAAAAATCGTATTCATTTCTCATGATACCGCCTCCAATATTTTGACAGGATCAACAGGATTAACGGGATAAAAAAAAATGAATGATATTGCTTTCATAGTGACAATATAATTATGAACGCATTTTGAAGCAAGTTGATTTTGATGAATTCGTAAAAAGCTGGATCTCTCACAGAGCGCTCGGAGAACACAGAGATAACCACATGCCCCATGAAGTCCAAATGGCCGCAAAAAGGCGCAAAAGGCTCAAAGATGTTAATTCGGGATAGTTGAAATAGCATTAAGAAATTGTTAATATTGACTCAAATATTGCTACGTTGGATTAACATAAACATACACAGCAGTTAAGATTAGAAACCTTTTGCGTTTTTTGCGCCTTTTTGCGGCCAATTTTCATGCTCAAAAGTGTAAACTACTTTTGTGCTTTTATGAAGGATGTCCACTGTTTTTAAATTTTTGATTCTGGATGTTCTCCAATGAAGGATGCCCTCAAAATGCATGTGCTGAGCTCCTGACAGGTTACCATTGGCTTGTTGAGAGCTGACATATCCAATACACAAAACCAAACTCATCGCGAGATGACAGACCTCATTTGTTCTCTTGACAGCAATCAGAAAATCTGAGATTCTGAATTTTGGAGGTGGGAGCCAATGCAAAACACAACTATCAAGGTGGGTTCGAGAGGAACTGTCGTCATTCCAGCAAGTATCCGTCGCAATTACAGATTTGAAAAAGGGTCGCTGATCATAGCGGAAACGCGGCCGGATGGGGTGCTTCTAAGGCCGGTGGTGGCGCTTCCGGTAGAGATAGACCGATGAGCGGAAAGCTGGATTTCTGTTAAATAATGCGGTTACTTCAGAAGACTATGCTTCAGCCGTAAAAGAAGTTCGCAAAATGGGTCTTTCTCCTGAAGAAATCCCACACAAGAGACCTGAAGGCTTGTGATAAAAGAATCTGTTTTCCTTTTGGAAAGTATTTTGGAAAAAGGATCATGGGGGTAAGTCTCCTGATTGTCAGAGACTATCTAAGGCGGCGAAGCCGCAACCAAAATGTCTCGCGCCCCGGTGAAACAAAAGCAAAAAAGGTTTCACTGGGCAGGCAAAGACGCAAAGGCGCAAAGATTTTTTTGTTTTTTGTAACAGAAAACTAAGTGATAAAGTACTGAACGCTCATGACACAAATGGTGTCACCCCCGCGCATGAAAATCTCTTGTGAGAGGCATGTTGCCGTGACCGTCGAGGCTAAAAGCCTCTCTCACAGAGCTCAATACCCATACCCTTAAAATAATCAATGACATCGACACCAAGCCGGAGGGTCACTTGTTTTTTAAGGTGCTTGGCATATGGATTTTTTACAGATTTTGAAAAATCGTATTCATTTCTCATGATACCGCCCCCAATATTTTGACAGGATCAACAGGATTAACGGGATAAGAACAATAAATGATATCAATATGTTATCTCTTTCTTCTCTGAGGGCTCCGCGAGAAATCCTACTTTTTACGGGACCATCAATATTGCTGCAATTATCGTCCAAATTCAGGCAACCAAATCCGCCCGACAAGGACAATCTTTTCTCCTATTTCCAAAATACCTGAAATATGGTTCACCCCCAAATTATTCATTTCAGCGCCTCCATCCCGGCAATAAACCGGTATTGACACTATTTCCTAACCATAGGAAAATGGGGCATAAAGGAATATTGTGTTCAGAATGCTTCACTGTTGTTCAGAAATGGCTAAGCGGTTGCTTTGTTCAATTGTTAGGTCGTTGTTATCCCTCAAATTCATATCGCGTGGTCGAGGGTTGGAAGTCCGATAAATTTGAAAATGCAATTTACACCTCGTTCCCAAGCTCCAGCTTGGGAATGCATTTCCGGGAAGCTCCAGCTTCCAGAGGTGTTTCGAAGTTCAATAGTTTTGCTTGCCGAAAATAACCTGGAGAAAAAGTTTCACCGTTTTGAAGTCTTTTATTTTGGAGGTTCTCCCTTGGAGAAACGCGTCGAAATGTATACGCAAGGCTCCTGACAGGGTAAGGTTGGCCTGTTGGGAGCTGGCATATCCAATACACAAAGCCAAACTCATCGTGAGATGGGGACGGAAAGCCATGGATCTTTATATTTTCTGCTGATCTCTATTTGACCCCCATTTTTCTTCGAATAAGATAGCCGGGCTGCCGAGTGTGACATCGTAAAGGTCGCATGAAGGTGGTTCGGCTTTTTTTATCTCTTGTTCCACCCGGAATTTCGCCAAAAGCTGTTTGTTCACCACCCAGCCTGTCCCGACGTCTGGGCTTCGCTAGAGACACACGGTTCGCTGAGAGAAAAGATCGAAGCCTAAACTCTGTATCCTCCTTGTCTCTGTGGTGAAATGCTTAACCGCACAGGTCGAACGTTTTTGAAAGAAAACCGATACTGGAAGGCAGATCATGAAAAAGATATTTTGTTTATTGTCATTGCTTGGGTTTTTGGGATTTTCGGCAAATTTGGGATGGTCCTATTCGGTTCCGGATACGCGTCAGTCCAAGGGTTATGTTTCTGCCGCGCCGAAAGAGGCTGACCAGGAGAGTACGTTAAAAGCCTACGGCAAACTGCCGCTCTATTTTATTGAAAATAAGGGGCAGCTTGATTCCAAGGTCAGGTTTTATGTGAAGACATCCGGCCAGACCCTCTATTTTACAGATGAGGGGATCGTATTCGACCTTCTTCGTGTGGAAAAGGAGGCAGGGAAGAGTACGGAAAGCACCGAAAAAGGCATTGAGGCCACAGGGAAAAAAACAGAACGGCTGGTCTTCAACCTGAGCTTTGAAAATGCCCAAAATGGGTTCTTGATAGAGGGCCTGGACCGTCAGGACGCCGGGATCAACTATTTTGTGGGAAATGACAGGAGCAAATGGAAGGCAGGCATTCCCACCTACAAAGGGGTCGTCTACCAAGGGGTCTACAAAGGGATAGACCTGAAGGTATTTGGAAACGGCAAGGACATCGAGTATGAATTTATCGTAAATCCGGGGGGAACTCCCGAGGATAGATTATTAACTTACAATGGAATTGAAGGGCTCACCACAAGCGGGGAAGGGGAGCTTCTGATAGCGACAGCTTTTGGGGAACTCAAGGAGACGAGGCCCTATATCTATCAGGAGATAGACGGAAAAAGGGCGGTGGATGGAAGCTTTGAGATCCAGGGCGCTGCCGATCAATCCCAAACCCGAAGCTTTTCATACGGCTTCCAGGTCGCCGCCTATGACCCCTCCTATCCGCTTATTATTGATCCCACTCTTTCCTACTCCACCTATCTGGGGGGAAGCGGTGGCGAAGTGGGATATGGAATAGCCGTAGACGGGTTAGGAAACGCCTATGTCACGGGATACACCTCTTCCAGCAATTTTCCCACGCAAGCCCCGTATCAGGGAACTTACGCCGGTGGCTGGGATGCCTTCATAACCAAACTTTCCCCATCGGGAAACACCCTTTCCTACTCCACCTATCTGGGGGGAAGCGGTTACGATTTTGGATATGGGATAGCCGTAGACGGCTCAGGAAATGCCTATGTCACGGGGCGTACTGAGTCCACCGACTTTCCCATGCAAAATCCGTATCAGGGAACCAACGCCGGTACGTCTGATGCCTTCATAACCAAACTTTCTCCATCGGGAAGCGCCCTTTCCTACTCCACCTATTTAGGAGGGGCCGAGGTCGACTATGCATATGGAATAACCGTAGACGGCTCAGGAAACGTCTATGTCACGGGAGACAGCGAGTCCACCGATTTCCCCACGCAGAACCCTTATCAGGGAACCAACGCCGGTACCTATGATGCCTTCATAACCAAACTTTCCTCGTCGGGTAGCACCCTTTCTTACTCCACTTATTTGGGGGGAAGCAGTTACGAATATGGATGCGGAATAGCCGTAGACGGCTCGGGAAATGCCTATGTCACAGGAGGCACCTCTTCCAGCAATTTTCCCACGGAAAACCCGTATCAGGGAACCAATGCCGGTACGTCTGATGCTTTCATAACCAAACTTTCCTCATCGGGAAGCGCCCTTTTTTACTCCACTTATTTAGGGGGAAACACTGATGACCGTGGAAATGGAATAGCTGTAGACGGCTCGGGAAATGCCTATGTCACGGGAACCACCGTTTCCATCAATTTTCCCACACAAAATCCTTATCAGGGAACCAACGCCGGGGGTGGCTATGATGCCTTCATAACCAAACTTTCCTCATCGGGAAGCGCTCTTTCCTACTCCACCTATCTGGGGGGAAGCGGTTACGATTTTGGAAATGGAATAGCCGTAGACGGCTCAGGAAACGCCTATGTCACAGGACGCACCAAGTCCACCGATTTTCCCACGGAAAACCCGTATCAGGGGGCCTTCGCCGGGGGTACTGATGATGCCTTCATAACCAAACTTTCCTCGTCGGGTAGCACCCTTTCTTACTCCACTTATTTGGGGGGAAGCAGTTACGAATATGGATGCGGAATAGCCGTAGACGGCTCGGGAAATGCCTATGTCACGGGGGGAACCGATTCCAGCAACTTTCCCATGCAAAACCCCTATCAGGGAACCAACGCTGGTAGCCGTGATGCCTTTGTTGCAAAGTTGGTTAGTGATACTACTTCCCCAACGGTGACTACAACAGCAGCATCCTCTATAACCTCCACGAGTGCTTCAAGCGGCGGAAATGTCACTAGTGATGGCGGGGCTGCTGTGACGGCTCGGGGCGTCTGCTGGAGCACCTCCACCAATCCGACCATTAGCGGCAGCAAGACCTCAGACGGCACAGGCACCGGCAGCTTCACCAGCAGCATCACCGGGCTTACGCCCGGGACCACCTATCATGTGCGCGCTTATGCGACCAATGGTGCCGGAACAAGCTACGGCAGTGATCTCATGTTCACTACCTCAGCTCAGGCGCAAGGAACGGGCTATGCCTATATTGCAAATCAAAGTAACAACACCCTAACCGTTCTTGATACCGACAATAACCAGGTGGTGACCATCGTACCTGTTGGGGTTAACCCTCAAGGCGTGGCAGTCACTATGGGCGGAGAGTGGGTCTATGTGGCCAATATGGATAGTAACAACGTCAGTGTGATTAAAACCAGCGACTACAGCGTGACAAACGTGGCGGTGGGAAATGCTCCTGTAGGCGTGGCGGTCAACCCGGCTGGGACGCGTGTTTATGTGTCTAATATGGGTAGCGCCAGTGTCAGCGTGATCGACACCACCAACAATAACAGCGTGACCACCATTGCAGTGGGAGGTACCCCTTGGGGCGTGGCAGTCAACCCGGCTGGGACGAGTGTCTATGTAGCCAATTATGGGCTTAACAATGTCAACGTGATCGACACCACCAACAATAACAGCGTGACCAGCATGGGTGCGGGAAATGACCCTATTGGCGTGGTGGTCAATCCAATCCTTCCGCAGGTCTATGTGGTCTATAGAAATAGCTACAGTATCGGCGTGATCGACACCAATAACTATAACAACGTAATACCCGTGATTTTTGGTGGATTGGCTGGACCTTACGGCGTGGCGGTCAACCCGGATGGGACACGCGTTTATGTGACCAATGCAGGTAATGACAGCGTTCACGTGATTGATATCACCAACAATTACAGTGTGCAAACCATTCCATCAGTAGGAGGTGGTGCCGGCGCTGCATTTTCTTCTCCCAAACCCATTGGCATATCTGTCAATCTGGATGGGACACGCGTTTATGTGGCCAATTGGGGTACCGATTATGCCAGTAACAATGTTGCCGTGATCGAAACCAGCGGCAACACCGTAATCAATCGCCTTACAATGGGAACGAGCAGGTATTCGTTAGGGCAGTTCATTGGACCGGCAGCTACAGCCGCAGCGACCACGCCTACCGTGACTACGACTGCGGCATCCTCGATTACCCAAAACAGCGCTTCAAGCGGCGGAAATGTGACCTCTGATGGCGGTGTTTCGGTCATCGCCCGAGGTGTCTGCTGGAGCACGTCTGAGAACCCGACCATTTCAGACACCCATACGACTGATGGGACAGGAACCGGCAGCTTTGCAAGCTCAATAACAGGGTTGAATCCCGGAACCGCTTATCATGTGAGGGCGTACGCGACCAACAGCGCAGGGATAAGCTATGGGGCAGACCTCACATTCACGACCTCCACTACAGCCCCAATAGTCAGTACAACGGCAGTTTCCTCAATAACCACCTCTTCCGCGGAAAGCGGAGGAAATATCACCTCAGACGGCGGGGATTCTGTAGCTGCGCGCGGGGTCTGCTGGAGCACATCTGCTAATCCGACCATTTCAGGCAACCACACCTCAAATGGTATTGGAATCGGCAGCTTCGCCAGCAACATAATAGGCTTGAGCCCCGAAAGCACTTATCACGTGAGAGCCTATGCTACGAATAGTGCCGGGACAGGGTATGGAGATGATCTCACGTTCACAACCACTGTAGCCATTTTGGTAACATTCAACTTTTCTGGAACTGTCACTGAAGTTACCGATTCAGCTATATTCGGTGGACTCGTTGTTGGGGACAAGATAAGTGGTTCTTACACTTTTGATTCAACAACCTCGCCGGAAGGGTCCTTGGCGTATTGGTATGTATTTCCTAACGAACCTTCTACCCAACTGAATGTTAAAGCCGGGACGCTCTCGCTCACGCAGCCATTCAAAATAGGGGTGTATGATGATGCCGTTGTGGGCCTAGTACAGGACCTTTATGCTGTAAACTCTGGGGACGAGGTTAGCGCAGAAGCCATCCATGTCAACATGGAAGTAGAGGGTCACGCACCGGATTACATCACAAGCTTGGATTTGCCGATTACACCGCCGTTAGTAACCGGCCCTCAGATCATAAGAGCGAATATTCAACTTCTTTTGGACGATAACATAAACGACGAGCACGGATCGTTAAGAGCATCCTGGGACATCTTGGATACCACACCTGCGGTAACGACAACGGCCGTGTCTTCAATCACCCACACATCGGCAATAAGTGGCGGGAATGTCACGAGTGGTGGAGGCGTCGCTGTAACTGCGCGCGGGGTCTGCTGGAGCACAACTGCGGGTCCAACCATAAATGACAGCCACACTTCAGATGGTACCGGAACGGGCAACTTTACCAGCAGCATTACGGGATTAAACCCGGGGACCACCTATCATGTGAGGGCTTACGCGACCAATAGCGCGGGGACAGCCTACGGACCGAATGTCACATTTACAACCTTGAACCTTGGCGCTTTAACCGTGAACCTTGCTCCACAGGGTGCTGTTGGTGCAGGCGCCAAATGGAACATAGACGGAGGGGACTGGCAGGACAGCGGTGTCACGCTTTCGGACCTTGAGGATGGTGAACACACGATATATTTCAAGGACGTTGCTGGTTGGATTCCGCCCGCCATGAGAACGGTCACGATAATCGCCGGTGAAACAACAGAGATATCATTAGTTTACACCCAGGAGACAGGGAGGGTTCCCGATACCGGCCAGACCAAATGCTATGACAACGACAGCGAGATTCCCTGCCCGAGAGTTGGCGGGGACTTTCACGGCCAAGATGGCACTTACCTGATCAACGCACCTTTGTATACCAAGCTGGATGCGAGCGGGAACGATCTCCCGGATACAGCTACTTCATGGGTCATGGTCAGAGATAATGTCACTGGATTGATCTGGGAGGTAAAAACGGACGATGGGTCTGTCCATGATAAAGACAATACATATACCTGGTATGACAGCAATCCAACTACCAATGGGGGCGATCCGGGAACACCCGGAGATGGTACGGACACGGAGGACTTTATATCTGCCCTTAATACATCCCAGTTTGGTGGGCTCTCTGACTGGCGGTTGCCAACCATTCAGGAAATGACTGCCATTGTCGATCTTGGTCGTGAATTCCCTACCATCGACACGGCTTATTTTCCCAATACAGTATCGAACTGCTACTGGTCGTCTACCACTTATGTTGACGATGTCGGTCGAGCCTGGGAGATATGCATCGGCATCGGCTACAGCCAAAATGGCAGCAAAAATGGAGGCGAGAGAGTTCGGGCGGTGCATGGCGGAACGGCTGGATCACTGGATTCTCTGGTCATTAACGGTGACGGCACCGTTACCGATACGGTTGCGGGGCTCATGTGGCAGCAGAACGAGGCTCCTGGAACTTTCTTCTATACATGGGAAATGGCGCTTTCCTATTCGCGAGACCTCGTCGTCGGGGTTTATGACGACTGGCGTTTGCCCAATAATAAGGAACTATGGTCTCTCGTAGATTATGGGAAATATAATCCTGCCCTCGATGATGCGGTTTTTCCTGACGCAAGACAGTCTATGCACTGGTCGTCTACCACCGGCGCCGGCGGTACTGATTTCGCGTGGGTCACAAATTTTCAGACTGGCTTCAGCCACCCTGGTGATAAGGGGACTTATCCTGATGTCAGAGCAGTACGCGGCGGGCAGAACGAAATACCCGGTCATTTGATTATCTTGGCACCCGTCCAGGGTTCGTCCTGGGAAGTTGGTGATCCCATATCCATCACGTGGGACACCGCGGGGCTTGGCGGTACAGTTGTTATTTCCCTTTCGAGACAGGGCGGGAAAGCCGGCACGTTTGAAACGATTGCCGAGAGCACGGAAAACGATGGCTCTCACACCTGGACCGCAACAGGAACTGCCTCGGTCAATTGTGTGCTCAGAATCGAGCCGTTGAGTGATTCTTCCAAGGGAACATCCCAGGGACTGTTTACCATATCTGGTGAGAGTGTTCCTTCGGTTACCACTGCGGCGGTTTCCACAATAACCATGACATCCGCTGCAAGCGGCGGGAATGTCACCAGTGACGGAGGTACTTCTGTCACTGCCAGCGGCGTATGCTGGAGCACCTCTGCCAACCCGACCATCAGCGACAACCATACCTCCGACGGGGCAGGTACGGGGAGTTTTATTAGCAGCATGACGGGATTGAGTCCAGGGACGGCTTATCTCGTAAGAGCGTATGCGACCAATAGCGCGGGGACAGGGTATGGAAATGATGTCGAGTTTAGCTCGTTAGGTACGTCCATCATCTCTGGTACGGTGTACCAGAGTGACGGTATTACGCCAGCAGCCACCGGTGTGATCGTGAGCCTGTACACGGGCAACCCGTGCGGTTCAGCGAACTATGTTACAGGTGCGGGGACAAACTCCTCTGGGGCCTATACCCTGAGCGGTTTTCCCGCGGGTACGTATTTCCTGCGGACGTCGAACAACGGGACCATCTATCTGAATGAATGGTGGGCGTCTGGTTCGAGTTCCCTGGACTGTGGCGACGCGGAGTCGATCACGGTCGGAGTTGGAGAAACGGTTACGGGAAAGGATTTTCAATTGAATTCCGGAGCGATCATCTCGGGTACGGTGTACCAGAGCGACGGTATTACGCCTGCTACCGGAGTGATCGTGAGCCTGTACACGGGCAACCCGTGCGGTTCAGCGAACTATGTTACAGGTGCGGGGACAAACTCCTCTGGGGCCTATACCCTGAGCGGTTTTCCCGCGGGTACGTATTTCCTGCGGACGTCGAACAACGGGACCATCTATCTGAATGAATGGTGGGCGTCTGGTTCGAGTTCCCTGGACTGTGGCGACGCGGAGTCGATCACGGTCGGAGTTGGAGAAACGGTTACGGGAAAGGATTTTCAATTGAATTCCGGAGCGATCATCTCGGGTACGGTGTACCAGAGCGACGGTATTACGCCTGCTACCGGAGTGATCGTGAGCCTGTACACTGGCGACCCGTGTGGTTCAGCGAGCTATGTTACAGGGGCGGGCACCAACTCCTCGGGGGCCTATTCTCTGAGCGGTTTTCCTGCGGGTACGTATTATCTTCGGACCTCGAACAACGGAACGATCTATCTGAATGAATGGTGGGCATCCGGCTTGAGTTCACTGGACTGCATTGATGCGGATTCGATTACTGTAGGTGTTGGTAAAACGGTAACAGGGAGGGATTTTCAATTAGATTCGGGATCGATCATCTCGGGGACGCTTTACCAGAGTGACGGTACGACACCGGCAACAGGCGTTATTGTGTGCCTGTACACAGCCTGTACACAGGTGATCCGTGTGGCTTCCCCTCCTATGTTACAGGGGCGGGAACAACTTCCTCGGGGGTCTACTCTCTCACCGGTTTTCCCGCGGGAACGTATACCCTGCGAACAGCGAACAACGGAACCATCTATTTGAATGAATGGTGGGCATCCGGCTTGAGTTCGCTTGACTGTATTGACGCACAAACCATTACGGTCGGAGTCGGAGAAACAGTTACGGGAAAGGATTTTCAATTAAATTCCGGGTCGATCATCACCGGGACAGTGTACGAGAGTGACGGTGTGACACCGGCAACGGGCGTTATTGTG
>CAYOWC010000017.1:1723-24170 GCA_964407525.1 uncultured Desulfobacteraceae bacterium | reverse complement strand
CACCGGGACAGTGTACGAGAGTGACGGTGTGACACCGGCAACGGGCGTTATTGTGTGTCTGTACACGGGTGATCCGTGTGGTTCCCCCTCCTATGTTACAGGGGCGGGAACAAATTCCTCGGGGGTCTACTCTCTCACCGATTTTCCCGCGGGAACGTATACCCTGCGAACAGCGAACAACGGAACCATCTATTTGAATGAATGGTGGGCATCCGGCTTGAGTTCGCTTGACTGTATTGACGCACAAACCATTACGGTCGGAGTCGGAGAAACAGTTACGGGAAAGGATTTTCAATTAAATTCCGGGTCGATCATCACCGGGACAGTGTACGAGAGTGACGGTGTGACACCGGCAACGGGCGTTATTGTGAGCCTGTACACGGGCGACCCGTGTGGTTCAGCGAGCTATGTTACAGGGGCGGGCACCAACTCCTCCGGAATCTATACCCTGACCGGATTTCCTGCGGGTACGTATTATCTTCGGACATCGAACAACGGAACGATCTATCTGAACGAATGGTGGGGATCGGGTTCGAGCTCCCTGGACTGCGGCGGTGCGGAATCGATCACTGTAGGAGTAGGTGAAACGGTTGCGGGGAAGGATTTTCAACTGAATTCCGGGTCGATCATCTCGGGTACGGTTTATCAGAGCGACGGTATTACGCCTGCCACCGGAGTGATCGTTAGCCTGTACACGGGCAACCCTTGCGGTTCAGCGAGCTACGTTACAGGTGCGGGCACCAACTCCTCTGGGATCTATACCCTGACGGGCTTTCCATCGGGTACGTATTATCTTCGGACATCGAACAACGGAACGATCTATCTGAATGAATGGTGGGGATCGGGTTCGAGTTCCCTGGACTGCGGCGATGCGGAATCGATCACTGTGGGTGTCGGCGAAACGGTTACGGGAAAGGATTTTCAGTTGAATTCGGGAGCCATCATCTCCGGGACGGTGTACCAGAATGACGGTAGTACGGCTGCTCCGGGAGTTATCGTGTCGCTTTACACGGGTGATCCGTGCGGTTCAGCGATCTATATTACAGGTGCGGGCACAAACCCCTCTGGAGACTATTCCCTGAGCGGTTTTCCCGCCGGTACGTATTTCCTGCGAACATCAAACAACGGGACCGTCTATCTTAATGAATGGTGGGGATTTCCCTTGAGTTCGATCGAGTGTAATGGTGCACAAACGATTACGGTTAATGTCGGGCAAACGGTTACGGGGAAGGATTTTCAGTTAGATCCCATCGCAGAATTGGTTTATTTTGAAGATTTTTCAGGAGAACCGATTTTCACTTTCTACGAAGGGATAGGTGATCACAGATTTCAATGGAACGAGTCAGCGGGCATATACGAAATAGAACATATATACGATGAACAGAACATCCACAGGTATGCCATAACCCCTCAATTCCAGAGAATGGTAAACCAGTCTTTTGTGGTGCAGGTTGATCTTAATACCAAATACATGACGTGGGGCCAGCACATGGCCATCTGCTTTGGAGAGGAGGATGCTTTGGTGCCTGGTGGTCCCGACAACCTTTGGCATATCTCGTCTAATTGGGACTCCAGTTACAGCTTCAATGACGGACTTGCCAATTTATGGGTAACTCCAGCAGCCGATAAGAACAAATGGTATTCGTTTCGATTCTATTTTGATTATAGCACGAAAACGGTAGACTTACTTGTTACAGAAAGGGATACGGGGACCATTTTCTATGAGAACAACGGCGTTCCTTTTGATCCCCGCCCATTTAACACGGTTTTTCTGGGGAATCATTTACACAATGCCGAAGGCAGCGGTGGTGAATTGCACTATGATAATATTGTAATAACAGCGATTCGTGACTGTCCTGCGTGTTCCGGTGATACTGTGGTGATTCAGGACACAACGTTTACCTTTGATACCGTATGCGAATGTGTCGGTACCGAATCCATTACAATTGGAAACGGGGTAACCATAGAAAGAGACGCCGTCGTCACTTTCATTGCACCAATAGTGAATATGCAGAGCGGTATCCACGTAGAAGAAGGGGCCGTGGTGAGTATAATACAGGAGTAGGGGGCATTTTTTAAAAAAGCCAAAAAGCAGTTTATACTTTTTCGTTATAAAATCTTTACGGATTAACTCCAAAAGCTTTTGCCTGAGGAGTTTAGCCGTAGGCCTTTTATTCTTTTTTCCGAGAAAGTGTAAATTATTGAAGCGGTTTTTAGACCCAGTCTGAAAATCCCCTCAAACCCGCAAGTCGAGGCTGCAAGCCTCTCTCACAGAGCATACGCAGTAACGAGCAGATGCTTTATCTTTGATTCATGCAGGGCTTTCCCCGGCAAGATAAAAAAATGCACCGCCCTCATTTCTTTGAGGGATTCTTTCCTTCTTGTCAGGGAATTATTCTCGGGAGAACAGTCTATCGACCGCGCTTAGACGCCTTTATAGGATTGACTTTTCCTGCCTTTTTCTCTTCCTTCTTCACATGGGTTGCCATGTTGCAGTCGCCTAATCGCCATTTTGCAGTTGGATCAGGGAATACGAGACAATATTTCCCGGAAGGATATTCTGTTGCTTTCTGGCAGCCTTCGCACTTTTCTATGATGATATGACAGGTTCCGCCGTTAAAACCACAGCCTGCTTTTTCCATAAAGGAACATTCCTGTCCCTCTTTTACGGTTGTACAAACCATTTTAATTACGTCCTTTCTGAAATCGTATTGTTATTTATCTCTTTTACGAACCGGTATTGTTTCCAAGGGTACTCTCAATGGCCGGTTTTATGCCCGACTGTTTTTTGATTGTCAAGTAATATGGACACGAAATCTGCTTTTTCAAGAAAAATTGAAGCCTGCGCGGCTAAAAAAAAATCGCCACAGAGGTACGGAGAAGACAGAGTAACCATTTTTTGATAAAAAAATCAAAATAGTAGGCACTGAATCCTGGCGCCTCGGTTTCTTGGTTCTTACAAGTCTGATTCCACCCGAAGCCCCAACTCTTTCAACTGCTCCAAGGCAACCTTGGACGGGGCTTCTGAAAGAAGACAAGCGGCGCTTGTTGTTTTAGGAAATGCAATGACTTCTCTTATGGATTCAGCGCCGGTCATGATTGCCACGAGACGATCAAAGCCTAGCGCCATGCCCCCGTGAGGAGGGGCTCCGTATTTCAAAGCATCCAGCAGAAACCCAAACTTGGATTGTGCTTCCTCCGGTGAAATTCCCAAGGTGTGAAAAATTTTCTCCTGTAGGTCAGTGCTGTGAATCCTTATGCTTCCTCCCCCTATTTCCGAACCATTTAAAACCAGGTCGTAGGCCCGGGCCCTGACTTTTGAAGGTGCTTCATCAAGCAGATTCAGGTCATCCTCAAAAGGGGAGGTAAACGGGTGGTGAACAGCTGCAAATCTTTTTCCCTCCTCGTCGTATTCCAGCAGGGGAAATTCGGTGACCCAGGCAAAGGCATATTCACCACTGTGGATGAAGTCCTGTTGTTTTGCCACTGTAAGCCTGAGTACGCTGAGGGCCTCGTTTGCGATCTTTAGTTGATCTGCTACAATGAGGATCAAATCGCCGGATTGGGCATCCATTGCTTCGTTGATGGAACGTTTGTTGTCTTCAGAAAAGAACTTGGCGATGGACGACTGCCATTCTCCTTTGTCTTTTATTTTGATCCACGCAAGTCCTTTTGCCCCCGCGGTCTGAACCAAGGAGATCAGCCCATCCAAAGCTTTCCTGGAATAGGCCTGGGCACCTCCTTTGACGCAGATGGCTTTTACGGCTCCTCCGGCCTCAATAGCCCCTTTGAATACCTTGAAATCGGATCTTTCGGCTATGGCAGATAGATCTTTCAGTTCCATATCGAACCGCATATCCGGCCTGTCTGTTCCAAAACGGGCCATGGCTTCATTGTAGGTGATCCGGACAATAGGCGAGGAAATCTGAACGTCGAGAATCTCTTCAAAAAGTTGTATCATCATTTTTTCGAAAATATCCATCACGTCGTTTTCATGGACAAAAGCCATCTCAAGGTCGACCTGGGTGAATTCAGGTTGGCGATCAGATCTGAGGTCTTCATCTCTGAAACACCGAACGATCTGGTAGTAGCGGTCAAACCCGGCCATCATGAGCAGCTGTTTGAACAGCTGAGGAGACTGTGGAAGGGCGTAAAACATCCCTTGGTTTACACGGCTCGGGACCAGGTAATCCCGTGCCCCTTCCGGAGTGCTCTTGGTGAGGATCGGGGTTTCTACTTCGATAAATCCCAGACGATCCAGAAAATTCCTAATGCACGATCCGATGAGATGCCTTTTCCTGAAATTGTGGTACATCTGAGGCCTTCTCAATTCCAGATACCTGTATTTCAACCGCAATGTTTCAGAAGCGTCCACTGCGCCATCCACTTGAAAAGGAGGGGTCTGCGTCCGGTTGAGAATTTTCAGCTCCGAAACATTCAATTCTATGTCGCCGGTAGATAGTCCGGTATTTTCCTGTCCTTTCAGCCGCAAGGATACTTCTCCCTTGACTGCCACGACCCATTCATTCCTCAGTATATGAGCCCTTTCATGGGCTTCCGGGTTGCTCTGCGGATCAAGGACCACCTGGGTAATTCCTTCCCTGTCGCGCAGGTCGATAAAAATCAGGTTGCCAAGATCTCTTCTGCTGTTTACCCATCCCATGAGAATGACTTCATTTCCCACATGCTCTTTTCGCAGTCCCCCGCAGTCATGGGTGCGCTTCCAGTCTCCAATGGGTTCTATTGGTTGTTTTCCGTGTTTATCCATTCTTTAAGATTCCCTCCAAAACAGACACAATATTTTCAAGATCCAGTTCGATCTGGTTTTTGACCGCCATATCTCTCAAGATGCCTTTCCCCGATTCCATTTCCTCATCACCTACGATCAGTACTTTGCCGGCCTGGAGGCGACCGGCTTTCTTCATTTGGGACTTAAGGCCGTGCAGTCCGTAATCCAACTCAACCCAGAAACCCGATTCTCTCAGTTTGCCGGCCCAGACGAATGAGGCCCGATCTGCAGCATCTCCCAAAGCGGCAATGAAAAGATCGGGCTTTTTTTCTTCGAACTTCCTGTTCATTTCCATCAAGGCTATAATCCTTTCCATGCCGATGGCAAAACCGATGGCCGCATGGTCAGGTCCTCCGAGAAGTTTAACGAGGCCATCGTACCTTCCGCCCCCGGCTACCGCGTTCTGTGCACCGAGAAGCCCTGTCTGGATTTCAAAAGTGGTCCTGTTGTAATAGTCCAACCCTCTGACAAGTTTAGGGTTCAGAATATATGGTACTCCATACCCATTGAGATATTCCTGCAAACGATGAAAATGCTCGTTGCATTCCCGGCAAAGGAAACGGTCGATTATCGGCGCATCGGTAACGACTTCTTTGCAGGTTTCTATTTTGCAGTCCAATATCCGCAAGGGGTTCGTATCCAGCCTCTTGGTACATTCCACGCAAAGGGTATCTGTTTTGTCCCGTAGATAATCTTTGAGCATTTCCTTGTACGCTGGGCGACATTCAGGACACCCTAAGGAATTAACATGCAGGGCGAGTTCGCCCAGGGGCAGATCTTCAAGAAGGGAAACGGCCATCAGAATGATTTCCGCATCGCTTTTGGGACCGGAATCCCCGAACAGCTCGGCATCAATCTGGTGAAACTGTCTGAATCTCCCTTTCTGGGGGCGTTCGTGCCTGAACATGGGACCGATATTGTAGAGCTTCTGAACGGGGAAGGCCTGGTAAAGCCTGTTCTGAATGTAGGCCCTTACAACGGATGCGGTGGCCTCCGGTCTGAGTGTGAGACCCCGTCCTTTACTATCCTTAAAAGAGTACATTTCTTTCGATACGATATCCGTTTCCTGGCCGATGCCGCGGCTGAAAAGTTCGGTCCGTTCAAGAATTGGTGTCTTTATTTCCTTAAATCCAAAGGTGGAAAACTTTTTTCTCACCTCCGTCGCCAATTCCTGCCAGATTATGCTTTCCCCCGGCAAAATATCTTTAAAACCTTTTATGCTCTGAAATTCCAAACGTTTTCCGTCTCCCTTCTTCAAAATAATTGTTTTTGAACCGGACCCGTTCTTTCTGTTATATCTATTCCCAGATGAAGGTAGCCCAATCTTGTGGCGACCCTTCCCTGAGACGTTCTTTTGAGGAATCCATTTTGAATCAGGAACGGTTCATAAACGTCTTCAATGGTGTCTTTTTCTTCCCCTATGGCGGCTGACAGACTGCTCAGTCCGATGGGACCCCCATCAAATTTTTCGATGATGGTTTGAAGGATGTGACGATCCATTTTATCCAGTCCTTTATCGTCAACCTCAAGCATATTGAGCCCCAGGTTTGCTACTTCACGGGTGATGACGCCATCGGCCTCGACCTGGGCAAAATCCCTCACTCTTCGCAACAGTCTGTTGGCAATTCTGGGGGTTCCGCGGGCCCTTCTGGCAATCTCAAAAGCGCCTTCCTTTTTTGTTTCTATGTTAAGGAGCTTTGCGGAGCGTGCAACGATCTTGTGAAGATCTTCCGGGCTATAAAATTCGACCCGGAGAATAACGCCGAAGCGGTCTCTCAATGGGGGCGTTAATAGCCCTGCCCTTGTTGTTGCACCGACCAGCGTGAACGGGGGCAGGGGAATTTTCATGGTTTTTGCCGAGGGTCCCTGCCCGATAATGATATCCAGTGCATAGTCTTCCATGGCTGGATAGAGGATCTCTTCCACCACGTGGTTGAGACGGTGAATCTCATCAATAAACAGGACATCCTTGGGCTGAAGACTTGTGAGAATTGCCGCGAGATCCCCTGATTTTTCAATGACAGGTCCCGAGGTGCTCTTTATGTTGACCTGCAGTTCCTTCGATATAATATTGGCTAAAGAAGTCTTGCCCAGACCCGGACTGCCATGAAAAAGGACGTGATCCAGGGCTTCGGATCTTCCTTTGGCGGCTTCGATAAAAATCCTGAGATTTCTCTTCAACTCCGCCTGGCCGATATATTCATCCAGCGATTGGGGTCTCAGGCTGATCTCGGAAGGGATTTCATCCGGCTGGAGTTCCGGGTCTATGATTCTTTCGTCCATATTTCCTGCTGTCAGGCCAGAAGCTTCAAGGCCTCCCTGATCAAGGCTTCAAGAGTCATTTCGCCTGTCTTGATTCGTGCCTTTTCAATGGCCGGTTTGGCTGCTTTGGGTGTATACCCCAGGTTTGTAAGGGCGGAAACAGCATCTTCCATCATATGTTTGTCTTCTGCCTCGATCAGGCGGTCGGGTGTCAGGTCCAGGTCGCCCAAGGCTTTTGAAGCCCGGTCTTTCAATTCGAGGGCGATTCTCTCCGCAGTCTTTTTTCCCACTCCGGGAATGGCTTGAAGCCTTGCAGCGTCGCTTCCAGCCATGGCCTGGAGCAGATCCTGTGGCCCTATTCCTGAAAGGACGTTCAGGCCCAGCTTGGGGCCAATCCCTGAAACGGAGATGAGCATAAGGAATAGCCTTTTTTCCAGCGCAGTATGGAACCCGAAAAGGGTGAGGGTATCTGTCCTGATATGGGTATATATCCGGAGGGTCACCCTGTCGTGTAACTCAGGGAGTGCATAAAAGGTCGAAAGAGGGATGAAAACCTCAAACCCTACTCCGGCAACATCGACGACAATAGTCTGGGTTGTTTTTGTCAGCAGCTTTCCGTTCAGCAGTGCAATCATTATTTCACCGATTCATATCTCGACCAGTTTATGTGACAAATGGCTGTTGCAAGGGCGTCGGATGTATCCAGGGACAGAATGGTGTTCATTCTCAGAATAATTTTGACCATGGACTGAACCTGCTCTTTGTCGGCCCTTCCGTATCCCACTACCGATTTTTTGATTTCTAAAGGGGAGTACTCAAAGATGGGGATACCACAGTGGACAGCGGCAATGAGAACAGCGCCCCTTGCATGACCCAGTTTGAGTGAACTCTGGGCATTCTTGGCATAAAACATATCCTCAATGGCCAGTTCCTGGGGCTGGTAATGGCCCATTATTTCGACCATGGTTTGGAAAATTTTATGAATTCTCTGATAGAATGGGCTTTTTCCGGGAGATTTGATCATTCCAGAATGAATGTGGATTAACTCATTATTTTTTTTCTCAACCAGCCCGAAACCGGTGACCCTTGAGCCGGGATCGACCCCCAGCACCAGCATCAGTCCATGGCCTCCATTATGTCGTCCGGAATATCAAAATTGGCATACGCGTGGGTTACATCATCGTGGTCTTCGAGAATCTGCATCAGGTTGATCACCTGCTGGGCCTTTTTACCTTCCACTTTGATGGTGTTTGTAGGGATCTTGGTTACTTCCGCCATGGTATAGGGAAGGCTTGCATCCTCCAGGGCTTTCCTGACAGATTCGAAATCAGAAGGAGCTGTGATGACCTCGAACTCATCTTCCTCATCCTTGACATCTTCTGCACCTGCTTCCAAGGCTATATCAAAGAGCTGTTCCTCGTCCACTTTTTCTTTGTCCAACACGATCAACCCTTTTTGTTCAAATATCCAGGCCACACAGCCCGGTTCCCCGAGGTTTCCCCCATGGCGTTCAAAAAGGTGCTTCACGTCTGCTACTGTCCTGTTTTTATTATCCGTGAGACAATCCAGAAGAACGGCAACCCCACCAGGACCGTATCCTTCATAATTGGCTTCTTCGTAGTTGACTCCTTCCAGTTCTCCTGTGCCTTTTTTGACGCCCCTGTCAATGTTTTCCTTGGGCATATTCTCAGCTTTTGCCGCTGTTATTGCCGCTCTCAGACGTGGATTTCCATCCGGATCTCCACCCCCCATGCGGGCGGCTACGGTGATTTCTTTGATCAGTTTCGTGAAAATTTTCCCTCGTTTTGCATCCGCCGCGCCCTTTTTGTGCTTAATAGAGCTCCATTTTGAATGCCCTGACATGCTTTTTCCCTCCTGCCTGATGATAACTTGAAACTTTAAATCCCACCCGTGGATGATGCCGTATTGTCAGGCTCTTACCCCTTGAACCGGGAAACAGGAACATTCGAAGCATGAAATGACAACCCCACAATATAGACTTCCCTGCTCCCTTTTCGAACAGCTTTTGGCCTGATGGTTTGAATTTTTTGAAAATTACTCCCGATTTTGGAACGAAAGGTTCTAATTCCCTCCCCTTCGAAGATTTTACACAGAAAATTGCCCTTTTTTTTAAGTACAGCACAAGCGATTTCAAATGCCCGTTCTGCCAGTTCCATGGACCGACTGATGTCCGTAGTGGATATCCCTGTGGTGGCCGGCGCCATATCGCTCATGACCAGATCCCTTGGGGTGATTTTCTTTGGGATCTGTTCCAGGTCTATTGCCAGTACATTGCCTTCCATGAACCTGAAATTTTTAGAAGAAAGACGCTCCGGCTTATTCAGATCAATTCCAATTACGTTCCCTTCCTGTCCCACCTTTCTAATTCCATACTGAGACCAGGATCCCGGATAACATCCCAAATCAAGAAGCCGGTTCCCTCGTCGAATCAATGTGAATCGTTCATCCATTTCCTGAAGTTTGTAGACAGACCTGGCAAGCCAATTTTCATTCCTGGCTCGGCGGGCGTAATGATCGTCCCAGCCTTTCCCTTTCATCTTTTCATTCCTACCATAGAAAGCCCCATGTTTGCAAAAAAATTGTATGCCTCCTCACACAGAGAATAGAAACACGAAAAAGTAGAACGGAGCGATTCGGCAAATATTTATTAATCAATATTCAATACAAAGAAGAGCACTAGTCTTTACCGCCCGCTACGCTCAAGACGCAAAGAACGCTAAGATATAGTTTTTTACCGAATCGGAACGGACGATTCGATAAAGCAATCGGCCCTGCGGGCATTTCGGAGAATGGCAATATTAGCCATGTGCTTTGGAAAATAACCCAATGAAAAAAGAATGATTCTTTTTTCGAATCGTCTGTTCCGATTCGAAAAAGGCTTTGCGGCCTTCGCGACTTAGCGGTTCAATCCAGCTGAAGAGCACCTGGAAGCTCTGTGTTATGCGCAATCCAGCAATTCTCTGAAGTATAAAATGGTTTTTTTCAACCCTGATTCCAGGTCTGTTTCGGGTTCCCAGTCCAGATGTTTTCCGGCTAAGGAAATGTCAGGCTGGCGCTGGCGGGGGTCGTCCTGGGGAAGTGTTTGAAAAATGATGGTTGAGTGGCTTTCGGTCAGTTCAACGATCTTTTCGGCGAGTTCAATCATCGTGAACTCGCCTGGATTTCCAAGATTCACGGGACCAATGAAATCATCCTCTCCGTTCATCATTCTTAGCAGGCCTTCCACGAGGTCGTCCACAAAACAAAAGGAACGGGTCTGAGCCCCATCTCCGTAGATAGTGATTTCCCTGCCTTGAAGTGCTTGTACGATGAAATTACTGACTACCCTGCCGTCGTTGGGGTGCATCCTCGGTCCGTAGGTATTAAAAATCCGGACCACACGGATATTTACCTTATTCTGTCTATGATAATCGAAAAAGAGGGTTTCCGCGCATCGTTTTCCTTCATCGTAGCAGGATCTGAGCCCAATGGTGTTTACGTTTCCCCAGTAATCCTCGGTTTGAGGATGCACGGCGGGGTCCCCATAAACTTCACTTGTGGAGGCCTGGAGGATTTTGGCTGAGACTCTTTTGGCAAGCCCAAGCATGTTGATGGCGCCCACTACATTAGTCTTTACCGTTTTGACGGGATTGTATTGATAGTGTATGGGGGAGGCGGGGCAGGCCAAATTGTAGATTTCATCCACCTCTAAAAATATGGGGTGAACCAGATCGTGCCGAATCAGCTCAAAGTTTTTTTTGCCCAGTAGATGGACCACATTATTCTTTGTGCCCGTGAAAAAATTATCGAGGCATAAAACATCATGCCCCTGGGAAACAAGACGGTCGCACAGGTGGGAGCCTAAAAATCCGGCGCCGCCGGTAACGAGGATACGTTTCTGGGTTGAAAGCATTTTTCCTTTATCTCCTTATTTCTCAAGTGACAAGTCACTCGTGTGAAACTACATCTGGTTACTGGTTGTTCTTCAAGAAAAGCGAATATCCAATATCGAACAAGGAATGTTCAATGTCGAAGGAAGGTGTTCCATCGATCTCTTTAATTCTGAAAAAATCAGAGCGAAGCGATTCCACACTTCAATATTCTGCGGTTCCTTGTTCGATATTCTGCGGTTCTCTTTTTCCGGTTACTTGCTCCAGTGCGAAAATGCCTAAGTTTCTTCCTCGATTAGCCCTGCCGTTTTTTCAGCTAGAGGTGCCGCTTATATAGCGATGCCTCAAAAGTGGGTTAGTGGGGGCTTTCCAATGGGAAAGACATTAAAACCGATCTGGAACAGGGCCTTGTGGTCCAGGATGTTTCTGCCGTCAAAAAGGAAAGCCGGTTTGTTCATGGAATGGAAAACTTTTTCATAATCGAGGTCCTTGTAAAGGTTCCACTCCGTCATGACGGCAATGGCATCGCATTCCATTGCGGCCCTGTAAGGGTCTTCCTCGAAAGTGATCCATTCTACCACATCCTTCAGGTCGAATGCGGCATTTTCGAGAGCTTTAGGATCGGTAATGACCAGTTTCGCCCTTTCTTCTATTAGTTGCCTGGAAACGAAGATGGCAGGGCTTTCCCTTGTATCTCCGGTATCCGCCTTGAAGGCAAAACCGAAGAGGCATATTCTTTTGTTGGCCAGGCTGTTGAACATGGCATTAAGCATATTCAGCACGAAGCGCTCTTTCTGGTATTCGTTTATTTTTACGACCCCTTCCCAGTAATCGGCCACCTCCTTCAGATCGTAACGCCTGCAGAGGTAAACCAGGTTCAATATGTCTTTTTTGAAACAGGACCCACCAAAACCGACACTGGCGTTCAGAAACCGGTTCCCGACCCGACTGTCCATGCCTACCGCCCTTGCCACCTCGGAGACTTCCGCGTCTGTTTTTTCGCAGAGTGCGGAAATGGCGTTGATAGAGGATATCCTCTGGGCCAGAAAGGCGTTCGCTACCAATTTGGAGAGTTCGCTGCTCCAGATGTTCGATGTGAGGATCTTTTCTCTGGAGACCCAGTTGGCGTAGATTTCCACCAGGGTTTCACGGGCCTTCATCCCCTCCGGGGTTTCGTTTGAACCTATAAGTACCCGGTCAGGGTCTTCCAGGTCCCGGATTGCGGTTCCTTCGGCTAAGAATTCGGGATTGGAAAGGACATGAAACCGGATATCGTCGCCTTTGCAGGTCAGTATTCTTTTCATGGCCTGGGCGGTTTTTACCGGAAGCGTGCTTTTTTCAACGATAATTTTGTCCGAACAGGCGTTTTGTCGGATCTGCCGAGCAGTTTTCTCCCAATATTGCAGATCCGAAGCCATCCCTGCCCCCGCTCCGAATGTCTTGGTAGGGGTATTCACGCTCACAAAGATAATCTCCGATTCCCGGATTCCAGCTTCAATGTTCGTGGAGAAAAAAAGATTCCGCCCTCTGGCACTCTGCACAATTTCAGTGAGTCCGGGCTCATAGATGGGGAGATCATCGGAGTTCCAAGCTGCAATCCGATCCGGGTTGATGTCGACTACGGTAACCTTGTATTGAGGGCATTTGTGGGCAATCATCGCCATGGTAGGGCCACCCACGTATCCTGCCCCTATGCACAGAATATTTCGTTTAAAGCTCATTGTCTCTATTTCTCCTTTTTAATATAGAGCTCGCGTTTCGGGTAGGGAATTTCTATTCCTTCCTTATCAAACACTTCTTTGACATGATCCGTGACGTAGGAAATCGTATCCATGCGGCGACGGGGATTGCGGATCCAGACCCTTGCCTGCAGATCTACTGAAGATTCTCCAAGGTTTCTTACAACTACCTTCGGAGCAGGTTTTTTCATGACCCAATCCATTTCAAGGCAAATCTGAACGATGATCTCTTTTGCCAGGTTTAGATTGGATTCATAGGCGATACCGATGGGGATTCTTACCCTGATTTCATCGGAAATGGCCGTGTAGTTGACAATATCCCGGTTCATGAGTTCATTGTTGGGGACTACGATAACAATATTGTCCGTTGTCTTGATCTTGGTGGCTCGAAGACCGATATCTACCACATCTCCCCAGGTGGATGAGTTTTTTGGAGCTCCCCACACTTCAACGCGGTCTCCGACTTTCAGGGGGCGATCAATGATCAGGAGGATGCCTGAGATGAGGTTAGACAGAGTGTCTTTGGCTGCAAAGCCTATGGCAACCCCGGCCACGCCGGCGCCGGCTACAAAAGGCATCACATTGAAACCCAACCTGTCTAAGGCCATGATGCCTCCAGCGGTGTAGATCATGATCCCTGAGAATTTTTTTGCCAGTTCAATAATTACATCGTCCATCTTCGTGTCGGTTTTTTTGGATACCCTGCTCTCGATGAACGGAAGAATGTTCGCCACTATCTTGTAGCCGATAGAAGCCAGGAGCATGATCATGAATGCGCCGAAAATATTGTGGATAATAGGCGATTGAAAGAGATTGAGCAGGTGGGTTCCTGCGATAATAATGATGCCGTAATGTCCTGCTCGTTTAATGAGATTGAAAAAAAGGTCGTTTTTTGCAAAAAGAGGCTTGTTTCCGTATCTTTTTCGAAGGCGATTCACGACTACGTTGACAATCCACCATGCTACGGCCGAGGCAAGAAATACTTCCAGGACGGTTACGGCGGGCATGACAAACTGTTTCGGGTCGGAAATGATCTGTTCGTAATATTCTTTATAGGGGATCTTCATAGGTTATTTCCCGAAATTTTGGTCCTGATGCGGCAATGTATTTTCGGTGTTTTCAACAAGGAGATACCTGTCAGGCTTTAATCGGGCAAAGATCGTTGCTCCCGGGCAGGGCGCCACCAGTTTCTTGTGGTAATCGCGTCCCAATACCTGAAACAGTTCAACACAGCACGAACAGAGCCATGCGCTGCGGTTGATGGAATAGGGGATCTTCCCGTGGTCGTCTTCCAAAAAAAACCGGGGATTGATGAAATTTGCATGGTTGGCTGTGTGGGAACGATAGAGGGCATCATAGTCGGAAGGCTCAGCTCCCAACCTGCGCGCCCACCGTAAATAGATCCTTTTTTCCATTTCCTGAACTTTTTCCCACTCTTCCGGAATCTTCTCCATAAGCTTCTTATCTCGAAACAGGGCATCCGTGTCTTCTTCCGTTGCCGGCCCTGGAGGTTCAAAGTCAGTTTCGGTGATAATGGCTGACCGGTACTTCTCATAGCTTTTCAGCTCAAACGAGCTTATGATCAGGAACTGGCCTTTTCTGTCCGAGGTCCGATACCAGCTTCCCTGTCTGGAGCAAGTTTCGTTCCATACCATCGGGGATACGCTGGCTATTTTATTGATCCGGTCCAGGGGAGTGCATACGATGCCTTTTGCTTTTTTCAGCTTACTATTTTTTTTGGCAAGTTCTTCTCCGAGCTGGGCCTCCTGGGTTTCAGTCAGCCAGTAAATATGCTTTTTGTAAACAAAGTCCGGTTTCACAATTTTTCCTTTATCTAGGTTAAGGGGCAAAAAAGATCGTTGATTCGTTCTATAGTTTTTTGGTATATGATTCAAGCAGTTTTGTATCTGCACGTTCCCCGTGCTAAAAGAATACGGAGAACCAGTGGGGTTGTTTCACCGATCGACATATTTGCAAAGACCAATCAGACAGTCAAGAAAAACCGAAGGAGCCTACTCTTGAGCAAGGAAATCGTATTAAAGGATGCATTCAAAGGGTATACGTTGGATCAGGATAAAATCCTTACACCGGAAGAGACGGTTCGGCGTTTCAAAGACAGGTTGCAGGAAGTGGATGGTGACATCCTGGAGAAAACAGTGCGGATCGATAACGGCCGCCTTGATATCCCGGTGTTTTTCAGCGTCTGCGGGCGCGATGCGGAACAGATTATCGGCACGAAGAAACAGATGGGAAAAGGCGGGACCCCTGCGCAGGCCGAAGCCAGTGCCGTCATGGAGCTTGCCGAAAGGTACAGCTTTTTCAGTTTCTCCAAAAACCCCGGGAATTTCTTCATAGAGAAACCAAAGAATCTCAAAGAGGAGACTCTTCCTTTTGAGGCCATCGCAAAATCCGTCCATGACAATTCCGACGAACTGGAAAAGAGCCGCCGGATCTTTTCAGAACTCCCGCTCAAATGGACCAGAGGGTATAACCTTACGAAGGGAAAAGAGGTTCTCATTCCATTTGATTGGTTTTTTGCCATAAACGAGTTTAACGGTCCTTCTGCCGGCAATTGTGTGGAAGAGGCGATCAGTCAGGGAATATGCGAACTGGTTGAGAGACATGTCTGCTCCATTGTCAGCAGAGGGGAAATCAGGGCCCCTGCGATTAATCCGGATTCCGTAACCGATCCCCTTGTCCTGGAGATGTTGGGCAAATACCAAAAAGCGGGAGTCAAACTGTTCATTTCTGATCTTTCATTCAATACGGGGATCCCTACTGTGGGAGTTCTGGGATACGATCCTTCGACTTTTCCGGAAAAAAGCGAACTGGTTTGGACTGCGGGAACCACTCCTGATCCCCAGAAGGCCTTGAGCAGAGCCCTTACAGAGGTTGCCCAGCTGGCTGGAGATTTTAATTCAGGATCGAATTATGTGGCAAGTGGCCTGCCGAAATTCAGGGAGCTTTCTGGAGCCGATTTTGTCATGCAGCCTGAATCCACTGTCGATATTGGGTCTCTGCCGAATCTATCTCATGAGAATATACGGGTGGAGGTGGAAAACTGTGTCTCGGCTCTTGAAAAAAACCATCTTGATGTGCTTCTTATTGATGTGATGCATCCAAAACTTCAAATTCCGGCTTTTTATACCATCATCCCAGGGGCATATTTCAGGGAGCGCGCAGTAGGAACCAGCGTGGGAATGTTTTCGGCCAAACTTGTTTCAGAGAACGAAAACCCCATGTGGGCGCTTGCCCAGTTGGAGAAAATGGACAGGGTGCTGCCTGGCAGGTACTATATGAAATTCTACAAAGGGTTGATTTATCTCTCTGTTCAGGAATATGGAAAGGGGCTTGGCGAATTTGATGAGGCTCTCAGGTTGGACCCCAAAGAAGAAGATATCCCGAGCATTTACTCTTATATGGGGGTTTGCCTCAAGGAGCTTGAACAGTATAAAAGGGCCATAGAAGTTCTGCGAAAAGCGGAGGAACACGACGATGAAAGAACGGACGTCTATAACCTTCTCGGTTTCTGCTTTTATAAATTAAAGGAGCATGAAAAGGCGATCGAGTGTTTTCAAAAAGTCTTGAAACTTGACCCTTCATCCGCCATTGACTACGCCAACATCGCCTCCAATTACAGGGATATGGGCAATCAAGGGATGGCGATCCGATATTATAAATTTGCACTTGAACTGGATGAGAGCATCGATTTTGCCAGAGAAAACCTCCACAAACTGGAGACCGAAGAGGGTTAAATCTATGATTCAGCCCTTTCAAGGTGGTTTCTAAACCATCATAATTTGGAGCGAGGGAGTGAGTTGTTATGACCCATTATTGTTGTTTTGGGTTTCAGGTGTCAGTGTTCAGGTTTCAGGAATGAAGCGATTCTCTCAATTCATACCTGCCTGACACCCGACACCTGAAACCTATGGCTTTGGAAACTCATTTTTACATATAGAACACTGATTATTGACTGATTCTAATAAGCACCTTGAAAGGGCTGGTCTATGATTGAAGCGAAAAATCTTACCAAGACTTTCGGCGAGAATATTGCGGTTGACGATGTTTCCTTTTCTGTGGAAAAAGGGGAGGTTTTAGGGTTTTTGGGCCCTAACGGGGCTGGCAAATCAACGACCATGCGCATGATTACCGGGTTTTTGCCTCCCACATCCGGTACCGCAACGATCGGAGGGAGCGACATTATTCAGGCTTCCCTTGCAGCGAGACAAAAAATTGGTTATCTGCCTGAAAATGCACCGGCCTACCCCGATATGACCGTTACTGGATTCCTCGATTTTATAGCCGGTATCAGGGGGTTGTCGGGACAGATAAAGAAACGCCGGATTGAGGAAGTCCTGGCGAAATGTTTTTTGAAAGAGGTCCGTTATCAGACTATTCAGACTCTCTCAAAGGGATTTAAACAGCGGGTATGCTTTGCCCAGAGTATCATTCATGATCCCGAGTACCTCATCATGGATGAACCGACGGATGGACTCGACCCCAATCAGAAATATGAGGTGAGGGCCATGATCAAAGAGATGGCCAGGGATAAAGCGATCATCTTTTCCACCCATATTTTGGAAGAAGTGGCAGAGGTTTGCAGCAGGGTGATTATTATTGCGGGGGGCAAAATTGTGGCTGATGATACGCCTATGGGCCTCAAGGCAAGATCCCCTGTTCACGGCACCGTGTGTTTTACCGCAAGAAAAGACCCTGAGAAAGATATTGTCACACAAGCCTCGACGCTTCCGGGTATTGTGCGTGTAGATATTGTCGAAGAAAGCCCCACCGATCTGACTATTCGTGTTTTTCCCGAAGACCCTTTTAGTTTCAGGCCGGATGCCGCTTTTATCGATCTGTCTGAAAAAGGATATGCCATTGAGACCTTTTATGTGGAACAGGGCCGTCTCGACGAGGTGTTCCGAATGGTTACAACCGATGAATATTCTGAGAGGGAAACCCTATGAGCTATTTTTGCCGCAATACTATGGGGATCTTAAAGAGGGAATTCGCAGCCTATTTCGGGTCTCCGGTTGCCTATGTGTTCATTGTCATATTTTTGCTTTTAAGCGGTTTTTTTACATTCATGATCAGCCGGTTTTATGAGGCTGGCCAGGCGGACCTTCGGGGGTTTTTTGACTGGCAACCCTGGATTTTTCTCTTTCTGGTTCCGGCTGTTGGTATGCGGTTATGGGCCGAAGAGCGACGCACCGGTACCCTTGAACTTATACTTACACTTCCCGTGTCTCTCACACAGCTGATTCTTGGAAAATTTCTTGCGGCCTGGTTGTTTATCGGGGTGGCGCTCCTGCTTACCTTCCCCATGTTCCTTACGGTAATCTATTTGGGTGATCCCGATACCGGCGCCGTCTTTTCCGCCTATTTCGGCAGTTTTCTTCTAGCAGGCGCCTACCTGAGTGTAGGATGTATGACGTCGTCTCTTACCCGAAACCAGGTGATCAGCTTTATCCTGTCCGTTGTTGTTTGTCTTTTTCTCGTTCTGGCTGGCTGGCCTCCGGTAACGGATTTTTTCTCGGGATGGGCGCCGATCTGGCTGGTCAATATCGTTTCCGGGTTTAGTTTCATGCCCCATTTCACATCCATTGAACGGGGAGTGATCGATCTGAGCGATCTATGCTATTATCTGTCGGTCATTTTTTTTATGCTCTTTGCCAACGGTGTGATCCTGCAAAATCGCAGGGCATCCTGAAGGAGATCTAAACCATGGGGAAAAACCGAAGTTTCCATCGCAAAAAAACGTTTCTGTCCCTCACCGGGCTGGTCATTTTGCTGGTCATTCTGATTCTTGTAAATATCCTTGTTTCTAATGCAAATATCAGGTGGGATGTTACTGAGGATGGTGTCTATTCCCTTTCTAAAGGGACGAAAAGCATCCTGGCCTCCATAAAAAGCCCTGTTGTTATCAAATTCTTTTTTTCGGAGAGCAACCCGAATATCCCTTCCAACCTTGCGCTCTATGCAAAAAGGATCAGGGACTTTCTCTCGGAATATGAACATGCAAGCAAGAACAGGGTCCGTGTAGAATTTTACGACCCCCGTCCGGATTCCGATGAAGAGGAGTGGGCGGAGAGATATGGCATAGAACCGATCCAGGCAGCTGGAGGTGAAAAGATTTATTGCGGGCTTGTCCTGGTTTCGGCAGATCAGGAGGAGATCATTGAATGGCTGGATCCAAGCCAGGAGAGCACCCTGGAATACAATGTCACCAGGATTATTCAAGATCTTCAGTCCGTCCGAAAAAAAGTGGTGGGCGTTATCAGCGATCTCCCTGTTTTTGGCACCTCTGGAAGACAGGCTTCGCCGGGCCAGAAACCGGAAGGCCCCTGGTTTTTCATAGAAGAATTGAAAAAGGCATACGATGTGAGGACTATTCATGCTTCGGCAACCGACATAGACCGGGATGTTGACGTCCTCATGATTATCTACCCGAAAATGCTTTCCGAGGGTCTGCGGTATGCCGTGGATCAACATGTCCTTTCAGGCGGAAATGTCATGGTTTTTGTGGATCCCCTGTGCGTCTCCGACAGAAGCCAGGGACCGCAGCAGTTCATGGGATCCGCCGGTGCTTCCCTGCCCAAACTTTTTGCTTCCTGGGGCGTCTCCATGAACCCCAAGATGGCCATTGCGGATTTTGATCAGCCCACCCGGGTTATGACGAAAAACAGTTCCCCGGAGGAAAACCCACTCATGATTTCTGCAAGGGGGTTGTCTTTCAATCAGGAGGATATTGTTACTTCCGGCCTGGAGAGCATGCTTTTTCCGATTGCGGGAGCGATACAACAGGTGGAGGGCGCTCCATATCAATTTGAAGCGCTGGTCGTATCCAGTGAGAATTCGGCTGCAATCGAAGCGTTCAAGGCCTATATGGGCGTCCAAGCCATCAAGAAGGATTTTGTGCCGGCCGGCAAAAGATTCAATATCGTGGTTCGCGTGCGCGGAAAATTCAAAACCGCGTTTTCAGGAGGTTTCAAGGGAGAAAATCCCCTTGATGCGGATGGGAAAAGAAAAAAGGAAATGCCTCATGCTGAAGAAGGAGTGAAGGAGACAACGGTTATTATCGTTTCCGATGCGGATATGCTGGCAGATCATTTTTACATGCAGAAGCGAAATCTCCTGGGCTTTGCTATTTCCGAAATGTTCAATGACAACCTGAATTTTTTTGCCAATGCTTCTGAAATACTCACCGGGAGTGATGATCTGATCGAATTGCGATCCAGAGGAAAGTTTGAACGGCCTTTTACTGCAGTACTCAAACTTCGAAAACAGGCGCAAGAAAAATGGTTGAGCAAGGAAAACGAGCTGGTTGCGCGAATTGAGGAAACCAATCAGAAGCTCAGAGAACTTGATAAACAAAAGAGCACGTCCCAGAAACTTGTGGTGAGTTCCGAACAGGAAGTGGAAATCGCCAGATTCAAGGAAGAAAAGCAGAAGATCAACCGTGAGTTGAAAGAGGTGAGGAAAAACCTGAGATCAGAGATAGAAGATCTGGGAACCAGGGTCAAGTGGTTTAATATCTTCCTGATGCCCTTTCTGGTTTCGTTGGTCGGGATAGGTTTTGCTCTGTATAAACAAAGGAAATTAAAGAAAAAATGAAAACGAAAACTTTTGTAATCCTGTTGGTCATTTTGGTCGTTATTGCGGCAGGTGCCTTCATCATGTATCAAAAGGGACGCCCAACCGTTTCGTTAGAAATGGGTGCGCCCATGATTGCAGGGATCCCTGCAGGTGATATTGCCTCTATCAGTATCAAGACTCCGCAGGAGAGTGTGGTCCTTGAAAAAGGGAGTAACGGCTGGGTTGTTCAGACACGTTTCGATTATCCTGCTGATTTTTCAAGGATAATGGACCTTGTGAACACCATCAGAGATGCAAAAGTCGGTCGATCTTTTGATTCTTCAGAAGAAATTCGCAGTCGCCTTGCTCTCTTTTCTCCCGGTGACACCACCGCTGACGAAGCAAAACGCGGAACCCTTATCGAACTGAAAAATGAAAAAGGTGCATCGTTGGCAGGAGTTCTCATTGGGCAAACCAGAAAGCGGGGAGGTAAGAGCGATGTTCCGGATGGCCAGTATGTCATGTTGGACGGGGCTCAACAAGTCTATCTCGTTGATAAAATATTTACATCTTTCGAAACGGGAAGGTCGTGGTTAGCCAAGAATCCAGTACAAATAAAAACAGAAGATATTCAAAAAATTTCCTGTAAGGGTCCTGAAAATGAAGGGATCCAATATGTTTTAAAACGAGCAGGAAAGGGTGAAGACCTCAAACTGACACTTCCATCATCAGGTCTGAATATGGATCGTACGGCCTTGAACTCTTTGGCCAACATCCTCTCAGCCTTTCAGATAGAGGATGTTCAACCCCGACCCTCTGTTAACGAGAGTGGACGGCAATCCGAACCAGATTCGAAATTTTCAGGGAAGGGGCCTGTTCGTATAGATTTTACCCTTTTTGATGGGTTTATTTACCATGTGTATCCCGATCCGGATTGTTCGGAACCGGGGCCCTGTACCTTGAGGATAGATGTGGGCTGGGAAAAACCAGTCCCGGAAGGTGGAGATAAAAGGGGAAAGGGTGATGAGGCTGAGACCGATAAACAGGGAGAGGTTGGTCGGCTTGATGCCGCCGCCATGGCAACGCAGGAGAATGAACGTTTGCGACCATGGGTTTTTGTGGTTCCCAAATGGCGCCACGATTCCTTCATAATGGATCTGCAGAAACTCCTTGTGAAGGAAAAGGAAGAGAAGAAGGGGTAGCTTTACCCTTGACAAGATCCCCCATTTTAAAATATTTTTACACTTGAAATCTGCAATTAGCTTTTAGCCATTAGCCGTCAGCTTGAAGACGGCAATCGTTTTTATGACTTTGTGCCGATTTAAGCTTTTGTTCTTTGGTGCTACCGTATTTTACGGCAAACTTTTGAAATCATGCATCTGGTAGCTAACAGCTAACGGCTAATTGCTTCTTTTGGGTCACAAAGATTCACTTTTTAAGGAGAGCGAAATATGAAAATACTGTTTTTTGGACCAAATGGCAGCGGCAAGGGTACGCAGGGTTCTATAGTGAAAGATAAATTCGGAATCCCGCATATTGAAACAGGCGTAATTTTCAGAGAGAATATCTCAGGTGGCACGGACCTTGGCAAAGAAGCCAAAGGGTATATTGACCGGGGGGAACTGGTTCCTGATAATATTACGATTCCCATGATACTTGACCGCCTGAAGGCCGATGATTGTGTCAAGGGATGGCTTCTGGATGGTTTTCCGAGAAACCTGACCCAGGCGGAAGAACTGGACAAAGCCCTCAAAAAAGAAGGCATTACGCTGGATATCGTGATTGAAATGGCATTAGACAGACAGATTGCCAAAGACCGTATTATGGGCAGAAGGCTCTGCGTTAACGACAATAATCACCCCAACAATATTTTTATTGATGCCATTAAGCCCAATGGTGATAAGTGCCGGGTATGCGGAGGAGATCTGAAGACAAGGTCGGACGATCAGGATGAAGCCGCCATCGACCAGCGCCACAACATTTATTACGATGAGGAGACCGGCACGATGGCCGGAGTCATTTATTTTAGGAAAGTCTCCGCAGAAAACAACGGTGTTCCGAAAATTATTGATCTGGATGGAGCGCCTGCTTTGAATGAAGTCTCTGCTGACTTGTTGAGTAAATTGGAAGCCTGATCAGTGAAGCATGTCGTCAGGTTCTTCTCGCGAAAAGGAGGAGAACCTGACATGGTT
>CAYOWC010000017.1:0-1623 GCA_964407525.1 uncultured Desulfobacteraceae bacterium | reverse complement strand
CCGGCCCGGGAATCATATCCACAGGCTGTGACAACAAAAACTCGCCTTTTTCTATCCATCCCTTCAAAATATTCGCGATTTCAAGCGCCCGCACATAGGAAGAGATGGGAACAGTGGGAACTTTTTCTCCCATGAAATCGATTGTCCCGCTCTTGAGTTCTGCATAGCTTACCCTGCCTAAACTCGCGGCATTCCCTTTTGGATAGGCAATGCCATAATCAACAATCTGGGTATGTATGTCCTCGTCTGATATTCCCGTATAGGCGGCGATTTCGGCGTTGAGGATCGGGATTGGTACTCCTATCCCCACAGAGAGGGAGCAGCCGTAACCCAGCATGCTGATACCCACTACCCACCGGGGATCCATTTCCTTCATATTTCCTTTGACCATAAGGGTTCCGGCGGCACTCTGTGGAATGCCGTTTTTGTCTCTTTTTACGTTGGGGTTGTGCTGGGTGCCGGGACCAATAATGTGCCCTTTGGCGCCCCCGATGAAAATCCGTGTCCCTAATCCCATGGTTTGATAGTAGGGATCGTTGAAAAGAGGACTTAACTGACCGGACGTGGCATAGTTTGCATTGCCCGCGTTTGGCTTCATTACGCCCATATAGGTGTATATGGTTTTATGGGACAGATTTACCGCGCAGTTATAGTTCTGGTAGGCATTCCTCGGATTTAGGAGTTCCGCATAGGGGAGATCCCCAATCGTGATTTTTTTCTTTACCTGGCGTTTGGGATAACAATCCGTTCCATAGGCGGTGGCCTTCAGTTCTACCTTTTTTCCTGCTATCAAATCATGGATTACGTGCCCTCCGCCATATTTGAACTGGCCCGGATGAACCCTGTTCAGCGGGTCATCCTCGGTAGATTCAGTTGCCCCAATGTATGTGTCTACGGCAGCCAGTCCGGCATAGGAAGGAACTCCGTTCAACCAGACGCGAGCGGCTTTGATTGTGGGTTTCGTGTGTCCGAAGTTGATAAATGCTCCTGAAGAACACATGGGCGAAAATGTCCCCGTAGTCACCACATCAATTTCTGATGCCGCCTTTTCAGGACCTAATCTTTTTACCGCATCCACCATCTCGGCAGCTGTAATGACGACGGCTTTGCCTTGTTTGATTTTCCGGTTAATTTCCTCAACGGTTTTGGTGATCGATTTTTTTGCCATTTTCAGTTCCCCCTCCGGGAAATAGATGGAATCCTTTTCAAACGGAACATTACCCATGACTCCTCTTTCTCTTTTCATTCTATAACTTATCTCTACTTTAAACAAGGTTATTTTGGCATCGTATGCCTATAGGGTAAAATACGCGTTCCTTGACTTTCCATTTCCGTTGCTATACTCTTTTGAACACTTTGTGAACAGGTTAGATCAGTGTGTTGTCCGTGCAAAATTCAGGATACGGAAGCTCGCGTTAAATCTCTTAGGTGAAACTTTTAAGTTTTACGCCTTACACTTTCTCACCATGAGCCATGAATTCCGAATGGCCGCAAAAAAGCGCAAAAGGCTCAAAGATGTTAATTCGGGATAGTTAAAAATTTGCTAACCTATTGTTAATTAAGGATAGAATCTTTTTGAAATGAAAAGCAAAATCAAAATTGGGAATTTTACGATTCAAGCGG
>CAYOWC010000016.1:0-36363 GCA_964407525.1 uncultured Desulfobacteraceae bacterium | reverse complement strand
GAGGTGCCAAAAAAATTGAAGGGTAACGCAGTCCCTCTAAAGACTGGATCTTCGATATTCCAGCATATTTGTTTATTCCAGCCCCGCAAACTGCACGCGGGATCTACGACATTAGCTTTTTTTATCCCAGCATTATCAGTTATTCCAGCATTATTTTTTATTCCAGTATACCAGCATTGTCTTTTATCCCAGCATTATCTTTTTTTATTCCAGCCCCGCAAACTGCACGCGGGATCTACGACATTATCCTTTATCCCCACATACTCCGCAACGGAAACAGTCCCCCACGTTGCATTCCTTCGATTCCCTTGCTTCTCGTGCCAGCATGTATTCCTTTTTCAAGTGATGTTTTCGAATGCCATGGTCTATAAAATCCCAGGGAAGGATTTCATTGAGGTCCCTGGGTCGGTATACGAAGAAATCGGGGTTCACATCTGAAAACCGGAAGGCTTTTGACCAGTTCCCATTAAATCTGTGGGTTTGGAGTAGAATGGCGCCAACCCGCCTGTCTCCCATGGAGAGGAGCGTCTGCACATAGGCCCATTTGGGGACATCGGAATTCACCTTTATTCCCCCTACCTTTGAAAACGACTTCTTGAGCCATTTCTGTTTTTCCTTGAGGCTTTTCAATTGCTCCATGGGAAACCACTGAAACGGGGTAAAGGGTTTGGGCACAAAGCAATTGACGCTCATTTTGATCTGCCCGATGGTTCCCCGTGATGCCGATTCCTTGACCATATGATGTTTTATGAGCTTCACAAGGGTCACGATTCCTGCCATGTCCTCTTGTGTTTCGGTGGGTAGTCCCACAAGGAAATAGAGTTTTAAAGAAAAACCACCGATTCCGGATATCAGTCGGACCGATTCGGTTATCTGGCTTTCTGTAAGATGCTTGTTGATGGTCCTTCGTAATCTTTCCGTGCCTGCTTCGGGAGCTATGGTGACAATATTCTGTCCCGTTTCTCTCAGGTTTTCAAGTAGTGCCCGTGTAAGGGATTCCGCCCTCAAGGAAGATACGGAAAACCGGCAACCGGCATTCACGATCATGGTCATCAGGTCATTGATTCCGGGGACATCGGATACGGCCGCACTCAGTAACCCCAACGGTTTTCCTTTGTCAAGCGAATCCTGGATGCATGTGCGCAGCTTCGAATCATCATAGATTCTTGGGGGCCTGTAAACATACCCTGCTGCGCAGAAACGGCAGGAGTGTCCACACCCTCTGCCAAGTTCTATTATCACCTTATCGCCAAATTCCGTTTCGGGAGTTATAATGGAGGAGACAGGCTTGTTGTTATCTGAAAAGCCTGCCTCTGCAGAAGTTGTGATACGTATTTTTTCAGGGATCCCCTCGATTTTTGGAACAAAACTTTCAATTGTTCCGTCCCTGTTGTATTCAATCTGATAGAAGGAAGGGATATAAACACCGGGAACATTTCGGGCAAGATAAAGGAGCATTTCTTCTTTGGACATCGCTGTTGTGAATCCAAGAATGGAAGCCAGGAATTCCCCGAGACAGGTCTCTGCTTCACCAAGCAGGAACAGGTCCATGAACGAGGCCAGCGGTTCGGGGTTCATGAAAGTGGTAATTCCCCCCGCCATAATGAGGGGGTGCCTGTTTCCTCTTTCTTCAGATATCAGGGGGATTTTCCCCAATTCCAGTATTTGAAGGATATTGGGGAAATCATTTTCAAAAGAAAGAGAAAATGCAACCAGGTCAAAGTCTTGAAGGGGGCGCTGGGTTTCCAGCGAAAGAAGCGGTTTTCCCGATTGAAGATAGAGAGACATCTCCATACCTTCGGGAAGGAAAAACCGCTCCGCAACAACAGCAGGATTCTTGTTGAAAAGCCCGTAAACAATCTGGAACCCCAGGTTGGACATACCAAGGCGGTAATAATTGGGGTATACGAGGGCAACAGTGACTTTCCCTCCCCAATCCTTGATAATAGTCCCCTCTTCCCTGGCCAGTTTGTTACGATAAAGAGAGATGATATTTTTAGACACGTCTTCAGTTCCAGCCCCTTGTTAATCCGGTTTTACTCTCAGGAACGTGGGATAATCCAAGGCTTCCTTGAACTTGAACCTGTCCAGAAAACCTTTTTTTGACTTCTTTTCTGCATCGTTGCCCAGGTTGTCTGAAAGATCGACCTTGTCCCTCTGCCAGGTAGGCGTATCAAGGTCGATGCCATCTCTTCTGACGGTCCAATCGGCCTGGAGTTCCTCTGTGGTGGCCGGTCTGAGGTTCACTACTTTTTGGGTATTTCGGACTCGATCCATTGTTCTACTTCCAAATAAGGGGAGCCCTCTGGAATCAAGTGGCTTTTCGTTCGGGCTGTCAATTCCAGTGGCAATGACCGTGATCTGCACTTCATCCTTAAGATTTTCATCGAAGGCCATGCCGAAAAAGACTTCCGCATTATCGTTGACTTCATTTTTTATGTAATTGCATGCTTCGTCCACTTCGTCCCATGTCATATCCGAAGGTCCGGACACATTAATGAGCAGGCCTTTGGCTCCTTCAATGGAAATGTCTTCAAGCAGTGGACTGTTGATGGCAATCTGTGCGGCTTCACAGGCCCTGCCTTCGCCGGTTGCTTTTCCCATCCCCATGAGGGCTGAGCCATTTTTCTTCATGACGTTTTTCACATCGGCAAAATCCAGGTTAATATAGCCCCGGTTAATGATCAGATCGGAGATACCCTTTACCGCCTGCAGCAGTACATCATCCGCTTTTGTGAAAAGTTCCATGAATGGGGTGGCTTTTTCTCCCAGAGTTTTCAGCCGTTCATTGGGAATGATGATCAGGCTGTCCACTACTTCTTTCAGGGCTTCAATCCCTTCCATGGCTCTTTTCATCCTGGTTTTTCCTTCAAATTCAAACGGCTTGGTTACCACTGCCACGGTCAGTGCACCGCTTTCCTTGCATTCACGAGCTGCAACGGGAGAGGCCCCTGTTCCTGTTCCGCCTCCCATTCCCGCAGCAAGAAATACCATATCGGAATGCATGATCGCTTCTCTCACCTCACTGATGCTTTCCTCTGCCGAATTTCTACCGATTTCCGGATCCGCGCCAGCTCCCAGTCCCATTGTAACGGCGGGGCCAAGCTGGATTTTGTTCGAACAACAGGAACGCTCCAGGTCCTGACAATCCGTGTTGGCTACGAGAAACTCAACGCCCCTTAAATTGGAATTGATCATATTATTGATGGCATTGTTGCCCGCACCTCCGATACCCAGAACTTTGATTCTCGCATTGTATCCCCCTTTTTCTGCCCCTTCATCCACAAACTCAAATTTCATGGTTCCCCCTTTCTGCTTTTTTCAAACAATCCCCTGATGTTTGTTGTTTAACCTTTAAACCGAAATGCTGTAATTAGCTTTTAGCAATTAGCCGTTAGCTTAAAAATTACAGGAACTCAAATGACGTTTTCTATTGATTTTTTGGCATCCTTCATTTAAGCCAAAAAGTAGTTTACACTTTCGTTATTTCGCGTTTTCGCAGAGAAATTGGAAACTGGAAATTGGAAATTAGAAAAAGACACATTAATTCGGATGTGTTATCCAATTTCCAGTTTCGGATTTCCAGTTTGAGCATCCGATTTTCAACCAGAAAACATACCCCATTTCCAAGAAAAGTGTAAACTTATGGATGAAGGATGCCGATCTTTTCATCTCTTGTGTTAACTTACTTCACCGTAACTATCTGATATTGTAAGAACTAATGGCTTAGGGCTAATCGCTAACGGCTTTTTCTAATTAAACAATTTCCCGAAACCATTTTTTCATCCTTGACATCACAAGATGGAATATATTGGTATCCCTTATCCTGAATTTCTTTTTCTTTTCCATGGACTTGGCCCCGTGGAGGACAAGACCTACCGCTGTTGCATACATGGGCTGGTTGACAAGTTCGGTGAGCCCGGTTATTCCCTGCGGGTAGCCTATTCGAGCCGGAGCATTAAAGATCTGTTCCGCCATATCGCTTATTCCCGGAAGTTCCGCAGATCCCCCTGTAACCACAACCCCTGAGCTTGCCATTTCCACATACCCTGAACTGATCAATTCGCTGTATATGAGAGAAAAAATCTCTTCAATTCTCGGTTCAAGAATTTCCCCCAGGATCTCTCGTGATAAAATTCTTGGTTTTCTGTTTCCGACCCCGGGGACTTCTATTGTTTCATCCTTTCCGATCATGGAGGAGAGCGCACAACCGTATTTGATCTTGATCTTTTCTGCTTCTATCTGCGGTGTTCTGAGGCCCACGGCAATGTCGTAGGTCAGGTTGTCTCCGCCAAGGGCCAGTACGGATGTATGTTTAATCACCCCTCTTGAGAGAAGGGCGAGATCCGTGGTTCCACCCCCAAAGTCAATCAACGCGGTTCCGAGATTTCGCTCTTCTTTCGCTAATACCGCCTCGCTGGAGGCAAGTGACTCCAGGACAATATCATACACATCCAGTCCTGCCCTGTTGGCGCACTTAATGATATTTTGTGCGGATGTTACCGCTCCCGTGACGATATGTACCTTTGCTTCCAGGCGAACCCCGGCCATTCCTAGTGGGTCTATGATACCGTCCTGGTCATCGACGATAAACTCCTGGACGAGGGTATGGATAACTTCTCTGTCCATGGGAATGGCCACTGCGCTCGCCACTTCTATCACGCGGGCGATATCTTTTTTGGTGACTTCCCTTTCTTTGAGATCAAGGACTCCGAGGGTGTTAAAGCCTTTGATGTGTCCACCCGCAATGCCCGCATACACTGAGCTGATTTCGCAACCGGCCATGGTCTCAGCTTCTTCAATGGCCTCTTTGATGGAGTTGACCGTGTTTTCGATATTGATGACAACCCCTTTTCTCAAACCCTCTGAAGGATGGCTGCCCATGCCAATGATCTCTACTCCATCCTGAAACACATTTCCTACCACGGCGCAGATTTTGGTGGTTCCTATGTCGAGGCCTACGATGATTTGCTCGGCCATTGTCTTTTTTCCCCTTTCTTTTACTCTTAACTATTCTTAAAAGAAACAACCGCCCCATCCCCATAATTCAGGTCGATACGGTTGATTTGTTCTATCTTTCCCGTTTTTGCAAGATGTTTAGAGACCTTTCGCAGGCCATCTAATTTTCCTGCGAGATGATGCCATTTGAATCTGACTTCAGCCTTGAGATGATTGAAGTAGAGTGACATCTCATCGTTGTTTCTCACATGGATCTCGGAGACCTGGTTCAGAGACCAGGGCTCGGCTTCTGCTTCCAGAATTTCCATTACATGGACGGCATTTTTCAGCAGTTCCCGAGATTTTATCGTGTCTTTCGGGATGCCGGTTATTACGGGAAGATCAATAGGGTCCTGCCCCTCGACTTTTTTGAAAATCTCCCCGTATCTGTTCATGTAGTGCATCTGTTCCATGACGACCATGGCAAGGGGTTCCTGCCTTTCTACTTCCACGATCAGGGTGTTGGGAAACCTTCTTTCCAGCCTGACAGATCGTATCCAGGGATGTTTTTCTATCTCTCTGTTGAGCTCGTTGAGATTGATTCCAAGAAGACTCTGATCTGCATTGAGATTGTGGGTTTTTTTTAATTCGGCCATGATTTTTTCTTCGATCCCTGTAATTTTTACCTCTTCCAGGCGCATATAAGGAGATGAAAGCAGGTACTGGTAGAGCGACAAAAATGAAAAGCTGATTACAGCGACGAATAGGACAAGCATGAAGATCTTCAGTAGTACAGATCCTGCACTATGAATCACTCCCAGAGCAGAAGAGAGTCTTCCTTTCTTATCCTTGTTTTTGTCTGTCTTGCTTTTCAAGGAAATTAGCCTTTAGTTGTTAGCTTTTAGCAGTTAGCTTATAACTGACCGTTAATTGCTCTTTTTTGGGTGACGCCTCTGTTTACTCACCGACTACCTGGATTTCCAACTCCAGTTTGACCCCAAAATCCTCTTTCACCTTTCTTTGAGCCAGGTCGATTAGTGAAAGAATCTCTTTTGAGTTTGCCCCGCCCGTATTCACAATGAAATTGGCATGTTTTTCTGAGATCATGGCACCGCCCCTGCGAGTTCCCTTCAAGCCTGCTTTTTCAATGAGACTGCCTGCAAAATCCCCTGGAGGATTCTTGAATACGGAACCTGCGCTGGGAAATTCCAGAGGCTGGGTTTCCCGTCTTTGTTTGAGAAAACCTGCCATGCGTTGTGAAATCTCTTTTTTAGATCCTTTTTCCATTTGAAAACAGATGCGGGTTATGATGTCTCCCGTTTCAATTTCCAGCTTGCGATAGGAGAACCTCAGTTCAACCTTTGTTAGATGTTTCTTCAATCCCGTGGGTGTGACCATATGAATTATACCTACATGCTCACAGATTTCCTCCCCAAAGGCGCCGGCGTTCATAAACAGGGCGCCCCCCAGAGTTCCCGGAATACCGGCAAGGAATTCCATACCGGCAAGACCCTGGACTTTGCACCACAAAAGGAAATCCTTGATGGAAAGACCCGCTCCTGCAAGAACGCGAGTTTTCCGGCTGTCGTCAAACCCCAATTCAGAGAGCTTTCCGCCAAGACGAACAACGATTCCTCTAAACCCACCATCCTTCACAAGCAAGTTGCTGCCCTTGCCGATTACCATGTATGGGAGACTTTCTTTTAAAACCCAGGGTATGAGCATACAGAGTTCTTCCTCTTCAAGGACTTCCATAAACGCATCTGCTTCAGCCCCGGTTCTGAAAGTGGTGCACCGGGCCATGGCGTGGTCAAAGGAGACCCTGCTTTTGAACATGTGAAGCAGTTGTTTTTTTTGCTCGTCATTCATGTTCAGGTACCGGTACAGATCTTCCCTGGTGTGTCCAGAATCCGGGTACCCATCTGATAAATATTTCCGGCTCCTAACGTTAGCAGGAGATCCCCCGGCCTGAACCATTCCAGAATAGCTTTTTCCATTGCGGCCTCTCCGGAAAAAGAGAAGACTTCCTTGTGGCCGTGATTCCTTATTTCCTGTACAAGGTTCTCTGCATTGATGTTTTCAATCGGCTGCTCTCCTGCGGGAAATATGGGGGCTACCAGCAAGACATCCGCATCGTTGAAACTGATGGCAAAACGGTCCAAAAGCGTTTTTGTACGTGTAAATCTGTGCGGCTGGAAAGCGACCATCAACCGCCTTTCCGGCCAGCATTCTTTCACGGTTTTCAACGTGGCTGCGATTTCGGTGGGGTGATGACCGTAGTCGTCAAGGAACAGTACCCCTTCTCTTTCCCCCTTTACTTGAAAACGCCTTGCAAGCCCTCCTAATGCCTTGAGTCCTTTTCTGATTATTTCCATTTCCAGATCCAGCTCAAGACCGACCGCTGTAGCGGCAAGGGCGTTCAAAACATTGTGCTCTCCCGGCATTCCCACGGAAACTCTGCCAAGGGAATCTCCATGTAGGGTAATCTCAAAGCTGGTTCCTTCTTTTTCTTTTATGAGGTCTTTTCCTCTCAGATCCGCTTGTGAACTCATGCCGTAGGTAATGTATCGTTTTTTGAGATGGGGAATTATTCCCTGGATTTCTTCGTTGTCAAGACACAATACTGAAACCCCGTAAAACGGAACTTTGTTAATGAAATTGATGAATGTCGTCCGGATTGCGTCCATGCTCCCGTAATGATCCAGATGTTCGAGATCTATATTGGTTACGACCGCAATGGTGGGAGACAGCGCAAGAAATGAGCCGTCACTTTCATCGGCTTCGGCAACCAGAATTTCTCCCTGTCCAAGTTTGGCGTTTGATCCACCCCAGATATCCAACCTCCCGCCAATGACAACGGTTGGGTCCATACTGCCTCCGGTCAGGATGGACGCTACCATCGACGTGGTGGTTGTTTTTCCATGGGCCCCCGCAATGGCTACGCCATATTTGAGACGCATTAATTCAGCCAACATTTCCGCTCTCGGTATGACCGGGATGAATCGAGCCTTCGCTTCTATTACCTCGGGATTGGTCTCTTTCACGGCTGAAGAATAGACGACAACGTCTGCGCCTTCCACCTGTTCCGCCCGGTGCCCCTTGAATAAAGTGCCTCCGAGTTCCGTAAGCCTTCTGGTTACAGCCGTATCTTTGAGATCTGAACCGCTGACTTCATATCCCAGGTTGATCAGCAGTTCAGCAATGCCACTCATGCCGATGCCCCCGATCCCTATGAAATGAATTTGTTTTGCTTTTCCGAATTGCTTCATAGCCTGATAGCCTCCAGCTCATCGACAATTTTTTTTGCAGCGTCCGGGCGGTATATGCGGCGGGCCCTTTCTCCCATTTTTTTAAGCGCAGCCCTGTTATTCATGTATTTCATAAGGACTCTACTGAGGCTCTCTCCGTTCAGGTCTTTCTGGTGGATCATTTCCGCGCCGCCAGTGTTGAACAGGGCATTCGCATTTGTTTCCTGGTGGTTGTTTGCCGCAAAAGGGTAAGGAATCAGCACGGAAGGCTTTCCTAATGCTGCCAGTTCAAAGATGGTTGTTGCCCCCGCTCGGCCGACAACCATGTCTGCAGATCCGTATGCTTCTGCCATCGCTTTGATAAACGGGGCCACTTTCCCCGAAAGACCCTTGTTTGTGTAATCTGTTTGAACCCTTTCATAGTCGGCCTGACCGGTCTGGTGGGTTACCCGAATCTTTTTCCCTGCGTCTTTCCATTGGACCAAGGTCTCTACAAACGCCTCATTTATTGCCCTTGCGCCCTGGCTGCCACCAACAACCAGTACGGAGAAGTCTTCGTTTTGAGGCCTGTTCGCATTCTCCCGGATGAGTTCTTCACGTACCGGATTGCCTGTGAGCACCTTCTTTTTCGTCTTTAAATAGGGCTCACATGTTTCAAAAGAGATAAAGGTGCGATCGACTATCCTTGTGAGCATTCGATTTGTGAGGCCGGGGTAGGAATTTTGTTCATGAATGGCCGTTGGAATTCCCATTCCCCTGGCGGTCAGGCAAAACGGTCCGGAAGAATATCCTCCGACTCCCAGAACAACCGAAGGAGAAAAACGCCTGATTATGGAGACCGACTGCATGATGCTTTTGGGAATTCGAGCCAGGACTTGAAGCCCTTGTTTCCATCCCTGGCCTTTGAGTCCCTTTACATCAATAAATTCCGTCTGAAATTGATAGGTTGACAAAATTCCTGTCTCCATTCTTTTCCGCCCTGCCACAAAAAGAACTTCAGTATTCCGGTGCCTTGACTGTATTTCTCTCGCTACTGCGATTCCGGGGAACAGGTGGCCGCCAGTTCCTCCTCCTGCAATGATGATTCGGTATTCCGACTTCTGTTTCATTTTCGCATCTCAGCTCTTTGCAGAGATATTCAAGAGAACGCCTATACTCAGGAGCGTCATGACCAGGGATGACCCACCGTAGCTTATGAGCGGAAGGGTCAAGCCCTTGGTAGGAAGCAGGCCCATGACCACCGCCATGTTGATTACGACTTGCAGTCCTAAGAAGCTGGTAATTCCGAGGGCAAGATACGTGCTGTAAAGATCCCGCGCCTTCAGTGCGACCCGAATGCCTCCCATAATTAATGTGCCGAAAAGAATGATGATGGAAGCCACCCCTAAAAGCCCCAGTTCTTCGCCCGTGATGGACAGGACAAAGTCCGTGTGGGACTCCGGCAGATAAAAGAGCTTTTGTTTACTGTTCCCAAGGCCTGCGCCAAAGATCCCTCCCGACCCGAAGGCCATGAAGGAATGGACGATCTGGAATCCTTTGCCTGTGGGGTCTTCCCATGGGTCTATGAAGGCCAACCATCTTTTCATCCTGTAGTCGGCACTGGTTATCAGCCATATCACCAGGGGAGAACAAAGAAGAAAAATAGAAGAAATATGGAAAATTCTCACGCCGCCCACGAAGAGGGCAATCAGCATCCACAAACCGATAATAACCGTAGTGCCAAGATCAGGTTGAAGCAGAATCAGCAGCATCAATATGCCTGCAATCAACAGGTGGGGCAGCACTCCTTTTGAAAAAGATGCCATTTCAGCACTCTTCTTCGACATGGAATAGGCCATATAAACCGCCAGAGAGAACTTAACCAGTTCGGACGGTTGAAAGGTCAGTAATCCCAGGTTCAACCACCGGTGGGCGCCTCCTATTTCTCGGCTCAGAGCTGGAATAAACAGAAGCCCCAGGAGGCCGACACTGATGAGCAGAAGGGGATACACAAATTTCGAATACAGCGTATGGGGGATGTATCTTGTTGTAAACATGACTGCGATCCCGATAATGCAAAAGATGGTCTGCCTTTTCAGATAGAAATACCCATCTCCGAGACGAAGCTGTCCCAGATTTGAACTTGCACTGTAAATCATGACCAGCCCCAGGCAGATTAACAGCATGGTGGGGACCAGGATCAGATAATTGTACCCCGAATCGGTTGAAGCTTTCTCAGCCATGAGCCAAGTCTCGTACAGCGCTGTTAAAGGTTTTTCCCCGGTGCCCGTAACTGGAATACATGTCAAAACTGGAGCAAGCCGGGGCAAGGAGTATGGCGTCTCCCTTTGCCGCTTTTGAAAGGGCTTTGGTCACTGCCGATTTCATGTCTTCGACCAAGGAAAAAGGGATATGTCCTTCGAAAGCATTTGCGAGTATGTCGCCGGACTCTCCCATAAAAATTGCATGTTTCACATTCGGTTTTGCGGCCTCTACCAGGGGATCGTAGTCCGCGCCTTTATGCCTTCCCCCCGCAATAAGGATGATTGGGCGATCAAAACTCCTGATAGCCCTGATTGCGGCATCGATATTGGTTGCTTTGGAATCATTGAAAAAAGAAATTCCGTGTATCTCTTCCACCATTTGTAACCGGTGGGGTAATCCCTTGAATTCGTTTATGGTTTGTTGAATGATTTCCGGATCTACCTGCAACGCCAAGCCTGCAAGTACCACCGCCATCAGATTCTCCATGTTATGGGCGCCCGGCAGGGAAAAATGCTCCAGAGAAAAAGAACAGGGTTTGGATCCCTCCAGTTGCGCTTGGATGGCATTTTGATCGAGAAAGGCATGTCTTCCTCCCATTTTTTCCAGACCGTAACGGAGCATGGTTACGGGAGAAGGCGCTTCGGTCAGGTGTAGAACGGGGTCATTATCGTTTACGATGGTATAATGACCGCTTCCCTGATTTTCAAATATGCGCAGTTTTGACCGGACATAGTCTTCATATTCCTTGTACCTGTCCAGGTGGTCGGGGGAAATATTCAGTATGATGGAAACTTCCGGGCAAAAGGAAACCATGGTATCCAGTTGAAAGCTGCTTACCTCCGCAACGATGGCATCCGCCTTTTCATTGCGTGCAACATAGGCGGCCAGGGGGATTCCCAGGTTGCCTCCCGCAAAGACCTGTTTCCCCGCCTTTTCAAGCATGTTCCCGATCAAGGTGGTGACGGATGATTTGCCATTGGTTCCTGTTACAGCGATGATCGGGATTTTGATGAAACGCGCCGCCAACTCCATTTCACCGATTACCGGGATGCCTTTTGTGGCAGCCGATTGAATGAGGGGTGTGTCATGGGGAACGCCGGGACTTAACACGATCATGTCCGCGTGCAAAAAGCTTTCAAGCTGATGCCCCCCACTTTCCACAAGAACACCGGAATTTGCCAAGATGCTCAGGACTTCAGGGTCAATATCTTCCCTCTCTCGTTCCTCCGTGACCGTTACCCCGGCGCCCTTGCCGGCAAGGCAAAGTGAAGACCAGAGCCCTGAAATTCCCAGGCCCACGACCAGTATCTTTTTGCCGGCCATCCCCCCATCCGATGGTGTTTCGTCGTTTTTCTCTGTTATGTCATTTCGCATCTGCATCGGGGCTTACCTGAGTTTTAGGGTGCTGATGGACATGAGGGCCAGAATGATTGCGATGATCCAAAATCTTACGATTACCTTTGGTTCAGACCAGCCTTTCATTTCAAAATGATGATGAATAGGAGCCATGCGAAAAATTCTCTGACCCCCGGTCAATTTAAAATAGGATACCTGGAAAATGACCGACAGTGCTTCAAAAACAAAAAGACCTCCCACCAGGATGAGCAGGATTTCCTGCTTGGTCATTACTGCGACCGTTCCCAGTACTGCGCCAAGGGGAAGAGACCCCACATCCCCCATGAAAATTTCCGCAGGGTAGGCGTTGTACCAAAGGAACCCTAATCCAGCTCCAACAAGCGCTCCGCACAGGATGCAGAGTTCGCCGGCACCGGGAAGGTATGGAATCTGCAAGTAGGAAGCGATCTTCACATGGCCGGCTAAATAGGCGAAGATGAGGTAACTTCCGAAAGCGACAATCGCGGGACTGATGGCGAGTCCATCCAGTCCGTCCGTCAGGTTGACTGCGTTTGATGTCCCCACGATAATGAAGGCTGCGAACGGGATGTAAAAAAGACCGAGATCAGGTGCAGCCTGTTTGAAAAACGGTACGTTCAAGAGGGAATCAAACCCGGGCTGGCAATAAATGATGATAGCTGCTGTGAAAGCACCCACGGTCTGTAACAATAATTTGGACCTTGCACTCAGCCCTCGACTGTTTTTCTTGGATATCTTCAAATAGTCATCCGTAAATCCGATTCCGCCAAAAAATACGAGGGCAAATATGGCAGTCCAAATATAAACGTTAGACAGCTCTGCCCAGAAAAGCGTGGACAGGAGAACCGCAGGCAGAATGAGACATCCTCCCATGGTGGGGGTTCCTGATTTTATTTGATGGCTGGGAGGACCGTCATCCCGGATCTGTTGTCCGATTTGTAAATTCCTGAGTTTTCTGATGGTCCACCCGCCTAGCAAGAAACATATCATCAATGCTGTCAGGCTCGAAAGTATGGTTCTGAACGTGATATATCTGAATACGTTCAGCCAGGACAGGTCGATATGGAAGAAGTATATGAGCTTAAATAGCATTACTGTATTAGTACCCTTCTCCGATGTCAGGTGGTTAGTGTGTCTACCGTATTTAAAAAAGCTGCCAATCCGAACGGTTTATAGATTTGTGACTCTACTCGATACATTTCAGGGTCCTCTAATCTCGTATCGGATACATCTCCCGTCATAACAATCACTTTTTCTGTTCGACCATTTTGTTTCATGGCTTTTAACATGTCGACCCCATCCAGTCTGGGCATATTGATATCCGTGACGACAAGGTCGAAATGATCTTTTTCCAGCTTTTCCAGGGATTCCATTCCATCTCTCGCCAAACTCACCTGGAATCCCCTGCTGGACAGTACTTCGGAAAGGAGTATCCTGATGCCAAGCTCATCATCAACCACGAGAATTTTCTTTGTTTCTTTCATCGATGTCCTGTGAAACTTTGTTTCGGTTCAGGGTTCAAAGTTCAATGGTTCAAGGGGATCCCTCGTTCCCATGCTCCAGCGTGGGAATGCGGTGCTCGGCCGTAGTAATCACTTTTTTTCGGTACCATCAATCGTTGAGATTTATGGAACTATTCGATTTCATGCGGCTAACGGCTGATTGCATCTCTTAGGTGTTTTTTGATTGCTTCGGAAACTCTCTCAAGCCCCATCCTTCTCGAACCTTTCAAAAAAATAACATCCCGGTCATCCATTTTTTCCATGATCTTTTCAGCCATTTCTCGGCAATCTTGAACAATCCTTATCCTTTCTGGAGGCATTCCTGCTGCGAGTGCTCCCTGTTCCATTTCCGGAGCATGTTCCCCCATGGCGAAAAAATGTGCCGTGCCGGCCTTCGCCACCAGTTCGCCCGCATTCTTGTGGGACTGGACCGCTGCGCTTCCCAGTTCAAGCATATCGCCAAGCCCCACGATGAGCCGCCTTCCTTCCGTGCTCAAAGTTTTCACGGTTTCTATCGCTGCTTTCAGAGAAGATGGATTGGCATTATAGGTATCGTCAACAAGGAAAATGTCCCCTTTGAGTTTCACGATTCCGAACCGGCCTTTTATTCCCTTAAAGCTAGATAGTCCTGCTAAGATCTTTTCGGGCCGTTCGCCCAAGGCAATTCCCGCGGCAGCTGCAGCCAGTGCGTTCAAGACATTGTGAATTCCGGGAACCTTTAGCTCTGCGGGCCATGAATCCCCTGCATATTCCATCTGGAAGCGGGTGCCATTTATGCCGCAGGCTTCTATATTGCGGGCGCGCACATCGTTCTTGTCACCAAAACCGAAGGTGATGCTTTTCCTGGAGATGGCGGCGGCTTTTTTCATGAGGAGTTCATCGTCACCGTTCAGGACCATCAGGGCTTCCGGACGGATTTTTTCCATCAACTCCGATTTGGCTGCGGCAATCCCTTCGAGAGAATGCAGACCTTCGAGATGGGCCATTCCCACATTCAGGATTACACCCACATCCGGATCCGCTATCTCGGTCAGGCGGGAAATCTCTCCAGGCCTGTTCATCCCCATTTCCAGCACCAGGGTATCGTGTTGTTTTTCAAGACCTAACAGGGTAAGCGGAAGCCCTATCAGATTGTTGAAATTCCCCTGGGTCTTTAATGTTCTGTTGTCTGTCTCAAAAACGGATGCCGCCATTTCTTTAGATGTTGTCTTTCCGGAACTTCCCGTTATTGCTATGACCTTTGCGTGGTGCCGGCGGCGCCACCAGGCTGCGAGATCACCAAGGGCTTTCAGGGAATCCTCGACTACGATGATGCAAGGGTCCGGGTTTTTTGTGTCCCGACCATAACGCATCTCGCCAGGTATGGTTTTTAGGGTTTCCGCCCCGGAGGATTGAAAAAAGGCTCTTTCCACAATCACCCCGCGGGCTCCTTTGCGCACCACGTCGAGAACAAAATCGTGGCCGTCGAATCTATCCCCTGTGAGTGCAATAAACAACTCGCCGTTGCCAACGGATCTGGAATCGGTACTCAGACCCGTGAAAACAGTGTCGGCTTTTCCACGGTCAAGCGTGGCGCCTGTGGCCTGGGCTATCTCCCCCGCAGTTATTTGATTCCATTCAGCCGGCATGGTTCCTCTTTAGAAAAAGATGCTTTTTTAACCACGAATCACACGAATCATACGAATAGGTGAACATCATGGCTTATCGCGGATTAGCGGGAAGATTTTTTTTTCCTGAACCGGGGTGTCAGGTTTCGGGTGTCAGGTTTCAGTACCTACATCCTGCTTTCTGATTACAATAAGCATAAGTATTTGTTATTAAGCCTAATAAATAAGCTGAATGCGACCAGGTTTTTTCCTGACACCTGACACCTGGGCATGGCCTATTCGACAACTGAAAAAATATCACCTTAATCCGATGAGCCAACATCATAAGCCATTACTGCAAAAGCGTCGCTGCTTCTGCGGCGGTCTCCCTGTCGTCAAAAAGTTTTTTCTTGCCCGCGATAACCTGATAGGTTTCGTGGCCTTTTCCGGCAATGAGAACAATATCGTCCAAGTGTGCTTCTTTGACTGCTTTTCGTATGGCGCTTTTGCGATCCAGGTCGAGATGATAATGCTTTGCGTTTGATTTCCTGACACCCTCTTCGATCTGCTCCGCTATCAGGGCAGGGTTTTCGTCCCTGGGATTGTCGGATGTAATAAAGACCATATCGCTTTTTCGGCCTGCTACAAATCCCATTTCAGACCTTTTTCCCCGGTCTCTGTTTCCGCCGCACCCAAAGACCGTAATCAGTCGCCCGCCAGTTAACTTTCTGAGAGCATCCAGTGACTTTGAAAGGGCATCCGGAGTGTGGGCGTAATCAATGATAATGGACAGGGAATGATCGTTTCCCACTCTTTCCAGACGCCCGGGAACCCCCTGAAGGTAACCGATGCCGGAAGAGATATGTTCCAGGGCAATTCCTACAGAAAGTGCTCCGGCCGTAGCAGCCAGGATATTGTACAAATTGAAATCACCGATCAGCGGGGATTGAATCCCAATGGGGCCTGCAGGGGTGACCAGTTTTGCCGTGACCCCTTGGGCTGTCATGGAAATCTCTTCCGCTGTGACATCACACCCTGCCCCAAGACCATAGGTCAGGATGGGTACTTTAGTGAGCTCTGCAAGCTCTTTTCCCCTTGGATCATCCCAGTTAATGACCGCCCTTACGGACTCGTCATGGATGTTCTTTGAAAGCCCTTTGAAAAGGAGGCTCTTGGTTGCAAAATAAGAGTCCATGGTCTCATGGTAATCCAGGTGGTCCCTTGAAAGGTTCGTGAATATGGCCGTGTGAAAAGGACAATTCCGAACTCGTCCTTGATGGAGTGCATGGGAGGAAACCTCCATGACGATATGGGTTACTTTTTCCGATGCCATCTGCCCCATGATCCGCATCAAATCGAGGGATTCAGGGGTGGTGACCGATGCTTCCCATATTCTTCCAAGGGTTCTGTAATTAATGGTACCAATGATTCCAGGCCTTTTTCCTGCTTTGCTGAGGATCGATTCCAGGAGATAACTCGTGGTTGTTTTTCCATTTGTTCCTGTAATGCCGATAAGGGGTATTCCGGAAAAAGGATTATCGTAAAAGCGGGCCGCAAGCTGAGAAAGCGCCTCCCGTGCATCTTTTACCTGGATTTGGACAACCCCTTCTCGGTGGGCAGTCTTCGGTTCTCCTTCATCGTGTCCTCCAGAACTTTCTTGAACGACTGCGACGGCTCCTTTTGAAACCGCCTCATCAATAAATCGTCTTCCGTCGAGATTGTGGCCTTTCAATGCCGTGAAAAGGAAACCGGGTTTGACTCTCCGGGAATCGTAGGCCAGACCGACAATGCCCACGGAAAGATCCCCGCTTACATGGGAAACAGGGTATCCTTCGAGGAGTTGTTTTAATTGTAGCGTTTTTTTTGTCACCTTGATCCTGAAACCCATCTCACTAAGTTGGGGGCTCAAAACTTACAACCAGTCTTTTTGCCTGATTGATTAATGAGCCTGCTGCAGGCTTTTGTTCCATTGCAAGGCCGGATCCCTTCAGGCTCACTTTCAATCCCAGCCCCCTGCTTTGTTTGAGAACCTCTCTCATCCCCATTCCTCTGAAATCGGGCAATAGGCCTTTTTCCAAGGGATTCAGATCTGTTTTTGCTGATTTTTTCTCCCTGTTTTCTTTCAAGGGCTTGATGTTTTTCGACAGAAGTTTTATGGGCTTCGTCTTCGCATCTGCAACCCCAGACAAATCCGCCTGGGGGTTGACCCCGAGGTGATTCAGTGTCCATAACCCCACTTCCTTGAATACGGGACCCGCTACCACTCCCCCGTAGTACAGCCCTTTAGGCTCATCAATGGCAACCATGATTACCATCCTGGGTTTTTCAGCAGGGGCAAAACCAACGAAACTTGCCACGTATTTTCTTTTTGAGTATCTTTTCGTCTTTTGGTCTACCTTTTGGGATGTCCCCGTTTTTCCTGCCACCCTGAAACCTGAAATAGCTGCCCTTGGAGCGGTTCCATCGGCGCCTGTCACATTTTCTAATATGGAGGAAACTTTCCTGGCCGTTTTTTCCGAAATGACCCTTCGCACTACTTTCGGGGAATTTTCCATGACCGTATTCCCTGCTCTGTCCATAACTTTTTTGACCACATAAGGTTGCATCAATTTTCCCCCATTGGCGATGGCGGACATGGCCATGGCAAGCTGCAGGGATGTTGCAGTCATTCCCTGACCGAAACAGAGCGTTGCCTTGCCGATCTTCTTGGTTTCTTTTGAATCCCTGATAAAACCGCTTCTTTCTCCTGAAAGCCCAATGCCCGTTTTTTCTCCGAATCCGAATTTCTTCAAATAGGAAACAAATGTTTTGTGTCCCAGTTTTTCTCCCAGTTTGATAGCTCCGATATTGCTGGAATGAACAATAATATCCGCCATACTCAACTCTTCATATTCATGTGTGTCGTGGACAATCCTTCCACCAATTTTGTATTTCCCTCCCTCACAGTCAAACATGGAGGTGGGGGTTACGACGGCTTTTTCAAGACATGCGGAAGCAAGAAATGCCTTTATGGTCGAGCCCGGTTCAAAGCAGTCGGTTACCACACGGTTTCGCCAGTGATTCGCACTGTATTTTGAAAATATGTTGGGATTGAATTCGGGGACCACTGCCAAGGCCAGTATTTCACCGGTTTCTGGATTAACAATGAGGCACTGTCCAGATTTGGCTTTACTGGTTTTGACTGCCGATTTGAGAGCCTGCTGGGCCTTGTATTGAATCTGCTTGTCAATGGTCAGTACCAGGTGATGCATTCCCTGTCCCGAGGGAATGGGCGTTTTCATATCGAAAGATCTTCCCAGGGCATCGCGCATACGGACAAGGCGTTGTTGCGGCCCTCGCAGGAAAGTGTCGTATTTCTGTTCTAATCCCTCAAGACCCTGGTTGTCGGTACCTGAAAAACCGATGAGGTGCGCGGCAATTTCCTTTCCAGGGTAGTAACGCCTGGTTTCTGTTGTTACGCCTATCCCTTCCAACCCGGCAGTTTTCACACGAGAACCCAGTCTGGAAGATATCCTCCTCTGAATCCATACAAAAGAACGTTTGTCATTCAAAATCCTGCGTACATTGCTCTTCTTCATTTTCAGGATTCCAGATAAGCGTTTTGCTGTTTCCTCCTTGTTTTTGATCAATTTTGGATGGGCGAAAATAGAAGCGACCTGCACACTCAAGGCAAGTTCATTTCCTTCCCTGTCATAGATAGTTCCCCTCTCCGGCGGCAGCTTTGTAATTCCTGTAATGCCGTTGTCGGCAATATCCTTGAGGTAATCCCGTTCCAGAATCTGCAGTTGATAGGCCCTGGCAAATACCGCGGCCAATCCTGTCATGAAAAAGACTGCCACCAGGTGAATACGAAATCGTATCCATTTTTTTTCCTTTACCTTCATGGCAACGTGATAATCTGTTCGGCGGACGGAGGCCGTAAACCAAGTTGCTTCACTGCCCTCGGTTCGAGATTTTGAGGAGATTTTAAAAAAGCCAGTTCCAGTCTCAATTTGCTGTTATTTGCCTCCAATCGCATCTCTTCCCTCTTCAGATCACTGAGAGTGTAGCCTATCTGTGTCTTTTCGAAATTCGACCACACGTATCCTATACCACTACCCATAAACAGGAAGAGCATAACGATTGTCAGAAAAATCTGTTTGCTTGTGAGATGAAATTTAGGCCGTTTGCATTTTGTGTTTCTAATGCGGATTCCGGTGCTGGCGTTTCGTGCACCTTTCATTTTTGAGACTTTCTCGGGTCTTGTCATGGCGAAATCCTTTCCGCAGCCCTTAAAATGGCGCTACGCGCTCTCGGGTTTGCTGCTATTTCTTCAGGGCCGGGCTTGATACCCTTTCTTGTCAGCCGTTTGAAAACTGCGGTCTTGCCGCATGCGCACTGGGGAAAATCAGGAGGACATGTACAGGCATTTTCCCATTTCATCATGGTCTGTTTGACGCGTCGGTCTTCAAGGGAATGGTACGACAAAACCACGAGCCTCCCGCCATGCAGAAGAAGTGAAGGAATAATGCTTAGAAAAGTATCAAGATTCTTCAATTCCGTGTTGACTGCAATTCTGATTGCCTGAAATGTTTTTGTTGCAGGATGCCTGGGCCCGAATCTTAGAGACGGTGGGGATGTGAGCCTGATGAGATCAGACAGTTGTGAGGAATTGTTGATCGGCCTTTTTTCCCGTTCAGCAACGATTGCCTTGACAATCTGCCTTGCCCGTCTCTCCTCCCCAAAACCTTTCAAAATGGTTTCAAGATCTTTGGGGGGGTATTCATTAACGAGCTGGAAGGCAGTAAGTTCGCTGTCGGGATCCATTCGCATATCAAGGGGTTCCTCCCTGTTAAAACTGAATCCTCGTCCTGAATTTTCGAGCTGGCCGGATGACATTCCCAAGTCCAGCAGTACGCCATGAATATGTGTTATGTTTTTTTCACGAAGAACGCTGTCCAGATCGGCAAAATTGGCTTGGACCATTTCCACGTTCTTCTTATGATGAGCCAGCCTTTCCCTTGAAAGCCTCAGGGCATCAGGATCTCTGTCCAGGCAGATGAGGCGCCCATTTTCGCCCAGGTGTGCCAGTATCTCTTCGCTGTGCCCAGCGTTTCCGGTTGTTCCATCTACGTATACGCCATTCGGGGAATGAATCAGGTATTGAACCGTTTTATGTACTAGCACCGGTTGATGAGGATACTTCAAGTCGGCCCCCTAATATCCAGGTAAAACAGGTTTCAACTTGGGAGGAAATCGCCTAAATTCGAAGTTCCTGGAGAGATGGACTGGACTCGGGAGATATATCTCTGACCTTTTCGTATTCTTCATCCCACTTGTCTTTGTCCCATATCTCAAATTTCTTTAAATGGCCGGCAAGTACAACTTCTTTCTTCAATCCTGCTTCTTCTCGTAATCTGGCGGAGATAGTTATCCTTCCGCCTTTCAAAGAACATTCTTCTGCGGAGGAAATGAAACCCCTGAGAAATTTAATGCCTGCTTCGTCAAAAAGTGGTAAATTAGCAACTTTCTCCTCAAGGACCGACCAGGCATCTTTAGGAATTGCCCACAGGCATTCGCCTTTGTTCGTGATGACGAGGGTGTCATTCCCTTTTTCTTTCAGTACTTCTTTGAATCTGGAGGGAACGGCGAGCCTTCCTTTTTCATCAAGAATATGTTTTGAACGTCCTCTGAACATGGCGACCCTTGTGACGTTTTTGTGCCACTTTTCTCCACTTTATTCCACTTTTTGCCACTATGAGGAAAAAGAGTTCCAATGTCAAGAAAAAAACAACATTTTTAATAGCATAAAATATGAATCAATATGTGAGGGTGATTAGAAAAGGAGACACTACATATACGTATTTTGACTTTAGAAATGACCCTCAGGCTACGCTTTAGGGATAGAAGAGAAATAAATAAGGGAGAGGATATACACGGAGAGAAAAAAGAGATTGAGTACCAGACCGGCATAGGCATAGTCTTTCTCTCCCTTTTCCTCGATGAGTGGAATCGATTTGATTGAGAAAACAATGCCGACAAGGAGTGTGAGAGGAATAAAAATAAGGTAGACAGGGAAGATCGGCGACGTACGGAGGGTATCTTCTGCGATTAAGAGCAGAAGGCAGAAGATGGCGCCCGATATGAAAGGCGCCAGAAATCCGGCAATCGCAAAATGGTTTGTTTTTCGTTGTTCGATAATTTTCATGAGAGCATTTCCATATTTATTACAGACCTCGTTAAAATACTGCATGACTTACCATGCCTGTGTGCATGAAAACCCCTGAAAAAAATGAATGTTTTTCACGAAATGTATTGACAAGAGTAATAAAGGGCTATAAAAAATATGTATCTGTAAATAATCGGTTTTATGCTTGATTGCTACTGTTTTTTGTGTTTGACGCACCTGGTGATGAACAAAAACTTCAATCTTCATATGAAAGGAGCTATTTATGGCCGAAAAAAAGGGAGAAAAAAAGAGAAAAATGACCGCTATTAAGCCGCCAATGACGAAATCCCTAATTCTGAAGGAGATTGCAGAGAACACCGGGTTGAACAAAAAGCAGGTATCATCGGTGCTTGATGAATTATCTATAGTCATAGAGCGTCACGTCAAAAAACGTTCTGCCGGTCAATTCACCTTGCCGGGGCTTTTGAAGTTTGAAGTCAGGAAGAGGCCGGCCACAAAAGCGAGGAAGGGAATCAATCCTTTTACAAAAGAGCCCATGGACATTCCTGCGAAACCGGCCCGAAGAGTGGTAAAGGTCCGGGCTTTGAAGAAAGTTCAGGACATGGCGCAGTAGGGCAAAGAGGTCCTGAAAGACGCATTTGTCCCTTTGCTTTTTTGACGAGCATTTTCATAGGAAAAGAAGGCCCGTAGATCAGAGATTTGACTACGGGCTTTTCTGGTTCTGGAGAACTTAATAATGAATTCTATTGCCAAACAAATTATTCACTTGAATCCGGAAGACAATGTGGCCGTTGCCATTTCAGACCTGCCTTCCGGAACTTCGCTGGAGGATTTCCATTCCTGTTTGGATTCCATCCCTGCGGGTCACAAAATAGCATTGCGAAACATCGATTCAGGGGAAGTGGTGAGGAAATACGGTCAGATTATCGGGTTTGCCTCGAAGAAAATTTTGCGTGGAGAACATGTGCATACGCAGAACCTCATGATGGGAGATTTCTTTCGCGATTATGCCATGGGAATAGATGCTGTTAAAACATGCTACGTTCCGGAAAAGGAACGACGCGTTTTTGACGGCATCGTACGGGACGATGGGAGGGTGGGAACTCGGAACTATATTGGTGTATTAGCTACTGTCAGCTGTTCCGTTGGCGTGGCAAGATTGATCGCCGGTGGGGTTCCGAAGGAATTCTTGGATCGTTTTCCTCGGGTTGACGGTATTGTATCCTTGGGACACGGGTCAGGATGCGGTATGGCTGATGACCACGAGGGCTTTTCTCTATTGCAACGTACACTGGCCGGATATGCGCGCAATCCGAATTTTGCCGGGATCCTCCTGGTAGGTCTTGGGTGCGAGGTTAACAATCTGGATTGCCTTCTGGAAAACACAACCATCCAAACTGGTTCCATGGTCCGGGTCCTGAATATTCAGGATACAGGCGGATCAAGGGAAACCATGAAGCGGGGAATTGAAGCGATTACAGATATGCTTGAGGGTGCGAATTCGGTTGAACGACAAAAAGTTTCAGCCGCTCATTTGGTTCTGGGCCTCGAATGCGGTGGTTCGGATGCCTACTCCGGAATCACTGCCAATCCCGCTCTGGGTGCTGCAGTGGATCTCCTGGTTCAGGAAGGCGGGACAGCCATTTTGAGTGAAACCCCTGAAATTTATGGGGCAGAACATCTTCTCACTCGCAGGGCGGATGACCAGGCAATCGGAGAAAAACTTGTTGAACGAATTCACTGGTGGGAATCGTATACAGCCAGACTTGGTGGGACAATCAACAACAACCCCTCTCCCGGGAACAAAGCAGGTGGGCTCACAACGATCCTGGAAAAATCTCTGGGAGCGGCAGCGAAAGGAGGAAGCACCAACCTGACGCAAGTGTACGGCTACGCCGAACCTGTTTCAGCCCGAGGCCTGGTGTTTATGGATACTCCGGGATATGATACGGTATCGGTAACGGGTATGATTGCGGGTGGAGCCAATCTCGTTTGCTTTACTACAGGCAGGGGGACAGTATGTGGTTTCAAACCGGTTCCGACTCTCAAGCTGGCCTCAAACACCGGAATGTATCAGCGATTGGAAGATGATATGGACGTGAATTGTGGAAAGATATTAGACGGATCTTCCACCATAAAGGAGATGGGAGAGGAAATTTTCAGGTGTATATTAGATACCGCATCTGGGAAATTGACCAAGAGTGAGCTTCTTGGCTTTGGGGATAACGAATTTGTCCCATGGCAGTTTGGGGCTGTGATGTAAACTAAAAGCTGCAATTAGCTTTTAGCTATTGGCCGTTAGCTTAAAGGATTCAAACATTTGAATGCTTTCTTGTTATATTGAAGCTTTCATTTTTGATGCCAGCCTAATATAACCGTAAATAGCCGATATCGTGGTGCTAATAGCTAACGGCTAACTGCTAATTGCAGCTTTTAGGTGCAACCTAAAGAAAGAGGAGGATTTGTCCGGTGAACAATATTGAAACCATTTTTCTTGGTATTGTGCAGGGGCTTACCGAATTTCTACCGGTGAGCAGTTCAGGGCACCTGGTCATATTCGAAAATCTGCTTGGAATGAAAGAGCCGGAAATCCTTCTGGATGCATCCCTCCATCTTGGGACCCTCATTGCCGTCTGCATCTATTTTAGAAAGGACCTGGTCAATATGGTCACTGAGCTCTGGTCATTTGTGTCCCCGGGTTCAAACAAGGAAGGCCTCAAACCGAACGCCCGTCTTGCCATGATGGTGGTCCTGGGCACCGTACCAACAGCGATTATTGGATTGGCCTTTAAAGACTCCATAGAAAAAGCTTTCGGGTCGCTGTTTGTTGTGGGGATTATGCTTCTTATCACAGGGGTGATTGTCGGTATTACCCGGTTTATTCCTAAGGCCCATTGTACTGCAACACGGGTGGGGCCTCTTATCGCCCTGGCTATTGGGGTTGCCCAGGGGTTGGCTATTATGCCTGGGATCTCTAGATCCGGATCAACGATCGTATGCGCCCTCCTGCTCGGCCTTGACAGGGAACTGGCGGGGCGATTTTCTTTCCTGCTTGCTATTCCCGCGATTTTAGGGGCAGTGGTTTTGCAGTTGGATGCAGACGCCATCCAGAGAGTGGGCGTTGCTCCTCTGATTTTGGGGCTGGTTTCTTCGGGAATCATAGGCTTTCTGGCGCTCAAGCTCCTGATGGGGATCGTAAAGAAGGGACATTTTTATTATTTTGCCCCCTACTGCTGGGGCGTGGGATTGTTGACGCTTTATTTTTCGTGAAATCAAAGCTTGCAATTAGCTGTTAGCTATTAGCCGTTAGCTTTACGGATCAAACATTGGGCCTGGCCCTAATGTCGGCCATTAGAGTTGCTTTCTTACTCATAATCTTACTCGTAATCATAATCGAAGAGCCGTGGGATAGTTTAAAAGGAGTATGATTACGATTAAGATTATGATTATGAACGATCTAGAAGTCAGCTTGGAAGAGCTAACAGCTAATAGCTAACGGCTAATTCTATATTTTCGTGAAAGGTTTTTATGGAGAAGACAAACGATGCACATCCAGAAAGAAGGTCTCTCAAAGACTATGTCGTTCTGGCGGCAAAAGGTTTCTGCATGGGGGCCTCCGATGTTGTTCCCGGAGTGTCGGGTGGAACCATGGCTTTTATTCTGGGTATCTACGAAGAATTAATCAATGCCATAAAATCCTTTGATTTTAAAAGCGTAAGACTGCTTGTGACCTTTCAAATGAAGGCTTTTTTTGAAAAGATTTCCTGGCAGTTTCTTCTTTCACTGGGATTGGGAATTCTCACAGCCATCTTCACGCTCTCAAAGCTTTTAGCCTGGCTTCTTGAAAACAAACCTGTTCTGATCTGGTCTTTTTTTCTGGGTTTGATTCTTGCTTCCGTTGTGACGGTGAGTAAACGAATCGATCACTGGAAACCGTCCCTTTGGGTATCCCTCTTCTGTGGGCTTGTGGGAATTTATATTCTTGTGGGGCTTGTTCCTGTTTCAACACCGAATGACCTGTGGTTCCTTTTTGTGTCAGGGGCGGTTGCCATATGTGCCATGATTCTTCCCGGTATATCGGGGTCATTTATCCTGGTTCTCATGGGAAAATACCAGTATGTTCTTGAAGCAGTCAATGATAAGAATTTCCTTATTTTAGGGGTTGTTGCTGCGGGGGCGTGCGTGGGGATCGCGGTATTTTCCCGCCTCCTATCATGGCTTCTTACCAGGTACCATGATCTCATGGTGGCCCTTCTTACGGGGCTCATGATTGGTTCTCTGCGAAAGGTGTGGCCATGGAAGGTAACGCTGGAGAGCCTGGTTGACGGCCACGGAAAAACCGTTCCTATCGTACAGACCAATATATTGCCCCCCGCCTGGGATAGCGAGCTTATGGCGGGACTCTCCTTGATGGTTATCGGTTTTCTGGTCGTCCTGGCCTTGGAGTGGGTGGCCGGCAGACGGACGTAACTTATTTTACTTTACTCCCCGCAACAGTCTCAGAATCGGGCGTTAACAGATGAAGCCCTTCTGTGTCTCCTGCTGCTAAGACCATGCCGCAGGATTCAATTCCCATCAGCTTGACCGGTTCAAGGTTTGCAACCAGGAGAACCTGTTTCCCGACCAACGTTTCCCTCTCATACTGTCCTTTGAGACCGGCTACTACGGTTCTTTCTTCATCCAGGTCGACGGTCAGTTTGAAGAGTTTTTTGGAGCCCGGAATTTCTTCTGCGTTCTTTATGGTTCCGATCCTTAGATCCATTTTTTGGAAATCTTCAAAAGAAATGGAGGCCTTTTGTTCGTCTACAGGCTCACTTGCTTCTTTCTTTTTATTGGCTTTTTGCTTTTTCTGCTTGGCCTTTTTTTCACCCTTTTTTTTGTCTTCAATACGGGGAAAAAGAGCCGGGGCCACGGTAACCGGTCCTGCAGGCTTTTCCCGGCCCCAGGCCTTCAGGTCTTCAAGGGAAAGTGCTACCCCTTTCCTTTTCATGCTCAGCTGATCTTGAATCTTTTCCGATGTTTCAGGCATGAAAGGCCACAGGAGAGAGGCTATAATTCTCAAAGTTTCGTAGATATGATAAATAACCGTTTCGAGCCTTGGTCCGTCTGTTTTTGCAAGGACCCAGGGTTCCATGGAAACAATATATTTATTCAATTTTGCAATGAGTTCCCACACAGCCATCAACGCTTTGTGAAGCCCCAGTTCAACCATCAGGCGCTCATATTCATCAATCGTAACCAGAGCGCTTTTTTTCAGCTCCTTATCACCATCTTTCATTGGGCCGGCTTCCGGCACGACCCCTTTGAAGTACTTCTGCATCATGGTCAGGCTTCTGCTTACCAGATTCCCTAAATCATTGGCTAAATCCGCATTTAAGCGCGCAACCAGGGCATCTTCGTTAAATTCAGAATCAAGTCCGAATACCATGTCCCGAAGGAGGAAATACCTGAAGGCATCGAGACCGTATACATCCACAAGGTCAAGGGGTTTAACCACATTTCCCAACGATTTGGACATTTTTCCCTGGCTCATTTTCCAGAATCCGTGGACGTTAAGGTTCTGGTACGGTTCAATCCCGGCAGATTTAAGCATGCACGGCCAATAGATGCCATGGGGTTTCAGGATGTCCTTGGCAATCATGTGTTGGGCTACGGGCCAGAATTTATTGAAAGTATCACCGTCAGGATAGCCGATGGCAGATACGTAATTGATCAGGGCGTCGAACCAGACATAGGTTACAAAATTCTCATCAAAGGGGAGGGTAATCCCCCATGTAAGCCTGGATTTCGGCCTGGAGATGCAGAGATCTTCCAATGGGTCATTGAGAAATGAGAGTACTTCATTGCGGTATCTTTCAGGCCTTATGAAATCCGGATTCTGTTTTATGTGATCGATGAGCCACCCTTGATATTTGCTCATTCTAAAAAAATAGTTGGCCTCCCGAATCACTTTCAATTCCGTGTCATGATCCGGGCATTTCCCATTCACCAGCTCTTTTTCCGTATAAAAACGTTCACAACCCACGCAGTAAAGACCTTCATACTCGCTGAAGTAGATGTCTCCTCTGTCTTTCACCAGGGTAAGAATTCGGCTTACAGTCTCCTTGTGGAGTTCATCCGTTGTCCTTATAAATTTGTTGTAGGAAATATCTAATTTTGGCCAGAGATCCCTGAACATGCTGCTGATTCTGTCCACATAGGCTTTTGGAGACTGGCCAAGGTTTGTGGCAGCCTCTACAATTTTGTCCCCATGCTCATCCGTACCTGTAAGGAAAAAGGTCTCGTCTCCCGAAATCTTGTGGAAGCGATTCAGCACATCTGCTACAATCGTTGTGTAGGCATGGCCTATGTGGGGTTCAGCATTCACATAATAGATCGGTGTTGTGATATAAAACGGATTCTGTGATGGCACTACCGGTTACTCCTTTTCTTTTTCCTTTTGGGTGGTTTTGTTGTTTTCGGCGGCTTGGGTTTTTCACTGTGGGGTCTGAAATGTTTTTCAAGAGCGCTTGCCGGTGTCTCAAAGTCCTCTCCTGAATCGAGACGAACGGTGATTTCTTCCTTGAGGATATTTCGGCGGATGACTTTGCCCTCCCCTTTTTTTGTCTTTACCTTCTCCCCGATTTTGGGGATTTTCCGCGACGTTTTGTCGTAATAGTCATATTCGTAGGCCAGGCAGCACATGAGTCTGCCGCACATCCCTGAAATCTTCCCCGGGTTCAGGGAAATGTTTTGTTTTTTTGCCATTTTGATGGTTACCGGTGCAAACGTCTTCAAGTACGAGGAACAGCACAGGGCTCTTCCACATGCGCCAATTCCGCCAACCATTTTTGCCTGGTGTCGCACTCCGATCTGCCTCATTTCAATTTTGGTCCTGAATTGTCCCACCAGATCTTTTACGAGTTCCCGGAAATCCACACGTCCATCGGCTGTAAAAAAGACAACAATTTTACTGCCGTCAAATCGTCGCTCCACCGATACGAGGCTCATGGGTATGGATTTCTCTCGCAACTTGCTATAACAGTATGTGTAGACCTTTTCTTCCAGCTGACAGCATGTGTCGTATCTTCCAATCTCTTCTTTCGTGGCGATGCGGAATATCTTCTTGAGTTTACGGTCCGGCCCGCCTTTGGTTTTGATCTGCGGTTCTGTGGCGACACAACCGATGGCCGGCCCCTCCTCCGTGACAACCATCACCTTATCACCTTTTTTGAGGACAAAGTGACCGCTGGCAAAATCGTACACATTTCCACGATTTCTGAATTGGATGCCCACAATTTTGCTCATAAACTTCCTCTGTTTTCCTGTTCCGTTCCAGCGGATTTTTGAATATCTTTTAGGCGTAATACCAGGTTTTCCATGACCAGGGACGGATTTCTCATCCCTTTTATTTCTCCGGCGGCCGTATCGAGAGCGAGAATACTTTCAACCAGATCCTGTAACTTATAACATCCTGCAATATTTTTCAACGGTTCTTGAAAGTCTATATTGACAAGCATTCTCGCTGGGCTGCCTGAGACAATGAACAGAAGATCCCGATAACATGTCTTCCAGATTTCAATCAAGGCCGGCAAACTGTTTTTGTCTTTGTCGTTGGATGCGCCTTTCCGCTTTTTGGTCCGGGTTGCCAGGTCAAAAGCCAGGGAGACTGCGTCTGCCCTTGAAATGTCATGCAGGGCCAACATATGTGTGATCCACTCCCGCCTTTTCTCCTGAAAACCACTTTCCAGCATTTCAACCGTGAGGCCCGGGCTTCCCTGGGTGATATGGCTGATGATCCGGGCTTCGGACTCCGGTAGGCCTTTTTCTTCCATGAGCCAGCCACAGACCTCTCCAACGGGGACGGGTTGGAATGATAATCTCTGGCAACGGGAAACAATGGTGGGAAGGAGGTCGATCGGTTCCGTGGTATTTAAAATTAAAATATTTCCGGGTGGCGGTTCTTCCAGGGTTTTCAGGAAGGCGTTCGCTGCTTCTCCTGTCATGGCCTCGGCTTTTCGAATGACGCTTACCCGGAAACGAACCATTGGAGCAAAGGCAAGTTGCCTGTTCAGTTCGCGGATCTGTTCGATTTTGACGTTTTGCCCGTCGGGGGCAACACATATGAAATCAGGAGAATTTCCGCTGAGCATTTGCTTGCAGGCAGGGCACTGTCCGCATCCTTCAAAACCGCTTCGATCCCGGCAGTTCAGAGCCATGGAAAGGGCCATGGCCGTCATGGTCTTTCCAACCCCCGCGATTCCGGTGAAAAGATACGCATGGGGCATCTTCTCACGGGACATGACCTGTTTGAGGAACGTCTTCGCTTTGTCTTGACCAACTATTCGTGAAAAAAACATTGTAGGGCCTATTTGTTCAAAAAGATGCCTTTACGCCCTTCGGCAGGAATGGTTTTATGTGGTTAAGAATGGTCTTCTGGAGATCATCTATTTCCATGCTGCCATCCACAATAATGAAACGTTCCTGATTCTCTCGGGCAATGGAAAGGTATCCTTGCCTTACGGAAACATGGAAATCCAGCTTTTCTTGCTCAAAACGATCCTGCCCTTTCTCGCCGCAAATTTCATTCCTTTTCAGGGCTCGCGAAAGGCCCACTTCCACCGGACAATCGATCAGAAAGGTCAGAGTGGGGAGGATGCCTGGAGAGGCCATTTTATTCAGCATGGACACCGTCGTCATATCCAGCTTTCTGGCATATCCCTGGTAAGCAGTCGTTGCATCAAAAAAACGGTCACACACGACCCATTTTCCCGCATTCAGGGCTGGCTTGATGAGCGTTTCCACATGGATTGCCCTGTCTGCCTCATACAGAAGCAGCTCAGCAAGGGGGGGGAGACCCTTGTTTCGCGCGTCTAAAAGAATGCGCCGGATATCCATTCCTATTTCCGTTCCCCCGGGTTCCATGGTAAGGACCGATGGGATTTCCAGAACCTCAAGACGATCAACAAGCAGTCTCGCCTGGGTAGACTTTCCACATCCTTCTATGCCTTCAAACGTGATAAACAATTTTTACCTGCTAATGTGATAGAAAATAATTCCAATGGCCGATGATAGGACCAAGCCACAAATTTGCATTATTCTCGGAATATAGGAGACAATCATGGGAGGGTCAAGGGAATTTCTATCGGATTTTCATGTTCCGAAGAAATTAGTCTTGAGTATGGGATATGAATTCAATATGATGGCCGAAATTGGCAGCCTTCATTTGTCACTTTACACTTTTTCGGAAAATACAATAAAAGGCTTACGCCTAAAAGCTGCAATTAGCGGTTAGCTGTTAGCTATTAGCAGTACGATATTGGTTATTTACGGCTACATTAGGTTGGCATCAAAAAAATGAAAGCTTCAATATAGTAAAAAAGTATTCAAATGTTTGAATCCTTTAAGCTAACGGCCAATAGCTAAAAGCTAATTGCAGCTTTTAGGTTACATCTAAACTCCCTGGTATTGAGATTCCGGAGTTAATCCGTAAGGATTTTATTACAAAAAACTGTAAATTACTTTTTGCCTTGTGTGAAGGCTGCCCCCAAATTGTATTCGAGTCTGAATTTTAGGTTACCTGTGTGAGAAATAAAAATAGAGTGAAAATCTGATGATGACCAATGAAGACAATCAGGGTTCCGGAGTTTTCACCGTCAGCGGGCTGACGGAAGCCATAAAAAATGCCCTTGAAAAGCGTTTTGAATTTGTCTGGGTGGAAGGGGAAATATCCAATTTTAGAAAACCTGGCTCCGGACACTGCTATATGGTGATCAAGGACGAGACGGCCCAGATCAGGGCGGTGATGTTCCGGCTGCAGGTACGCTATCTTAAGTTCACGCCCGAGGATGGAATGAAAGTTCTTGTCCAGGGCAGACTTGGCATTTATGCTCCCAGGGGAGAATACCAGATTATTCTGGACTACATGGAACCGGTCGGAGTTGGCGCCCTGGCCCTGGCTTTTGAGCAGGTAAAAAAGAAGCTGTCTGCCCAGGGTGTCTTTGATCGGGAAATCAAGAAACCTCTTCCCTTTCTTCCCAAGAAAATAGCGGTGATAACTTCTCCTACCGGGGCTGCTATCAGGGATTTCCTGAAGGTGATCCACCGAAGATTCGCCAATATGGAGATTGTTATTGTCCCTGTAAGGGTTCAGGGAGAGCAGGCCTGCCAGGATATGGTCGAAGCCCTTGATCTGGTCAACCGTACGCTGAAGGTGGATGTTATTGTGTTGACTCGAGGGGGCGGTTCCCTGGAAGATCTCTGGGCTTTTAATCAAGAGGAACTTGCCCATGCCATCAGGGGATCTCTCGTTCCTGTGGTTTCCGCGGTTGGCCACGAAATCGATTGGTCGATTTCCGATATGGCCGCTGACCTGAGGGCGCCCACACCCTCCGCTGCTGCTGAAATACTGGTCCAGGAAAAAGAAACCCTCAGAAACAGGTTGGATACTGTTCAGGCAAGGCTCAAAACCACTATGTGCCTGAGAATTGAGATGTTGCAAGACCGGCTGTATTCCCTTAAACAGAGGATGAAAAGTCCCAAGAAAAGGATTGAGGACCAGTTTCTCCACGTGGATGATCTGTGTTTTCGTCTGGTACGGGTCATGAGGCAGTCGGTCGATTTGAAAATGCAGCGGCTTTTTGGCGAGAAGCGAGGGTTGCGCCTGCACTCTCCGGCCATGAGGACTGCTTCCATGAGGCAGAGGCTTGTTTTTCAACAGATGTCTCTGTCACGCGCGATCCACCAGCGCCTGACGGATCTGAAGATGCAGAGATCTCTCCAGGAGAAACGGATAAACGATCTTAGTCCTTTAGCCATCCTTGAGCGTGGATATAGTATCACCAGCAAATTGCCCGAAAAATCGATACTGAAAGAGACGGGAAATGTCAGCGAAGGAGATAGGGTCCATGTGCTCCTGGCAAAAGGGGAATTAACGTGTGTGGTGGAAGAAAAGGGGTAATGGAGGAGACGGGATGAATCTGGATATTTTCAAACCTATGGAAGCGCCGGAGTTGAAAAAGTATATTGAGTTTCTCCTCTGGCATTACCGGGTAATGGACGCTTTCTGGTTTATCAAGGTGGGGGAACGTTTCGATCAGGAGACCGCCGAACGGCTTAATGAACAGGTGTGGGGACGGGTTGCGGGCATGGGCGCAAAAGATCTCATGGAGCGATTTGACATCGAAGAATCCGGCCTGAAAGGTTTCGTCAAAGCCTTGCACCTTTTTCCCTGGTGCATCCTCGTGGGATATGAGATCGAGGAAATGGAAAACGAAGTTATTATCTCTGTTCCTTCGTGCCCCACCCAGGAAGCACGATTAAAAAGAGGGCTTGGAGAATTTGTCTGCAAAGAGATGCACAGGGGGGAATTTGAAGGTTTTGCGAAGGTTGTGGACGATCGCATCAAAACCGAGTGCCTTTTCGCCCCGCCGGATCCTCACCCCAAAGAAATGTTTTGCAAATGGAGGTTCTCTCTTGCATGATGTTTTGGCTTAAAAAAATTATCTCTCCCTTTTTTCTTCCTCTGCCATTCTGCCTGCTCATTTCTTTTTTAGGGATTTTCCTCCTATGGCGGGGCAGGATGAAGACCACAGGGAAAGTGCTTGTCACCCTGGGGTTACTCCTTCTGACCGTGATGAGCTATCCACCTGTTTCAAGGATGATAAATGCTCCTTTGAACTGCAGATACGAGGCTTTTTCCGGTTGGCCAGACAGCCGTCAGATTCCGGAAAATGTGAAAAAAGTGAAATATGTGGTGGTTCTCGGAGGGGGTCATAACTCTCATCCTTCCATCCCTGTTCCAGGCAAGTTGTATGGGGAACCCCTGATCCGCCTGCTTGAAGGAATTCGCATTTACAGACAGAACCCCGGCTGCAAACTGGTCCTGTCGGGTGGAGGGGTGTATGACCCGGTTCCTGAAGCGCAGACCATGGCGGATGTGGCACGATTTGTGGGAGTGGATTCCCGTGACCTGATCCTTGAGCAGGCCTCTAAGGATACAAAAGATCAGGCGCGGATGATTCAAAACCTTGTTGGGGATCATCCCTTCGTACTGGTGACATCTGCAACGCATCTTCCCAGGTCCATGGCCCTTTTCGAAAATCTGGGAATGGCTCCGATTCCAGGGCCGGCCGGGCCTACCTGCAGGGCGGGACAGCCCCTGAATCCAGGGGATTTTTTCCCTAACGCCAATGCCCTGGATAACGCCTCCCTCGCCATACACGAATATGTGGGGATGCTCTGGGCTAAAATGAAAGGTCAGATCTGAGAAAATGATAACACCTAAAAGCTGCAATCAGTGGTTAGCCGTTAGCTATTAGCCACACAATGTCATCAGCTATTTACGATGCAATAGGTAAGCATCAAAAAGTGAATTGCCAAATAAATGAAAAAGTCATTCAAGTAATTGAAATTTTTAAGCTAACGGCTAATAGCTAAAAGCTAATTGCAGCTTTTAGGTAACAGCTAAAACACATAACGAGGTCCGGCCTTAATAATGAAGAAACCTTTTTTTGCGAGGAACGTCGTTTCAGGAGCCGCAATCATCAAGTTTGCCATTCTTGGAGCCTTTGTTCTTTCCGGAATTCTGGTGTTCAGATACACAAACTTGAAAGAGATGGCGAACCCGGAAGAAATGGGACGTCTTGTGCAGGCATGCGGCCTGTGGGGGCCGGCGGCATACATTGCCGTTGAAGCTGTAGCCATATGCCTCTTTGTTCCAGCCAGTATCATGATTATCCTGGCTGCAACGCTTTTCGGAGTATCCTGGGGCTTTTTCTGTGCATGGGTGGGAGCCTTGCTTGGAGCGTGCCTGGCATTTGCTGTTGGAAGGTCGCTGGGAAGGGACTTTGTTTCGTCCATTATAGGTGGAAAACTAGAGAAATACGATAATGCCATAGCAAACAACGGTTTCGTAACCGTTCTTTACGTGAGACTTCTCAATTGCCCTTTCACGCCCATGAACTACGGTTTCAGTATCACCAGGGTCCGTTTCAGGGATTATTTCTTAGGGACGGGTCTTGGGGTACCTGTTTCCATTTTTGTGATCACTTTTTTGAGTGCAACGTTGAAAAATGTGTGGGCTTCTGGTAAATGGGAAGAACTTGTTTCATCGGAGGTCGGTTTTGCGCTGGCTCTCTTTGTATTTTCCTTTTTCATTCCTGTAATCCTTAAAAAGATCAGGGCCGGGGGCAAGATACAACCCGAAGAACCCTCTCCAAACAAGATTCACCGAATTAAGAAAGGAGCTTAAAATACCATGACATCAAATCTGGACGCGCTGAGTGTAAATACCATCAGGATGCTTTCTGTGGATGCTATTCAGAAAGCGAATTCAGGCCATCCCGGCCTGCCCATGGGCGCGGCGTCAATGGCCTACGTCCTCTGGACGAAGTTTATGAAGCATAACCCGGTAAACCCCAAATGGCAGGACAGGGACCGCTTTGTCCTTTCTGCGGGTCACGGTTCCATGCTTCTTTATAGCCTGCTTCATTTGACGGGATATGACCTGAGCATAGACGACCTGAAAGGATTCCGCGAGTGGGGGAGCAGAACAGCCGGCCACCCGGAATATGGTTTGACTCCGGGAGTGGAAATTACAACGGGACCACTTGGCCAGGGGTTTGCAAGCGGGGTGGGGATGGCCATAGCAGAACAGTTTTTGTCTACCAGGTTTAATCGACCGGGACTGGATCTTATTCATCATTTTACCTATGGAATTGTAAGTGATGGGGATCTGATGGAAGGGGTTAGCCACGAGGCCGCATCTCTGGCGGGACATCTTGCTCTTGGCAAGCTCATTTATCTCTATGACGACAACCGGATTTCCATAGAAGGCAGCACGGATATCGCTTTTACGGAAGATCGTGCCATGCGATTTCGAGCCTATAACTGGCATGTGCAGGAAGTTGCGGACGGCAACGATCTGGAAGCAATTGCAAGCGCCATTGAGGCGGCTCAACTGGAAACGAATAAACCCTCGTTGATTGCCGTAAGGACCCACATCGGATACGGCAGTCCCAACAAGCAAGATAAATCGTCTGCCCACGGAGAACCCCTGGGGGCTGATGAAATTGCATTAACAAGAAAAAATCTTGGCTGGCCGGTTGATGGGGATTTTTTCGTGCCCGATGAGGTGCGGGAGCACTTTTCAACGATTGCTGAGAAAGGCGTCCGGGAAGAGGATGCCTGGAAAACTCTCTACCATGCTTATAAAGAAAGTGAGCCGGATCTGGCTGTTGAATGGGACCTGTTTATGAACGGTGATCTGCCGGTTGGATGGGAAAGTGTGTTGCCGGTTTTTCCAACGGATGCAAAAGGAATGGCAAGCAGGGTGGCCTCCGGGAAGGTCCTCAACGCTGTTGCCCAAAAAGTACATAACCTCATCGGTGGTTCTGCGGACCTTGCTCCCTCAAACAAAACGGAAATCGCGGGCGAACCGGATTTTCAGCCGGATTCCTTTGAGGGGCGTAATCTGCGTTTTGGTGTTCGGGAACATGGCATGGGGGCAATCCTGAACGGCATGGCCCTTCACGGGGGCATCATTCCCTACGGGGGCACTTTTCTCATTTTTTGCGATTATATGCGCCCGGCCATACGACTCGCGGCCCTCATGGATTTGAAGGTAATCTATGTGTTTACCCACGACAGTATAGGACTTGGTGAAGACGGGCCCACCCATCAACCTGTTGAACAGCTTGCCTCTCTGCGGGCCATTCCCAACCTTACCCTGCTCCGTCCCTGTGACGGCAATGAAACCGTTGAGGCCTGGAAACTGGCGCTCACCCTGAACGGAGGTCCCGTGGCTCTCGCTCTCACAAGACAGGGGCTTCCGACCCTTGATCGAACGGAGTATGCGTCCGCGTCCAATGTGAGCAAGGGCGCCTATATCCTGAAGGATTTTGGAGATGGAACGCCTGAGCTGATTCTCATTTCTACCGGATCGGAAATTCATATTACTCTCGCTGCTGCAAGAGCTCTCTGGGAAAAAGGGACAGCCGCACGCGTGGTCAGTATGCCGTCATGGGAGCTGTTTGACCAACAAACAACAGAATATAAATCGCAGGTATTGCCCCCTGAGATAAAGGCCCGCATCTCCATCGAAGCGGGATCGTCCCTGGGCTGGCACAGGTTTGTGGGAACCGAAGGGGAGACGGTTAGCCTCGACCGATTCGGAGCTTCTGCACCAAGCCCTATCCTGTTTAAGGAATTTGGATTCAGTGTGGAGAATATTGTTGAACGAGCGATGAGGCTCGTGTGAAACTTCAGGTGGTTATTGGTTTTTGAACCGCCAAGGCGCGAAGGCCGCAAAGCCTTTTTCGAAT
>CAYOWC010000015.1:0-39144 GCA_964407525.1 uncultured Desulfobacteraceae bacterium | reverse complement strand
CCAAGGCCGGGGGGAACAAAAGCGAGACGGCAAGAAACCTCAAGGTGGATTACAAAACCCTACTCAGAAAAATAAAGCTACATAATATTAAGTAGATACATTTTGAAAAAGTAACTTCTCAATGAGTTTGGGCACACATAATAGAATTAGACTCAAGATAGTCTGAAAAAGCCATTGTATTCTTGGAGTTTAGGCGTAAGCCTTTTATAAAATCCTTACGGATAAACTCCGCCCGAACTCATTGAAAAGATACCTGAAAAGGATGAATGCCATGCCCAAAATATTGGTTATTGACGACATGGAAAAAAATCTCAAAATTATTTCAGCCATGTTGACTCATCGGATTCCCCACTGCCGGATGATCACAGCGGATTCCGGCGTTGAGGGTCTCAAGAAGGCAAGAATGGAGCAACCTGATACGATTCTCCTGGATGTGAGCATGCCGGAGATGGACGGATTTGAGGTATGTGAAAAACTAAAATCAGGGAAAGACACCACCAGTATTCCCGTTGTCATGATCTCAGGCGTTGAGAACAGCTCCGAAAGCCGCGTCCGGGGATTTGAAACGGGTGCCGTAGCCTTCCTGACCAAGCCCGTCACGGCGGCCGAAATTGTTGCCCAGGTCAAAGCGGCCCTGCGCATCAAAAGGGCCGAAGAGATCTTGCTCATGGAAAAAGACATTGTGGAAGACATGGTAGATGGGCGAACTTCGGAACTTAAAGAGAGTGAGGCGCGGTACAAAATGCTCATGAACATCATCCCCCACAAGATCTTCCACAAAGACAAGAATTTGACCTATGTGGGGGGAAACCGGAGTTTTGCCGAATCCGTTAATCTCACATCGGAGGAATTGTTGGGAAAAACAGATTATGACCTCTTCCCGGAACACCCCGATCTGGTAAAAAAATACCGCATGGACGATGAAAGGGTCATGAAATCCGGCGAAACAGAAGCATTTGAAGAGGAATTTTTGGAAGGACATCAGAAACTTGTGGTCCAAACCATCAAGTCCCCCATTGTGGAGAACGGAAAAACCACTGGAATTTTAGGGATATCCCTGGACATCAGTGATAGAAAGCACCTTGAGACCCAACTGCGACAGGCCCAGAAAATGGAGGCTCTGGGCACCCTGGCCGGCGGTATCGCCCACGACTTCAACAATATCCTGGCAAGTATTATGGGATATACGCAACTTGCTGAAATGAATGCCGAAGATAGCTCTCAAGTGAAGGCGGATCTGAAGGAAGTACTCAGGGCCAGCTATAGGGCCAAAGATCTGGTAAAGCAGATCGTTACCTTCAGCCGAGGGAGCGAACACGAACCCAGACCTATCTGGATCAGTCCGGTAATCAAGGAAGCCCTCAAACTCCTCCGCTCATCCCTTCCCTCTACCATAGAGTTCAAACAAAAAATCGAATCCGGTATCGGAACCGTCAGGGCAGACCCCACACAGATTCACCAGGTATTGATGAATCTTTGTACCAATGCGGCCCACGCCATGGAAGAAACGGGAGGGATTCTGGAGGTCGGATTCACCCAAGAGGACATCTCAGTGAAGACAGCTTCCCTTCATTCCGATCTCCATCCAGGGTCTTATGTAAACCTGCGTGTTGCCGATACCGGATGCGGTATGCCTGCCGATGTGGTGGAACGAATCTTTGACCCCTATTACACCACCAAAGAGAAGGACAAAGGAACCGGACTGGGTCTTTCTATTGTACACGGGATCGTCAAGAATCATGGTGGCGCCATCACGGTCCGAAGCAGACCGAAAGAAGGATCCCAATTTGACGTGTATCTTCCCAAGCTCGAAAAAGACACGGAGGAAAAGCCCGAAGAAGAGGGACCCCTTGATGAGCTGCCAAGGGGAAAGGAACATGTTCTCTTGGTGGATGACGAGCCGGCCCTGGTGACGATGGGTAGACGGACCTTGGAAAAACTGGGGTACAAGGTGACCGGCATGACCAACAGTCTGGAGGCCCTGGAGCTGTTCAAAACCCAGCCGGAACAGTTCGATCTGCTGATCAGCGACACCACCATGCCGGGCATGACAGGGGACCAACTGGCTGAGGAATGCATCGGGATCAGACCGGATATTCCCATAATCCTCTGCACCGGACACAGTGCACGAGCGCCCCGGGAAGAAGCCCTTCAAAAGGGTGTTCGAGCCTTTGCCATGAAACCTATCATGATCCGGGATCTGGCTCATATGGTAAGGAAAGTCTTGGGAACTAAAGATTGATTTTGTGCTGGAAAACAGATATTTTGGGGGAAAACAGAGATGAAGGACATAAAAGAAGATTGGAAAGACATTGTGAACGGGGTCAAGGAAGTTTCCGGAAAAGTGGGAAAAGCTGTTGAAAGCCTTGAAAGATTGGAAAAAACCCAGGCAGCAGAAGACAAGAAAGCTACAAAAACGGATCCTGTCCTTGAAATTATTCTGAGGAAAGAGGGCGTTGGCGTCACGGAACTATCCCGGAGAACAGGCTTGAGTGAAAAAGAGATAAAAAAGGCCGTTTTCAATCTCAGAAAAGAGGGAAAAATCAAACGGGTTTTTGTGGGGATGTCCTGAATTCGAGGAGAAAACTATGAGCGAATGGAAAAAAACCGCCTGTGTCCTGTGTGCCCAAAACTGCGGCTTGAAAGTCCTGGTCGAGAACAACCGAATGGTCAAGGTTAAACCGGATGCGGAAAACCCGCGAAGCGCCGGCTATGTCTGCCGGAAGGGTCTTAATGTCCTCTATCACCAGTACCCCGAAGGCCGACTCACCGAACCCCTGAAAAAGGTGGGCGACCATTTTGAGCCCATACCCTGGGGACAGGCCATGGGGGAAATCGCGGACAAAATAAGTGAACTGACCGACAAGCATGGTCCGCGCTGCCTGGCCTATATGGGGGGAAGCGCCCAAGGCGGTCACTTTGAGGCGGCATTCGGCCTCAACCTGCTGCGACAGCTGGGCTCCCAGTATTTCTATTCATCGGCTGGACAGGAGTTCAGCGGTTCATGGTGGACTTTCGGTCGCATGCTGGGCAAGCAATACAATATCGCCATTCCAGATGACCACGCAGCCGAAATGCTGGTGGGCTGGGGCTGGAACGGCATGATGAGCCACCAGATGCCTCAGGCCCGAAAGGTACTTAAGGGCTTTAGTAAAGATCCGGACCGGCTCCTTATAATCATTGATCCCAGGAAAAGCGAAACGGCGAAAATTGCAGACATACATCTGTCCGTACGCCCCGGGTCTGATGCCCTCTTGATGAAAGCCATGATCGCTATGATCGTAAAAGAGGGCTGGGAAAACAAGGATTACATCACCCAACACGTGGAGGGCTGGGAAAAGGTTCTCCCCTGGTTTGAAAATTTTGACTTCAGGGCTGCTATTGACGTATGCGATCTGGACTTTGGGCAGGTATATGATCTCTGCCGGCTCATGACTACAAGACGCTGGGCCGTACATCCGGACCTCGGCATCTACATGGGCCGAAACAGCACACTCAACTCTTATTTTATGAATATTCTGGGGGCTGTCTGCGGGATTTTCTGCGTGCGGGGTGGCAATGTGATTCCAGGCATGGTTATGCCCATGGGATTCCATGCCGATGAGCGAAATCCGGATACGTGGCGAACTATTGCCACCAATCTTCCCCCGGCTGCCGGCGGGTCGTTCCCGCCAAACGCCATGCCCGAAGAAATCCTCACCGACCACCCGGACCGACTCCGGGCGGTTTTAGTGAGCGCATGCAATCCACTCCGGGCCTATGCCGATACCTCTGCCTACGAAGAAGCCTTTCGCAAACTGGACCTGCTGGTGGTCAATGAAATCGTCATGAGTGAAACAGCCCAGTTGGCCCATTACGTTTTGCCCTGCCGTTCCTTTTATGAAGCGTGGGACGGCACTTTTTTCCCCTGGACGTATCCGGAGATTTTCTTCCAGATGCGCGGACCCATAGTAGAACCCCCGGGCCAGTGTCTGGAAGCCTCTCAGATATTCACCACATTAGCCGACAGGCTGGGCCTGATTCCTGAAATTCCCGAAGATCTTTATGAAGCAGCCCAAGGCAACCGACTGGCCTTTGGGGCAAAATTGATGCAGTGGGCCGCAAGCGAACCTGCCGCCATGTCCAGCATGCCGTTTGTGCTTGCCAAAACTCTTGGGCAGCAGTGGAATAGCGCGGCTCTTCCCGCTTTGTGGGGCATGCTCATGACAGCGCCAAAGGCTTTTCGAAATAATGCCGAAAGGGCAGGATTTAAACCGGGAATGGACCAGGGAGACCGCATTTTTCAAGCCCTTTTGGACACCCCTCAAGGCTTGTGGGTTGGCAAGGCGGATGTAGACAACAATTTCGCCAGTATTAAAACCCCTTCAGGCAAGGTGGAAGTCCATATCCCCGAACTGGAGCAGTTGGCGCTAGACATCGACGCCGGGAGCGAGGCGGAAAACCTGAAACTACCGGATGACTTTCCCATGATCCTGAACGCGGGCCGTCACATGGACTTTAACGCCAATACCCTCATGCGCAATCCGGAATGGAACCGGGGAAAACGGGCCTGTACTGTAGCAATGAACCCGGCCGATGCGGAAAAGTTGAACTTGAAAGATCAGCAACAGGTACGTGTTACGACCGAAGCAGGCAGCGACGTGGGGGAACTGGAGGTTTCCACCCGAATTCGACCGGGAATGGTCCTCATTCCTCACGGTTTCGGGCTCATTTATGCCGGCGAAAAATACGGCATCAACGTAAACAACCTGACAAAGAATACTCACAGGGATTTCCTTGGTACCCCTCTGCACCGTTACGTACCCTGCCGGGTGGAGAAAGAGAACGATTAAAAGTGTGGGCTCTGATTATCGTTTGGGCCAATGAAAGTATGTGCGACTTCAGTCGCACATATGCGCCGGTTCCATGCGACTGAAGTCGCACCTACCAATGCCCATAATACAATGGCCATTGCCACTTGTAATTCCCATCATTTTCTGCTACTTTTTGACCCTGCAAAGGTTCTGGAAGGCTTTCCTTTTCAAAACCACTGAAATCCACTTGGGTTCAGAGGCCCATCCCGTTGCAATCGCAGTTTTACCATACCGAATCGGAGGACTATTTATGAAAGGACCCATTGGACTGGTCAGGTCCATGAGCACAACTGAATATAGCAATGTAGGCCCACTATTCGAATGGCAGGACGGAGACTCCTATCTTATTATTGATGAGGTAAACCACAGGGGAAAACCCGGCGCAATCCTCTGCTATCAGAATCCACCTATGCATCAGGTCAGCACGATCGGACTATATGCCTACCATGATGGGTTGGACAAGGTCCTTGAGAGACTTGAAAACCTGGATTTCCTGATTCTCTATGGTCCTAACGATCCCGTTCATTCAGGCGGCGACCTCAAAGAAAGCAGGAGTAATCTCCAACGAACACTCAACGAAAAACAGGAGATGGAGTCGAACGGCGCAACGGATGAAGAGGTGGATACGCTCTTCAACTGGGGAGAAGACCGACTGAGAAAGGGAATCATTCTCTACGACAAAATCCGCCGGGCTGCAGAGCAGATACGGGTTGTGGGAATCTGTGGTGGAGGCCTTCGTTTTGGAGGATCAGCGGAGATACAACTCATGGCCGATTATCTCGTAGGAGACTCCCGGAGCGGTTTCTGTTTCAGTGAAGCCATGATCGGCATTATTCCAGGGTGGGCAGGAATGGCTCGGGCCCTGACCAAAGCCGGACTGGCGAACGCTGAATACATGACCAAGACAGCGCGGGAAGTAGGCGCAGCATCTTTGGAACAGATTGGAATTTATAATGAAGTCGTTGATATTCCATTTAAGTTTCCCGGGCGTATCAAATCGAGTGATCCGAAGCGAGATCGAAAGGAATATCAAGAACTTTTGGAGAAACATGATTACGAAACGGGTCTTCATCTGCTTCCGAAAGGACTTGAAATGGCCACCTGTCCCGAGCAGGAGATCCCGCGAAAAGAGGGGAAAAGCCGGATGAATATGGCGTCTCGTGAACAAATTTCAGAAGAAGTCGCTGTGAGAATCAACCCGGAAAATTACGCCCATATCCGCAGGCAATCATTACGGGAGATTCGGGAGGAAATATCCACCCTTGGAAGGCCGCTGGCGCCCCAGTCCATAAAGGCACTGGATTATCTGCTGGAGATTTTCAATCCTTCCACGTATGAAGAGAAATCTTTTATAGAACAAGAGCTGAAAGCGGACGCAGCCCTTTACAGGGATCCCAAATTCCTTGAGGGGTTGACTGCCATGTTAGAACAACGTGTACCGGATTTCAGGGAACCGGGAGATGAAAAGATGGAGTAATGGAATGTCGAAGATCCCGCGCCCTGTTTGCGGGGCTGGAGAAACCGAAAAAGGGGGAGAAACCAATGAGCCAATACGATATATTCAAAGATCATCCGAAAATGCCAAAAAGGGTTCACCTGGGGGATATTACGGTACGAGATGGGTTCCAGCATGAGGAAATATGGATTCCCACGGAAGCCAAAATTTACTACCTGCAGGAACTGGCCTTTGCCGGAATAAAGAGACTGGAGGCAACAAACCTCGGCAACGCGAGGATCATGCCGCAGTTCAAGGACTCAGAGGAAGTACTCAAAGGATTGAGGACCAACATTTTCAACAAAAGGTTAGCCAAGCGGGGGATAGATCCGGAAAGCATCGAGTGGACTGCCGTAACCATCAGGGAATCCGGTGTTGACCGCGCAATTATGCTGAAAGAACAAGGCTGCGGACCGGACCGTGTCCTGATGATGGTTTCGACCGACGAGGAACACCATTTTGCCAACAGCGCAACGACCCTTCCCCAATACTGGCGGGAGGCTGAACGCTGCATCCGCAAATGTAAGGATGCGGGCATCAAGATGTGTGGAACCGTCAGCACCATCTGGGGAAGCCCCATTTCAGGCCCCACAAAACTGGAAGACGCTGTGGAGTTCACGAAACGGTGGTTGAGTATCGGCGCAGATGATATCGAGCATGCAGACCACGATGGTTCGGCGCCGCCTGACCAGGTTTACCGGTATTTTTCCATGGTACTGGACCAGATTCCCAACCCCGACCTGCACGTAGCCCATTTTCATGTAACGCGGGGCTGGGGCATGGCCAATGTGCTGGCAGCCCTTCAGGCCGGTGTGGAAATTTTCGAAGGAACCCTGGGGGGCCTGGGAGGCCAGCCGGCTAATTTTTTAGACAGGACACCGGTCCCTGGAACCGGCTCTTATTACTATAAAGATCCCAATATAGTGGGGTTAGCGAGCCTGGAAGACATGTGCGTAATGCTGGATGAAATGGGCATAGATGCGGGGTCTCTGGACATAGACAGAATTCTGGAACTGGGAGCGATGATGGAAAGGACGGTCGGAAGACGCCTGCGATCGGAATCTATCCTCAGCGGAAGAATACCAAAGGAACCACGAGAAGAATATAAAAGACCAAGGCTGAAACAATTGAAAGAGACTTCAGAAGAAAAGGAAGGGCAGCTGATTCCCGACGGATGGCCCGAAAAAGCAGAAGTACCGGAAGAGATGCTGAAGAGATAAATGAACCACCCCATGGCAAGCCACGGGGTATCGGTCGTCATTCCGGCGAAGGCCGGAATCCAGTACCAATTTTTACTGGATCCCGGATCGGTGTCCGGGATGACTCGACGCCGCAAGCGGCGGGGTATTCGACCCTCGCTTCGCAATAAAAAAGACTGATCGCGGATTAGTGTGAAAACCACTTCCTTATCAGCCATTAGGCTGAGGCCAAGAGTGATCGAACAAATCAGCCTCGAACGAGAAACAATCGTCATTCCTGCGAAAGCAGGAATCCGGGTAAGCGAGCCTGCGAAACTCCGGATGCCTCCGAAAACCTGGATTCCGGGTCCGTCATCCCGGACGTGATCCGGGACCGGAATGACGTTAAGCGCTTTTCACGCAAGAATCGCGCTAATCCGCAATGAACCATAGAAAAGAATTGAAGAAGACCTTATGATTCCATTCGTAACCAAATCTTTTAACAGGATACAGGTTTATGCACTTTGAACGGGGCACTTTGATGCCAAAAACCATCCAAGCCACAAAGCGGGCACTGGCAAGCGGCGCACTTCAGCCCATTACCACTGAAAGCACCATTGTGAGAGATGCAGGGGTGGATTTTCAGATTCGAAAACTATCAAGCCTTACCCGAAAAGCTGAAGAAAAGAAATTGCGGCAGGTGGAAAGCGCCGGCAAAAACGAGAAACCAAATCCATTTTTTCCATATGAGAGAGAGATGTTTGTTTCGGACATTTCCCGAACCCATCTCTGTCTTCTAAATAAATTCAATGTCATTGATCACCATCTTCTCATTGTAACACGAGAATTTGAAGACCAGGAAAAACTTCTAAACATTGCTGACTTTGAAGCGATTTGTACCTGTATTCCGGAATTTGAGAGTCTCGCCTTTTATAATGGGGGAGAAGAAGCAGGGGCCAGCCAGAAACACAAGCATCTCCAGATGATTCCTCTGCCCATGGGGAAACCAATGGCAGAAAAAGATCCCAGAGTGCCCATGGAACCCTTTTTTAAAAAAGCTCGTTTTGAAAAAGGGCTGGGGGTAATCCCCGGGATTCCTTTCCTACATTCTTTTGCAGAGTTTTCACCGGATCTGTCCAACAATAGTACGGAGTTTGCGCCGGCCGTACACCACATGTATCGTCGGATGCTTCACAAGGTTGGTTTGAATTCCTTGAACGATCCTCAAACAGGAACACAGTCCGGTCCATACAATCTGCTGCTCACCCGTGAATGGATGCTCCTGGTTCCAAGGTCAAGAGAGTTTTTCGGACCCATCTCCGTAAACGCATTGGGATTTGCGGGGGCACTCCTTGCAAAAAACGGCCAGGAAATGAAACTGCTGTTGGAGCAGGGGGGAATGGGAGTTTTGCTCCATACAGCACACCCGTTATAGTTTGGGAGACTTCTTCACCGCAAGACACGACATTCCCACCATCTCCCCTTCATTCACCCCCGCATCTCGATCCTCGTGCCTACCAAGAAAATTCAAAACGATGCGAACATATTCTTTAGGCCGGTATTGGTAGGTGTTGTGACCACAGCCGGGCAGCACCGACAGTTCTCCCTTAGGAAGCCCTCGATACATGGACACTCCCTGCTCCACCGTAAAGAGAGTGCTTCGGTCAGGATACAAAACAAGGGAAGGGCAGGTTACAGAAGACAAAACGGGTCTCAGATCGAAGACATTTTTTCCATAGGCCCCACCGAATTGACTGAATTGGTTAAAAAATTCCTCTGCACCCTCGCCCTGCCATTCCATGAGCTTGGCCTGGAGTACCGGTTCAAGTTCCCGGAAAATCTTGGGGAAATCATGGGCGTTTTTCTCAACCATGGGTACACCGCTGAAACACTGGGTACTTGATGTGGTCAGTGTCAGGACCTGGTTCGGAAATTTTGCCGCATAATCCAAGGAAACCACTCCCCCTTCACACTGTCCGATCAGATGAAAACGGTTGATACCAAGGAAGTCAAGCAAGGCGGACAATTCGTCAACACTTTCCGGTCGATACCGATCGCTTTTATAGAAATCCATGAAATCAGGACCTTTCTCCGATTCGCCAAACCCCCTTCTGTCGTAAATGATGACCTTGTATCCCGCGTATACGAGATCGGGATAGATCTCTTTCCAGGTGTTTGCACAACCTATCCCATGATGAAGCAGCAGAATTGGTTCTTTTCCAGTATCTTGACCGTGTATTTCATAATAAATTTTGCTTCCATCGCTTTTTTGAAACAGCATAGTCCCTCCTTCCACAAAAACAAAGGGGCGTATCAACGGAATTCATATGTCGATACGCCCCTCGATGACAAAAAAACTTTTATGCTACAGTGACATTTGCTGCGGCCGGACCCTTTGCACCCTGCTCTATATCAAAGCTGACATGATCGCCTTCGTTAAGAGACTTGAAACCTTCGGCATTGATTGCTGAATGATGAACGAATACATCCGGACCATCTTCCTGCTCAATAAAACCAAATCCTTTGCTGTTGTTAAACCACTTTACGATTCCATTGGCCATAGTGACTCCCCCTCCTTTCACAAAAATTTTCTTGGTCCTAAACATAGGGTTGCCACTATCGACAGAACCAACTACTTCTCAGAACCAACTAGTTCCCCACATAAGAGAACTTTCATGATTGTGTACATGATACTCTGAATTTTTATAAAATCAAGCAATTTTAAATTAATTCAGCGCCGCCGGCCATGAATTCCTCACATAAAAGGCAAAATAGTACCTTTTTAAGTGATCCCTCAGCTTTAATAGTGAAAGACAGGGCAAAAATCACTTTACAATAACTTCAACAATCTTTTCAAAAGCCTTGTTTATTTCCAGATCTTCTTTTTCTTTCAATCCGGCCAGATCGCCCCTGTCTCCATATTCAACCATTTGCGGATCCATCGGAATCTGGCCCAGGAGAGGCACTTGCGCCTTCTTCGCCATGCTGACACCACCACCGGCACCAAACAGCTCAATTTTTTTTGCACAATGGGGGCAAATCAGACCACTCATATTTTCCACAATCCCAAGAATTTTCATATTTACCTGTCGGCAGAAGTTGATCGATTTTCTCACATCCGCCAGACTGATTTCCTGGGGGGTCGTTACTATCAAAGCTTCTGCATCGGGAATCGTCTGAATGACAGTCAAGGGCTCATCCCCTGTCCCTGGGGGAGAATCTACAATCAGGTAATCCAGATCACCCCACTCTATGTCGGAAATAAACTGCCTGATAGCGCTGATTTTCATAGGGCCACGCCAGATAACCGCCGAATCCTTATCTCCCAGTATCATTTCAAGAGACACGACACTGAGGTTTTCAGAAACTTTATAAGGTCTAACCACCCCTTCTTCACCCATTTCGAAACCACCCTGCACATTCAGAAGGCGGGCAACGCTGGGTCCGTGGAGATCCACATCCAGAAGACCCACTTTTTTTCCTTTTCCGCTCAAGAGAACCGCGAGATAACTCGCTACAGAGCTCTTCCCCACGCCCCCCTTGCCACTCATGACTACAATTTTCCTGCCAACCCTGGCCAGGTTTGCCTCTATCATCTTGTCCTGCTGATTCCTTTCAAAATCTCCCGGGGTGGTTCCACAACTTCCCTGATTTCCCTGACTTCCACATCCATCATCCATGGCGCAAATTCCTCAGTAATCATTATAATTTAAAAACTCTTTTGTAAAAAAAAAGACCTCCCCCGGCGCGTTCCAAGCCATTTGGGGAGGTCTATGCTTTTGGTTAAATCGTACTACAGTTCAAGCCAGGAATCCGAATACAGGGACTGACCCAGAATAACTCTGGCAGTTTTTACATAACCCTGCACTTCCTTTGAAAGGGACCCCATATCGATGTCTTCATTGTCCATCACCTTATGGATGGCATCAACCACTTCCGGTTTTTCACCTCTCGCTATGGCAACCAACTGGGCGTCGTAAGCATCGGCAATAACGGAATACATTCCCTTCCTCTCCAACATGACCATGTAGGCCTGATTGAGGATTGGCCTGAGTTCATCCGGAGGGCCGTTGGAAATATTCGAAAGACCACAGGTAGATTTGGCGCCCGGGGCTATGTCCTGAAGCATTTCCTGGAAAGCCATCAGACTCATGAGTTGCGGCTGCTGAATATTCACCGGGGTAACAATTCCATCCACAAAGATGTCTTCATTAGGAACACCCGCTTCGTTGGCTGCATAGATCAGTTCCACCGTAAGGGCGGCCCTTTCGTTTTCATCCCTGGGAAGGCCGTCCGGCCCCCACATGAGGGCAATCATGTTGGCCTTGTATTTGACTGCCAAAGGAATCATTTTTTCATAACGTTCAGGTCTGCACATGATGGAATTGATAATCGCTTTTCCTTTGTGCGCAGCAAGACCTGCCTCCATGGCTTCTATATTGGAAGTGTCAAGGCAGAGGGGAGTCTCGTCTCCGATCTCTTCCTGAACTGTCTTGACTACGAATTCCATCAACTCCGGTCCACCTTTTCTTGCAGGCCCCAGGTTGATATCAATCCAGTCCATTCCTAATTCCTTTTGCCGGACCGCCTCTGCTGCAATGGGCCCGGGATCCTTTTCTTTGAAAGCCCTGCCTATGATCGTGTTGATCACATTTAAATTTTCTCCGATCAGTAACATGCGTATACTCCCTAATAGACGAACGGTTGGCTGTTTAGGATCGTGAACGCAATAACTTCCTCAACTATGCATCATAACTTCAGGCCATTTTCGCCCGACATGAAATCACAAAAACATTGAAATAGCGACATACTTCAGCTTTTGTGATCCCATATCGAACAGGTAAGCGAAGACTCCGAACCTGACCTAAATCTATGCGCCTATTTACGAAAGTTATTACGTACACGATCCTTACGTTCTCAAGAAATCAGCGACTTACTGCATATCCTTGAGAAACTTCGGTATCAGGGCCGCATCTCTTGGCCCGATCATGATTTCCCAGTCCGGTAGTTCTTCTTCCATCTCACCACTGATCGATGCCGAGTACCCTGGAATAATCACTTTCTTGTGAGATATTTTATCTGCTATGCCGCATTTCTTGATGAACATACCCACTTCATCACCGGCAAACTTTCCTGCCGCCCAGGCAGTCATAACGGACAGGCCTTCCGTATCTTTTACCAGAAGCCAGCTGGACACCCTGCTTCCTTCAATTTCACCGCTGACAATAAAATACGTCAACGAGAAATTCGTTGTAATAAGCACGGGCGAATTCTCATCGGGCGTTCCGATCTCATAAATCCCTTCCGTCACCGTCATGGGACGTTGAGGATCCGTATAAATATTGAGTCTTTCAAGCAACAACGGAAAAAGACTTTCCCCCTTGAAATCAGAAAGAACCCCTATGCCGGCATATTTGGCGATCAACATGGACGCAATAAGGGTCTCCGTATCGATATTGGAGGCCATTTCACACGGGAAGGTAATGGTAGGAAAGCCAAGGGACCGGTTCCCGGACTTGAGAGCCGCTCTTCGCATAGCAATCTGATCCTGAAACAACTGCTTAATCTCCCGTGCACCGGAATCCAGCACAAGGTCTTTCAAACCCATACCGGTCAGTTTGTCACTGAGGGCTATCAAGCCGTCCACATCGTCGGCCTTAATCGCCAGAGGCAGTCCGCTTTTTTTTGCAAGGGCGCCCATGTCATCCGCATTGTCGGCCGTGGCCGCATACAGAAGTGGTTTTTTGAATGCAGAGGCTTCTACTCCTGCCTTCATGACATCCATATTTTCCGTCATAAGCACGAGTCCGAATTCGCTCTCTTTGGCAATTTTTTCCGCAGCGGCCCCAAAGGCGCCACTGTCGCCGTTTACATCTTTCAGGGCGATCAGTTCAGGTCGAAGGTTGAGGCCTACCCTCTCGTATTGAAGGGCATTCCATTCCTTAAGTTTCTCATCCAGGGCAGCCGGATCCATATCCGAAGGAACAAGCACGGCAAGCCCCATAGGGTTGAAAAAAGTTTTTTCATGCCGAAACATGACTGTCTCGCCACCAATTTTAAACGCCCTCGTCCCGGCACCGATAGCCACCGGCCTAATGGGAGGAGCAGAGGCTTCGTCCAGTTTCTCTCTCGCCTCCTCAGAAACGTAGGGGCAGGCGTCAAGTTCCGCCTTTCCGGATGCCAGGTTCATGGCAAAGGCCAGACATGTGGGAACACCGCATTCTCCACAATTGGTCTTGGGCAACATCTTAAAAATCTGAATCCCAGTTAATCCCATAATATACTCCTGTTCACAAAATTATCGTCCGTGTTCCGTCCAACCCTCTTTTGGAGACTTGGACGGAACACCATTAAATTCTAGCCTACGATAGAATCCATTTTAAGTGCCGGATGGCCCACTTTTTCGAGGAAAGGCATAATTTCCTCTTCTGTGGTCCCTACGGTTTCGTCGGCAATCATATCATAGAGCCCGGGAACGCCCATCTCTTCGGCTCGCTTGTCAAGTCGGTCCTTGAGTTCCTCTTTGAGCATCTTGGGCATCCAGACCATGCGGAGGAGTCCACCGTCGCCGAGGATGAATTTACCCTGGGCAATGTTATATTTGGAATGTCCTACAAATCCTGGAGATGAAGCGCCTCCACCCATCACACCGGCAAGGGTCGTAAACTTCATACCACAAGGTGTTTCCCCGGAATAATCCCTGCCAACGGTCATGACGCCGTTACAGCCGGGAAGCAGTGCCGCGATACATTCACAGCACCCACAGGTGGTCATGGGATCAATCACCATGGAATAAAAATTATAGTGGGTTACATTACCCCTTGATGCCTTCAACACAAAGTCATTGACACCCTTCCACTGGCCTAAGACCGGATCTATACACTCACCCTTTTCTATGGGCTGGTTGGGGCCTGTCGGGTTTATTTCAAAGGCGGCCTTGCAGTCCATCCAGTTATAGGCCCCGCAAAGACCCGTTCTCTCCGGACTTACACTGCACACATGGTTGGGGGCAAAGGACTGGCAGAGGGTGCAGGAGTAGTATGTCTCCACATCCTCATCCTTCATATTCTCAACACGCCCATCTCTCTCCCCGTATTCTCCCCTCGCCCTTTTTGTCAGGGCATCAACATCCTTTTTCTTTGTATAAAGGGTTATCTGAACCTTATCCAGGATATTTGAAAAATCCTGGTGGAACTTGGCATGAAGTACCACCCCGATATGTTTAAGGGAAAAACCCTTTTCCATGGCCGACTTACTGATCCGTATCCAGGAGATATCACGTTGTCCGATATGCATGACATATTGGATATAATTGGTCAGATGATGAATCTGGCGTTCAATGATCGGCTCAAAATCGGGCTGGAACTCGCGGCCTGCAATCTGGACATAGATACCCAAGGGAAAGGCTTCTCCCTCCTTCAGATCGCTGACGTCCGGACCGATGAGTTCAATCTTCCCGTCTTCGATCTCGTTCATCTCAGCCATCTTGACCAGTTCCGTGCACTGGGCCTTACCACCACCCGTCTGACAGTGGAGATCAGCGCCCCTGACCCGCTCACCCTCGAAGGCCGGGCCAAAGGCCATTGGGATATCGATTTCAGAGACCGTAACCTTAAGACCCCTGACCTCAACTGACTTCTGGCACATTTCGTCATGGGCAACAGGCGACACCACGTGCTCGTAGGTACAGATACCCGTGGGAAGGATCTCGGTAATATCCGTGTCAGCCAAAGTAGGAAAGCCCCAGTTTACACAACCTGCCGCGGCTACTGCCCATTCGGTTCCCACCTCGCCCAGGGCGTTTACAAATGCAAAAATTCTATCCTTATTATACAGCAGTATCTTGCGATAATCGCCCGGCTGAACACCGCCAAACGACATTGCGGCCCTATTTGCAAAGCCAAGGGCAAAAACAGCCGATGAAATATCCGGACCAAAAGGCACGATTCTGGTATTCCAACCCACCTGCATACCCGCTTCAATGCACTGCTCAACTACAGTTGTTCCATTATGGTTTGCTGCACAGAAGATATAAAGGCTCTTCTTCTGGTAGTCTTCAACGATCATCTTTGCAATCTCTTTCGTAGGCGCAGATCCAACAATAGCGGCGAACCCGGGAGCGCTTCCATCAACAAACTCAACCCCTCTTTTTCTTAAAACCACATCATCCGCGGCCCCGAGCCAGATCTTACCGGCATCGATATCCGGATCTTCCGCATGAAGATAAAAATCGGGCTCATTGAGATACCTCAAGGCCTCTATAATTTCATAAGATATAATACCCGCCATCCCCGCGTCTAATAAAGGACCGAGGAAAGGGAGCCAGTTTTTGTTTTTGATATGTGGCGGAAGAAGTCCCCGCGCAATTTCCAAGGGTTCTTGTATATCCTCAAGGGTCTCAACCTTGATTCCAAAAAGGGAATAGATAACCGGCAGAAAATAACCCGTGTTTGGAAAACTCACCTTTGTGCTCGCATCATATGTATCAAGGGCCTTCCTGTACGCCCCTTCGGCCTGTGAAACTACTTTATAGCCGCCCTGTATGGCTGCAAATGCTACTAATCTTGACATCTTGTTCCTCCTTCGTTGAGGATTTATTTCAATCCATATTCTTACTTTTTACCTAAAAAAAACCCATTACCTTGTGTGTTAAGCCTCAAGGGCCTGGCGGCTTGCCATATCCATAAGGACCCTCTCTCGGGCCTTGTCTATGCCCAGTTCTTTCCGCTTTCTATCTATATGGGCGATCATCTTATGCGCATGTTTAATGGGGTCGGGTTCCACGTCCCACATGCCACCATAGATTTTCTCAAAGTCCTTGCTAAGATAATCGTGGAATACCGGAGCCCCGCTTGTAGGCAACATATACCCAAATACCGTATACACACCCGAAGCCACAAAATAATGCCCGATGCTTATGGCCTTTTCACTCATCCACTCGGGAGCGCTTCCCGCCACAGGCCATTCGCTGATATCGTTGCCAAGCCCGCCTGCCTTAACGACCTCTGTTGCTGCAAGAAGAATCCGACTGTTATCAACACAGGAACCAAGATGCAGGACTGGAGAAATACCAACGGTTTCACAAACTTCTGCAAGGCCCGGACCGGCATGCACTGCAGCAGCTTCAGGACTAAGGAGCCCCTCCATTGCACAGGCAATGGCCGTACAGCCCGTTGTAAGAACAAGCACATCGTTTTTAATCAATTCTTTACAGATTGCGATATGATCACGGTTATGTTGTGTCCTCGCGTTGTTGCATCCAACAACTCCTGCCACACCACGGATACGACCATTAATAATATTGTCGTTCAGGGTGTAGTATGTGCCTCTGAAAGAACCACCAAGATGATACTCTATGGATTCAACACCAAAACCGCCGACAATAGCGGCTTTGTGCTGCGGGATCATGACTTCTGCCCCACGGTTTTGAAAGTTGTCGATGGCCAGTTTCACAATCCGCTCTGCATCTTCCTTCGCATGATGCTCATCAAACTCTATATGGATTACATTTTCCTGTTCCATCTGAGCGATGGGATGGGTTGTAATCACCTTGGTATGAAAGCATTTTGCAACGTTTGCGATATTCTGCATAATACACTGAATATCCACGACCATGGCATCGCAGGCGCCGGTAATAATAGCCAGTTCCTGCTGCAGGAATGTCCCGGCCAAAGGAATTCCGTGACGTTGAAGCATTTCGTTTGCCGTACAACAGATTCCGGAAAGCTGGATCCCTTTTGCACCCTTTGACTTGGCGTATTCGATGATCTCTGGGTTCTCAGACACGGCTATAATCATCTCGGACAGAACCGGTTCATGTCCATGGACAATAATATTGACATGATCTTCTTTCATAACGCCAAGGTTTGCCTCTGACTGGATGGGATACGGCGTTCCGAAAAGAATATCCTGAATATCGGTTGCAAGCATTGACCCGCCCCATCCATCGGCTATAGCCGCTCTGGTTCCCTGTTTCATGAGGTTCTTGTAATCCTGGTCAACCCCCATATGGGTACGGTGCATGATTTCAACGATTTCCCTATCTATATTTCTTGGAATAACACCCTGTTTTTTCCACAGTTCATAACGGGCTTTAGGGGCCCTTTTGACGTATAGGACCTCTCCTTCTGACTTTCCCCATTCATTTAACGCCACTTCTGCAGTCTCAAGCGCAATTTCGTCCATATCCCTATCAACTTCTTCACCATCCACCTCTACGGTGGTTGCGACACCGAGGTGCCCTGCTACAGCAAGAAGTTTATCGAAATCTTTTATCTGGTAATCGTCCGTTTCTTTTCTCGCGACGGAAAGAAAGACTTCTGCCACTGAGCGTCCGTGGTCGGAATGGGCTGCTGCACCACCAGCAATCATTCGTATGAAGTTTCTTGCCGCAATAGTATTGGCGGTAGCACCACAGAGACCCTTTCTTTCATCTTCACCCTCAATACCCCCTTTAGGAAGGGGAAGGCGACAAGGACCCATAGCGCAATTCTTACAGCATGTTCCCTGAATTCCGATATTACACGGTTTCATGCTCAGTGCCCTGTCAAAAATCGTTTCTACGCCCAGTTCCGTTGCCCTGGCTATCATCTCCTGTGATGCAACGTCTATGGAAGCTGCTTTGGGATCGACTACTTTTTTCTTCTTTTCTATCTTGACTACCTTTGGTTTATCTTCTGCCATTAGAGGTTCCTCCTCATGATTATTTTTTTACTTTGATTATTTTTAGTGGTGTCTACTTAAGACTTCACTCAAAAAGACACCAACGAACATTCTTACCTGCGTATTTTTTTGAACTTGCTAAGGGTTTTTTGCTGCGTGGATTTCTGCTCTTTTGCAGCAGTCATGGAACCTTTTTCAGGAACACCGGATGTCTTCTTGACAACCCGGTTTTCCTTTTCCTTTGCCCGTTGCTCTCTTATCTTCTGTTCTTCTGCCTCTCTCTTAGCCACTTCGGCGGCCTTTGCCGCAGCTTCTGCAGCTGCCTTAGCTTTGGCTGCAGCTTCCGCCTTAGCCTTCGCATCGGCTTCCGCCTTGGCCTTGGCCTCCACATCGGCTTTCGCTTTCGCTTCCGAGTCAGCTTTCGCCTTGGCTTCTGTATCTGCCTTAGCTTTGGCATCTGCTTCGGCTTTGGCCTTTGCATCGGGTTCCTTATCTACTGCCGGCTTGGCTTCTTCTTTCTTCGGTTCGGCTTTTGCTTCTGCCTTCGCAGGCGTTTTTTTCATAGGAGCAGCCGCCTTTTTCGCGGGTGCAGCTGCCTTTTCTTTGGGAGCGGCCGCCTCTGCAATGGTCAAATCGGGCTCCGGAGAAATAGCAAGGAGATCTGCTTCTTCCAGATCCATGACTTTGGAAATTTCCTTCACATCGCTTGCTACTCCGCCGTTTAACAGTAATTCAATAAAAGCCCTCGTGAGACGAACGCTCTCAGGATGTCTTAAAATGACCACATTGGAACCTGCAAGCAGGTAGGCAACAGCGGCGGTGGATTCCATAAGGATGGCACGTCGTTCCGGATCTCCAAGGGTCGGAGCTTCCGCGAGAGGCTCTTTTGCTTCTTTACATTTCCAGACCTCATTACCCACATTATTAATCATTGGTACCTGGAGTTTTTCATCTTCCTGTGTAAGGGCAGCCATTTTGATCCGTTCCATGACGGAATAACTATACTCGAGACCATAGCCCAGGCCACCGGTTGTCGGGTCAACAATAATTTTGTTGGTTTGCACACCCAGGTTGCCCAACAGGATATTCAACTGTTTTGCCAGGTTCACGTCGATCGGAGATGAAGCAACGATGGTATGGCCATAACCAAGCGCACTGGCGCCAACACCTTTGTGATTGGCTTCTTCAACGGGGCCAAGGCCCACATTCATGCCCTCACATTTTTCCGAAATTTTCTTGAGAACTTCTTCATCCTTCGCGTTGTTTGCGGTACCCCACACGACCAGCGGTACGTCAATGGCGTCAGCTACTTTTTTTGCTACCTCCGCAGCTTCATCGGCGTCCCTGTCCATCCCGTTGGGGTCCGTACTCTTGAGCTGAAGGACAATAATATCAGCTCCATAATCTTCAACACATTTCTTGGCCCATGCTTCGGGAGAAGCAATAACGTCCTTGAAAGGTGCAATTGCGGCTGCAGGCCATTCCTCGGAAGGATCATAATCCCACACTTCCATAGCTATTTTCGGGGGATTCGGCATACTTCCTTCAAAAACATGAAAAGAATATGCATCTTCTCCTCCCAGTTTAACAGCGCTGCTTCCTGCTCCAATGGTGGTTTCCCCTATATTTCCTGAATAGGGCTGTCCGGGAATTTCAAAGGCCAATTTTCATACCTCCTTCTTCCTAATCTTTATTTGTTAACAATGTGCGGCTTCTCTCTCGCGCCGCTTACCAAAATACCTGATCAATCAAATGCAAAAAGTCCTTTTTAACCTTATTTGTGAAAAATAGAACAAGATACGGGCAAAAAAATCCCTCAGTTTCAAAGGGCATTGTCAAATTAAAAGAATATCAAGCTATTGTCAAGAAATTTTTACTGTAATTTTAATGGGTTTTGGCATTTTTTAAATAGTCAACATATAGTATCCAAGAAAAAAAATACACAATATATAGTTATCAATCCGTTAATATTTTCTCGAAAATCGCATAAGCAGCTTCCATAGCCCTGCTGTCTTTTCCAAGTTCAATGGTCGGTTTTCCTTCGAGATCGAATTCTTCCACCTGAGGATCCTCCGGTACCATTCCCACCATTTCAAGAGAATACTCGTCCAGAATCTTTTTGATCGATTCTTCCTGACCTTCCTTCACCCGATTGACCATGACTATTTTTTTGCCAATGTTCAGAGGCAAAGTATCACTGAGTTCCACAATACGGGATGCCGCCTGAAGTCCTCTCCGACTGGAATCAGAAACCACAAGAAGAATATCGATATTTTGCGTGGTAAGACGGCTTAAATGCTCCATTCCCGCTTCATTGTCGATGACGATGTAATTGTAATTATCAATCAGTTTTTCCAGGTACAGGGTAAGCAGGGAGTTCGCAGCGCAATAACATCCCGCCCCTTCAGGTCGCCCCATGACAACAAGATCAAAATTATCAGCCTCTACAACTGCCTGTTGAATTTTCATCTCCATATAGATATCCTTCGTCATCCCGGCGGAATCGCCCCCTTTCATCTTCTCTCGTGCATCCCCCAGGGTTTCCTCAATTACCAGTCCTAAAACCTCATTGAGATTTGCATTGGCGTCCGCATCAACTGCAAGAACCGGCGATTTCCCTTTTTCCACAAGATACTTAATCAACATACCGGCCGTTGTGGTCTTCCCTGTACCCCCTTTTCCGGCAAGTGCTACTGTATACGTCATTATTCATTCTCCTTATTTGTAGGTTAGTACCTGTTCCATTAATTATTTCCATTGCAATTTTCACAAAAAAAGCCTATAATTACAGTCTATCAACCATTTACGGGGAATTTTAATAACTATATAATATGACGATAGAAAATGATATATGGGAACAAATAAAAAAAGGCTTTTCTGCGGATATTTCCAGATCGGAATTTGAAACGTGGATATCACAGACAACCCTTAAAAATCTAGACTCGACCAGAGCCACAATCGAAGTCCCAAACAAGTTTGTCGCGAGATGGTTGAAAGACAACTACACGGATCAAATTCAAAGCTTTTTTAAAGTTAATCTACGTCTTCTTCCAAAACTTCGCTTCGTTCATAAAACAGCGTCTGTCAATTCAGAAATTCAAAATATACCAGCAAAGTCCGGACCACAAAAAGATGGCATACAAGTTGATAATGGTCTTAATCCCGAATTCACCTTCAGCAATTTTGTTATTTCCGACTGTAATCAGCTTACCTGGTTATCAGCCCTGGAGATTGTTCAGAAGCCGGGATCCAAATATAACCCTCTTTATATTTACAGCGACAACTGCTCGGGAAAAACCCATATTCTACATGCTATAGGAAATCAAGCAATAACGGAAAGAACATCCACAAAAGTTATATACCTTTCCTCCTATAATTCGAAACACCATTTCCGAAATTTGACTAATAACCACCACAATGGCAACTCCAAACCTGATTTGCTTCTCTTGGACAACTTTCACCTGATTGCCGATCATGCGGATTCACAACAAGAGTGCATACACATTTTTGACGCTTTTATCGAGTCAAAAAAACAGATCGTCGTCGCTGCAAGCTGTGCTCCTACCAACATAGATAATTTGATCCCGCAACTCAAATCGCGCCTTCAATGGGGTCTTGTAACAAAAATACAGTCCAGTAATCAACAAACAAAGGTAACTTTGATAAGAAGAAAAGCAAAAAAAACCGGGCTTTCTCTACCTGAAGACGTCATTTTCTTCTTGGCTAATTCAGTCCAGGATTTAGGAGAAATAGATAATATTCTCAAGGACCTGAGGATCCACTCCTCACTTTATGGACGTGAAATTGGTATGTCCATAGTACATTCCATCATAAAAAACAGGCCCGAGCATAAAATAAGTCTTACGAACATACAGAAACTGACCGCAGGTTATTTTAATATCTCATTACATGATCTGTTATCAAACAAAAAAAAAAGACAGTTTTCCTACCCACGGCAGATAGCCATTTATCTGAGCAGAAATTTAACCGGGTTACCCATGAAACAAATAGGGACTGCTTTCGGGAAAAAAGATCATTCAACCGTTGTTTATGCACTCAAGTGCATTGAAAAAGAGGAAAAAAACAATCCTCGTATAAAAGATGATATCAACAAACTGAAGGATTTTCTGCTCACATGGAGTCAATTGAAACAGGAATGTTCAAATCCTGATTAAAATTTGAATAAAGTCTCTTCCTGAAAAGAAAAGACTTATCGGTCAGTAGAATATGTTTATTTGTTTTCAAGTTTTGAACATAATTCTTTATTCACTATTTCAATAACTTATTCAATAAATAAACAAGCTGCCAACCTTAATATTATTATTAAATTTATCTTTATTCTAAACATATAAAACTAAGGAGTGTTGAAGAGACCATGGAAATAAAAATTAACAGGGACGAACTTTTAAAGTCTGTTGCACGAGTCCAAAGCATTATTGAAAGAAAAAGTAATATGCCTGTTCTTTCAACAATACTTTTTACAGCACAAGGCTCCGAAGTCCAGATTTCTGCAACAGATCTGGAATTGGGATTTAGGCAGATTGTCCAGGCAGAAGTATTGAAAGAAGGAAGCATTACAATTTCCGGTCGAAAACTTTTTGAAATAATAAGAGAAAGCCGTTCTGAAACATTTCAGATTAAGGAAAAAGAAAACAGTCGGGTTTTGATTTCCGATAAAGTTGCAAGGTTTGATCTTGCCTGTATAAATTCCGATGAATTTCCAAGTTTTATTGAACCGGAAGGGGTAAGCATGATTGAAATCGAAGGGGAAATCCTTTCTGATATGATCAACAAAACAATCTATGCTGTAACCGTTGAAGAAGCAGGGTTTAAATTATCAGGGATTTTAACGGAAAAAATTTCTTCGGATGAAGGTAATTTTCTTAGAATGGTGGCCACAGATGGCCATCGACTCTCTTTAATAGATAAATCTGTTCCGGATGTGGGAAACTTGAATTTGAAAGCGGGTCTTCTGGTTCCCAAAAAAGGAATGTCGGAAATCAACAAGATGGCTTCGGAAGGGGGGACTATACAGATAGGATTTGAAGACAAGAACTGTATTGCAAAGAAAAACAACGCGGTCCTGATGATTCGTCTCCTTGAGACCAGGTTCCCTGATTACACCATGGTTATTCCAAAAAATGAAGAGTATTCCATAAAGGTAAATCGAAATTCACTTGTGGAAGCTATGAGAAAAATGCTTATTCTGAGTAACGAACGGTACCGTGCCGTTAGAATGACTCTGGAGAATAATGTTCTGGATTTGGTTTCGACAAACCCGGAATTAGGGGAAGGACAGGAGCAGATGGAAATCGAATTCAACGGTGAACCCATAGCATCAGGGTTTAACCCCAGATATTTTGTAGATACATTACAGGCAATGGAAAGTGAGATCGTAAGTCTGGGTTTTACCGATGGTTCAAAACCATGCACCATGCGGGGAGAATCCGACGAAGGCTTTCTGGGGCTTATTATGCCTATGAGGGTTTAGAATGACGCAAGAGAATAGAAGTTACGAAGCATCAGACATTAAAGTTTTAGAGGGTCTTTCAGCTGTGAGGAAAAGGCCCGCCATGTATATTGGCAACACCTCTGTTGAAGGCCTCCATCATCTTGTTTACGAGGTCGTGGACAACAGCATAGATGAGGCCCTTGCGGGATACTGTGATCAAATTAATATCAAACTTTTGAGCGACAACAGCGTTGTTATAAGGGACAATGGACGGGGCATACCCGTGGGAATGCACAGTTCGGAGAATATGACTGCCCTTGAAGTAGTAATGACGAAACTGCACGCCGGTGGTAAATTCGACAATGAAAGCTATAAAGTATCTGGCGGACTTCACGGGGTTGGTGTTTCTGTTGTAAATGCCCTTTCAAAATATCTTGAGGTGAATGTTTATCGAAATGCTAAGATATATTTTCAGCGCTATGAGAGAGGAGATGCTGTAACCGGTCTTGAAATAAGGGGTGAAACAGATAGAAACGGGACCCGAATTCACTTTATGCCGGATTCAGATATTTTCGAGACATTGAATTTTGATTTTGAAATCCTGGCAAAAAGAATGCGTGAACTGTCGTTTCTCACCAAGGGACTTCGAATTATTATTTCTGATGAGGTGAGCGGCAAGAAGAAGGATTTCTTCTATGAAGGCGGTATAGAGTCGTTTGTAGAATATTTGAATAAGAATAAAGAAGTTCTTCATCCGAAACCGATTTTTATTACCGGTTCAAAAAATGACGTATTGGTAGAAACAGCTTTTCAATACAATAATTCTTATAAGGAAAATATTTTCACCTTTGCCAACAATATCAACACGAGGGAGGGGGGAAGCCATCTCAGTGGGTTTAAGGCAGCTCTTACGAGAAGTGTTAATCAATATTTGCAGAACTCACCCCAGGCAAAGAATTTTAAGGAAAAGCTGTCGGGAGATGATGTACGGGAAGGCCTCACGGCGGTTATCAGCGTGAAATTGCCCGATCCTCAATTTGAGGGTCAGACGAAAATGAAACTGGGCAATAGTGAAGTAAAGGGACAGGTAGAGACTCTTGTAAATGAGGGGTTAAGTACTTTCTTCGAAGAAAATCCCTCTGTTATGAAGGCCATTCTTTCTAAGGTGATTGATGCGGCCAGGGCGAGAGAGGCGGCAAGAAAGGCCAAGGATCTGGCAAGACGAAAAGGGATTCTTTCTGATAATTCGCTTCCAGGTAAATTGGCCGATTGCCAGGAAAAAGATCCTGCCATGAGTGAAATATTTATCGTTGAGGGCGACTCGGCAGGCGGTTCTGCAAAGCAGGGAAGGGATCGAAGGACGCAGGCAATTTTACCGTTGAGGGGAAAGATACTTAATGTGGAAAAGGCAAGATTTGATAAGATGATTTCGAATGAAATGATCCATACGATGATTGCTGCCCTGGGCACCGGTATTGGCGAGGCGGATTATGATATTCAATCCATACGTTATCACAAGGTAATTATCATGACGGATGCGGATGTGGATGGGTCCCATATTCGTACTCTGCTTTTGACTTTCTTTTTCAGGCAAATGCCCGAACTTATTGAAAATGGGTATTTATATGTTGCCCAGCCTCCACTGTACCGGGTTGCTGCGAAAAAACGAGAGACATATGTGAAAGACGAAGAGAGTTTTAATGATTTAATGTTGCAGAGGATTTCAGAGAAAGAAAGAATTTCCATTGTGGACGGGGAAGAAATATCAGGCCACAGATTGATTTTATTTCTTGGTCGGTTGGTAAAGTTTTTTGACAGTATTGACAGGCTTTCAAGAAAAGGGTTCAGTTCAAAATTTATTGAATTCCTGATACTGAATGGGGCAAAAAATAAGAATCAGTTCAAAGACAGGGAATTCATGGATAACCTGTTTAAAGGCCTTGAAGAAAACGGTTTCAGAGTGAGCAATATTCGATTTGTAGAGGAAGATGGTTACTATGAATTTGTTGTTGCCGAAACGCAAAATGGCGGGCAGAGTTTTGCCGTAAACTGGGATTTCTTTTCTTCTCCCGAGCTTCGTCACATCATGGGTACAAGCGATGATTTCAGATCTTTGAAAAACGACGGTTTTAGAATGAGAGAAGATGGAGAAAAAGAGAAAATTGAGGACCCCAAGAAATTTTTAAATGATGTTATGGAAAAGGCTAAAAAGGGTTTAAGTATTCAGCGTTACAAAGGCCTTGGTGAAATGAATCCGGAACAGTTATGGAGCACAACCATGGATCCTCAGAAGCGAACCCTTGTTAAGGTGGTAGTGGAGGATGCCGTGGAGGCGGATCAGATCTTTACAATTCTCATGGGCGATAAGGTAGAGCAGAGAAGGGAATTTATACAGAATAATGCCCTTGAAGTAAAAGATCTCGATATTTAAGTATTGGAGAACAAAACCATTATGATTACTGATTTGAACCAGGATACTGCAAATATAGAAGACGAGATGAAGAAATCGTATCTTGAATATTCCATGAGCGTTATTGTGGGTAGGGCGCTTCCGGATATCAGGGACGGTTTAAAGCCTGTTCACAGGCGAGTTCTGTATGCCATGCATGAACTCAATAATTATTACAACAAGCCATTTAAAAAATCTGCCAGAGTTGTGGGTGATGTTATTGGTAAATATCATCCCCATGGGGATACTGCGGTATACGACACCATTGTAAGGATGGCGCAGGATTTTTCCATGCGATATCTCCTCGTTGATGGGCAGGGTAACTTTGGTTCCGTGGATGGCGATCCCCCCGCAGCCATGCGATATACGGAAGTGAGGATGACGCGGGCAGCCATGGGGTTTTTGGAAGATATTGAGAAAGAAACAGTTGATTTTATTCCAACCTATGACGGTTCTCTTGTGGAACCGGTGATTCTTCCTACAACGCTGCCCACATTTCTGATTAATGGATCATCAGGTATTGCAGTTGGAATGGCTACCAACGCACCACCTCACAATCTTTCTGAAGTGTGTGAGGCAGTGAGAACGATTATTGATAACCCGGATGTCAGTATAGAAGAACTCATGAAAATTATACCGGGACCGGATTTTCCTACAGCCGGGTTTATTGTTGGAAAGCGCGGAATTTCAGAAGCGTATAAAACAGGAAGGGGGATAATCAAGGTCAGGGGAAGGGCTTTTGTTGAGAAATTCGGTCACAACCGGGAACGGATTATTATCTCTGAAATTCCCTATCAGGTTAACAAAGGAAAGCTTCTTGAAAAGATTGCCCAACAGGTAAAAGAGAAAAAGATAGAGGGGATTTCTGAAATCAGGGATGAGTCTGACAGAGATGGAATGAGGATAGTCATCGAGACGAAGCGGGATGGAAATCCGATGGTTATTCTTAACAGGCTCTACAAATTCACGCAGATGGAAGTATCCTTTGGAATTATCAATCTTGCCATATCCAACGGAAGACCAAAAGTATTTAACTTGAAAGAGATTCTTCAGCATTTCGTCATTCATCGGCGCGAAATTGTTGTCAGAAGAACCATTTATGATCTGAGAAAAGCGGAAGCGCGCGCGCATATTCTGGAAGGATTGAAAAGAGCGCTTGATGTTCTGGATGATATTATTGAATTGATCAGATCTTCGTCGGATGGAAAAGAAGCAAAGATCAGGCTCATGACGGAATTTTCTTTCACGGAAATTCAGGCTCAGGCAATTCTTGATATGAGGTTGCAGCGGTTAACGGGCCTGGAGCGTGAAAAAATAATTGAAGAATATCAAGGTCTTCTTAAAGATATAGAGCGTTTTAATGCCATTTTGTCGAATCCTTCTATGGTTCTTCGTCTGATCAGAGATGAAATCGAAGAGATCCAAAAACTGTTTGGAGATGAGAGAAGAACGGAGATTCTGGAAGCCGTCGAAGATATAGATCTGGAAGACCTTATCGCTGAAGAAGATATGGTAATAACTATCAGTCATAACGGTTATATAAAGAGAAATCCGAGTAGTCTATACCGGGCGCAGCGCCGTGGAGGGAAAGGGCTTACCGGCGCAAAACCGAAGGAGGAGGATTTTGTAGAACACTTGTTTGTTGCATCTTCCCATGACTATTTTCTGTTTTTCAGCAATGTCGGCCGTGTTTATTGGAAGAAGGTTCATGAAATTCCCGAAGGTGGACGCATGTCCAAAGGGAAGGCTATTGTTAATCTATTGGACTTGAAGAAGGAAGAACGTCTCGCGACCATACTCCCTGTACGTGATTTTGAAGAAGGAAAGTACGTGGTGATGGCTACAAAAAATGGTCTTGTCAAGAAGACTAAACTCATAGCCTACAGTCATCCCAGATCCATAGGAACACTTGGCGGAAAAATTAAAGAGGGTGATGAATTAATTGGGGTACGGATATCCAACGGAGACCAGGATATTTTTCTCACCACCCTCGAGGGAAAATCTATTCGTTTCAAAGAAACAGACCTGAGGAGCATGGGTAGGGTAGCGGCTGGAAATATATGTATCAGAATGAACCCCGGCAACCAGGTGGTTGGAATGGAAACGCTCAGTGAAGGGGCTAGCATCCTCACGGTTACAGAGAACGGGTTTGGCAAGCGTACACGGACGGACGAATATCCTATTCAATTAAGAGGCGGGATGGGTGTACTTACCATTAAAACAACAGAAAGAAATGGTAAGGTGGTTTTTTCTTATCAAGTGACGGATCAGGATGAATTGATGATTATCACCGAGCACGGGAAAATTATCCGATTACGGGTAGGAGATATCTCCATTATTGGAAGAAATACACAGGGTGTGAAACTCATTGATCTGGGAGAGAATGAAAAGGTCGTAGGAGTAGCCAAAGTAATGGAAGAAGAGGAATAAAAACCCGGAATGAATAAGGAAAAATTTTCGCGAATAGCTGTCATCGGAGCCGGAAGCTGGGGAACGGCATTAGGCAACCTACTGGCAGATAACGGCAAAAAGGTGGATCTCTGGGTAAGAGAAAAGGAGGTTTTTCAGCAGATAAACGAGCAGGGGATAAATAGAACTTTTTTGCCGGATGTGAAATTGTCTCCTTCGTTAAAACCTGTTGCATCTTTTGAAGAGGCCCTTTTTGAAAAAGAACTGGCGGTGCTTGCCATACCGTCCCATGTTTTCAGGAAAGTCTTAACAGATCTAAAGCCTTACCTTCCCTCTCGTATTTCTCTTATGGCGGCCACAAAAGGAATAGAAAATGAGTCGTTGATGTTGATGTCTCAAGTGGCTGAGGATGTGCTGGGGAAACGGTCTTTGGAATTTGGGTGTCTTGCCGGTCCAAGTTTTGCCAGTGAAGTATCCAGGAAACTGCCCACTGCGGTCAGCATAGCGTGTCGAAATATGGACGACGCAGAAAAACTACAAAAGGCTTTTAACCGGGATTTTTTTCGGGTGTATGCCAGCGATGATTTATTAGGAGTGCAGCTTGGTGGAGCCATGAAAAATGTAATTGCGATTGCAGCAGGGGTTTGCGATGGCCTCGGGTTCGGGTACAATGCGAGGGCTGCGCTTATTACAAGGGGTCTTGCTGAAATCACACGGTTAGGTGTTTCTGCCGGCAGCAATGCTCATACGTTTTCTGGTTTGGCGGGTCTTGGGGATCTCGTTCTTACCTGTACCAGTGACTTAAGTAGAAATAGAACTGTGGGGTTCAGGATTGGAAAGGGTGAGATTCTGGAGGATATTACAGGTGGAATGAAAATGGTTGCAGAAGGAGTAAGAACAACAAAATCAGCATACCAACTCGGAAAACGTAAAGGGGTTGTTATGCCCATTACCAATGAAATGTATCGTATTCTCTATGAAGGGAAGAGGCCTGGGGATGCGGCCAGAGAACTGATGCTGAGGGACCTGAAGGTTGAATTGGAACATTAAGGATTTGCATGAATCGCACATAAAAACAGATGGAATGGATATTTCGTGGATCCATGAGGACTTAAAAAATTCGGTTTTTGGAAAAAGGATCGTTTACTATGAGGTAATAGACTCAACAAATGTCCAGGGGAAAGAACTTGCAAGTGCGGGAGCAACCCATGGTACGATCGTAATAACTGAAGAACAACTGGCTGGAAAAGGAAGACTGGACAGGAAATGGATTTCGCCACGGGCCAGGAACCTTATGTTTTCGATCGTTCTGCGGCCGGATTTGGAGGTAGATGAGGTTTTTTTCTTGACCATGTTGCTAGCCCTGTCTGTAAGAGATGCATTAAAAGAGATGCTTGATGTAGAAGCGTTTATTAAATGGCCGAATGATATCTATGTATCCGGAAAAAAGATTGGCGGAATATTGGCTGAATTTTCCGTATGCGAAAAGAAAGTAGAGTACGTAATAATAGGATTGGGCCTGAATGTAAACTGGCATCCGGAAGAAGAGGCTACGGTTTTGTATCCGTGTACAAGCCTTATGAAAGAAACAGGTTTTCCTGTGGAAAGATCTTCGCTGTTGGTTGAAATTCTTTCACGGTTTGAAGAAAAATACCATAGAGGTATGGCGAAAAAGGGTGCATGGGCGGAATTTCAAAAGCAATGGAATGAATGTTCTTACGTTCTTGGAAAACACATTGTGATAAAAAATGGGCGGGAGCGCATTGCAGGAAAAGCCGTATCCATTGACAGGAAAGGCGCCTTGATTATCAGAGACAGTCTTGGGAAACAAAGAAGAGTTATTGGCGGGGATGTTTCGGTAGAATCGATTCAAACTCGGTAATTGAATGGCGGAGGGATAAATGGCAACGGTCCAGCCAAAAGGGGAAAGAGTGCAGCAGGCGGTAAAATGGATATCAGAAAGAATAAAGTATGAAGAGGACCGTACCCTTGCTCAGTTGATCCCGGAGGCAGCGAGTCAATTCAATCTGTCTCCAAAAGATGAAGAATTCCTCACAGCTTTTTACCGAAAAGATCCCATTGATTAGATTTCATCTAAAAAATGCAATTAGCGGTTAGTGGTTACTTAGCCGCACGATACCAATCACTTGCTGTGCAATAGGCCAGCATCGAAAAATGAGAGTCCGAATTTAGGAAAACGCTATGCAAAATTTTGAGATCTTTAAGCTAACGGCTAATAGCTAATAGCAGCTTTTAGATTTCAAATAATGCATCCTTTTTAATGTGGTAATGAAAAGATCGTACGCCGCACAGGTATAGCCAGCATACCAATCCGAAAAGAATGATTCCGCCTGAAATTGGAACCCATGATCCCGCTTGATGAATGTATCTGATGCCTATCCAGACAGAGATGAGCGAGGACAGGGCAATAGAAAAGGAAAAGATCCCGGCAGCAACAACAAATGTCCAGAATAGTATTTTTTTGTAAGCCAGGGAGTTTTTGTAATTTGTCATAGGGCTCACTTTACTGGAAAAGGATGAAACCTGTCAACGGGGGTTTGGGAAAAGAAAGTGAAAAAAAAGAGTAGAATTGCTGTCCTGGCAGGGGGATGGTCCGGGGAACGGGAAGTCAGTTTAAACAGCGGGAGAGCTGTGTATAACGCCCTGGATAAGGATAAATACGTCGTTACCATGATCGACCCGCGGGATGAAATAGAAACTCTCTTTGAAAAAAGAGATGAAATAGATCTTATTTTCAATATTTTACATGGAAAACTTGGCGAAGACGGGAATATGCAGGGTTTCTTGAATATTCTTGGTATTCCTTTTGTAGGTTCAGGCGTTCTGTCAAGTTCTCTTTGCATGAACAAGAAAATCGCGAAGGAACGCTACAGATCAGCAGGCCTTCAAGTTGCATCTCATCTTATCCTGAATCGGGGAAAGGATTTTTCTCTTGAAGAAATAGCCAAACGCATTGGCATGCCTTTGGTTATAAAACCGGTTTCAGAAGGATCGAGTATTGGCATTTCAATCTGCCGTAATGAGGTTGAAGTACGTGAGGGAATAGAAAATGCCTTCTCGTGGGACAGGGAAATTATGTTGGAAGAATACGTAAAAGGGAGGGAAATTACCTGCTGTGTGTTGGGAAGTTCAGAACTCCAGGCCCTCCCGATTATTGAGATTGTTCCGGATTCCTCGTATACCTTCTTTGACTATGAAGCCAAGTACAAACCCGGCGCCAGTAAAGAGATTTGTCCTGCGGATATTCCTGAAAATCTGGTTGGGGAAGCCACACGTATTGCGAAAACCGCGCACAAGGTTCTTCATTGTGCTGTTTGGAGCAGGTCGGATATGATTATTCGAGATGAGAAATTGTATCTTTTGGAAACGAATACGATCCCCGGAATGACGGAGACCAGTCTCTTTCCCCTTGCCGCCAAGGCTGCTGGTCTAACCATGGGTGAACTTCTCGATAAGTTTGTGAGCTTTTCCATGGAAAATAGTTAATTCTAAGTTTTTTGGGGTTCTTCGTGCCCCAGAAAAATCATTCTCTCTTTTGCTGCTTCTTTCCTTTTCGTATCCCATGTTTCCCACTCAGCTTTCAGTCGATCAAGCTCTTGTTGCGCCTTAAAGGAATCTTCTTTAAGGCCGTCCTCTTCCATACGTTTGAGCTGATTTTTTAGTTCCCGTACGCGTTCCTTGATTGTTTTCATTTTGCCAAGGGCTTCCTGTTCGCTTTTAGTGGGAATTTCGATCTTACCGGGGCATTGTGCTACTGGAAGAACTGCGCCGGTTTTGCTTTTTTCACATGTTTCATTACTCATTTTTTTGCTCCTTCCTTGCTGTCTGTCTTTTTTGTCACAGGTTGCCAGACTGATTACAGTATAAAAATCAGTAATGTAAATTGCGAGAAATGAAACCCATCGTATTATAAATCAGTCTTGCTACGGTGAACTCAGCCGAATGGTAATGGGGAATAGGCGCGAGCTCAACCACATCAAAGCCAACCACTTTTCTTTTTTTGATGATCGTCTCGAGCGAATCTGCCATCTGGAACCAGGTCAACCCACCCGGCTCGGGTGTGCCAGTGGCCGGCATCAATGAAGGATCCAGACTGTCCACATCAATGGAGATATAGATATGCATGGGAAAATCGTCAGGCAGAATGACAGAGGGAATCCCTCCATTGGCAATATCCACCACATCCAGGTGCCCGATTTGATGATCCCGGCGGAATATGAATTCATCAAACGACATACTGCGAATACCGATCTGAAATAAATCAAACCCACGTTCCAGCACCCGCCGCATGGCGCAGGCATGATTATAAGGAGATCCGCCATAGATATCACGAAGATCAGCGTGGGCGTCAAACTGAACTACACCCAGCGGGTGTTCAAAATGGCAGAATCCTCGCAAAGCCCCAGCCGTGATGGTGTGTTCGCCCCCCAGAATCACTGGAATCTTCTTCTGATCCACAACGTCTTCGACCTGTTGAGAGAGTTTATCCAGGACGATTTCCGGCGATCCTTGGCAATTCAATGGAGCGTGGGTGAGAATCCCCATATCCGCTGGAATGCTGACGCCATCAAATAGTTCCAGTTGCTGTGATGCTGTCAGAATAGCTGAAGGCCCTTTTTCCGTGCCTCTTCCGTAAGTGACCGTCTTTTCATAGGGGACCGGTATCACATGGAAAAGGGCATCATCAGGATGGGTCTCGCCCAGCTCAGACCCCAGGAAAGGCGGGTATGGCAGACCTTTGTTTTCAGAGCTATTCATTGGAAGGGTCATGAGAGGCGGCTCCGGTAATCTTCATAGCCGAATTCACGAACCAGGGCAATGGAATCGGTTTCGCTGTTATAAAGAACGATGGAAGGCAGTTGAACGCCATTGAATGTGGTTGTTTTTACCATGGTATAATGGGCCATGTCCAGAAAGGCAAGTTTTTGGCCTATGTGGAGGGGTTGGTCAAAAGCATATTCGCCTACCACATCCCCGGCCAGACAGGATACTCCAGCCAGACGGTAGGTGTGGGATTTCTCTCCCGGCATTCCGGCTCCCGACACCTCGGGTCGATAGGGCATTTCCAGAACGTCCGGCATATGGGTGGGGACACTGGTATCCAGAATGGCAATGGGCATGTCATTGTGGACGATATCCAGAACCGTGGTTACCAGAATGCCGGTGTTTAAGGCTACGGCCTCTCCCGGTTCCAGATAAACCTGCAGAGGATGACGTGACGTAAAGTCCTGAATCAGGCTGCAAAGCAAATCCACATCATAATCCCCACGGGTAATGTGATGCCCACCGCCGAAATTGACCCATTTCATGGACGGAAGAAATGTCCCGAACTTTTCTTCAAATACCGCCAGGGTGCGCGCCAGGGCGTCTGCATTATGCTCGCAGAGAGTATGGAAATGAAGGCCTGATATCCCTTCGAGATCCTGGCCGTCAAACTGTTCCCGGCGCACGCCGAGACGGGAACCAAAAGCACAGGGATCATACAGTGGAACCTTTCCTTCGGAATGCTCAGGGTTCACACGGATCCCACAGGCAATAGACGCGGGGGCTTTTTGCACTCGGGGCCGGAAGTGTTGCCATTGGGCAAATGAATTAAATAACAGCACATCAGAATACTGTAACAGCAACTCCATATCGGTGTCGCTGTAAGCTGCCGCAAAGGCATGTACTTCCCCCTGGAATTCCTCTCTTCCCAGACGGGCCTCATGGGGCGAACTGGCGCATACCCCCCAGAGGGTCTGTCGCAATAGGGGAAATACGCGAAACATGGCAAAGCCCTTCAAGGCCAGAAGAATTCGGCATCCGGTACGATCCTGGATATCTTGGAGAATGGCCAGATTTCGTTTGAGCGCCTGCTGGTCAATCACAAAGCAGGGGGTTGAAACGCGGTCCAGGCCCAGGCCTAACGGGTTATTTCTGTCCATGGCAGTCCGTATTGATTGAGTTTTTCCATAAAAGGCGCTGGGTCAAATTCTTCCATGTTAAAAACCCCTGTACCGTGCCATTGCTTCGTCAAAATCATCATGGCTCCGATCATGGCGGGCACGCCCGTGGTGTAGGAGATGGCCTGGGATCCCACTTCTGCGTAGGCCTCCTCATGATTGCAGATATTGTAGATATAATACTCTTTTTCCTTCCCGTCCTTGATGCCTTTGATAAGGCAGCCGATGCAGGTGCGACCGTGGGTGAGAGGTCCCAGAGAGCCGGGGTCGGGCAACAAGGCTTTCAGAAATTGCAGGGGCACAATCTGCCGACCCTCATATTCCACGGGGTCAATCCGTGTCATTCCTACATTTCCAAGGACCTCCAGGTGCTTCAGGTAGTTGTCGGAAAAAGTCATCCAGAATCGGGCTCGTTGGATGTCCGGCATATGTCGGGTCAAAGATTCCAGCTCTTCATGGTACATGAGGTAGATTTTTTTTGGGCCGATGCCTTCGGGAAAGTCAAATTCCTTCGAAATAGACAAGGGATCCGTTTTCACCCATTGCTCATTTTCGTAGTAACGACCCTGGGCCGTTACCTCCCGGATATTGATTTCCGGGTTGAAATTGGTGGCAAAGGGCTGACCGTGGTCCCCGGCGTTGCAGTCGATGATATCCAATTCCCGGATTTCGTCAAAATGCATTTTTTTCGCCCAGGCGCAGAAGACGTTGGTAACCCCGGGATCAAAACCGCTGCCCAACAGGGCCATGATTCCCCTGTCTTTGAACCGTTCATGGTAGTCCCATTGCCATTGGTAACAGAATCGAGCCTCGTCCAGCGGTTCATAATTGGCGGTGTCCAGATAATGAACGCCGGTTTCCAGGCAGGCATCCATAATGTGGAGATCCTGGTAGGGCAGGGCCACATGAAGAACCAGGTCTGCCTTTACCGACCGGATCAGGTCCACCAATTCCGGCACATTGTCAGCATCGACTTGAGCGGTCTGAATGGGTCTTGGAAGTTGAGATGCGATCCTGTCGCATTTTTCAAGGGTCCTGCTGGCCAGGCATATACGCTCAAATACTTCGGGCGCCTGGGCACATTTGTGGGCCACTACCTGCCCCACACCGCCTGCGCCGATAATCAATACACTGGGCATGGTACGCTCCTCTCTTTATCGTTTAAAATATGTGTATCCTCTAAGCCCCGACTCATAGGCCTTCATGATCCGGCGGCGTTCCTGGGCCGTTATTCTGCCTTCGCCAACGGCCCTTTCAGCACTTTTCAGAAACCGCGCCAACATGTTCTTGGGTTCGTATTCCACGTAGGACAGGACATCCGCCACCGTATCCCCATCCAGTTCCCGAACGAGGCTGTAATGCCCGTCTTCGTCAACCCGGATGCTCACCACATTGGTATCCCCGAAAAGGTTGTGCAAATCCCCCAGGGTCTCTTGATAAGCACCCACCAGAAAAACGCCAAGATAGTATTCTTCCCCCGGGATCAATTCATGCAGGGGAAGGGCCTTTCGAACACCGTGAATGTCAATGAATTTGTCGATTTTGCCGTCACAATCACAGGTGATGTCGGCCAGGGTTGCAAGACAGGAAGGCATTTCGTTGAGCCGGTGAATGGGCATGATCGGAAAAAGATGTTCGATGGCCCAGGCATCGGGCAACGATTGAAACACGCTGAAATTACCGTAATAAATGTCGGCAAGGGCAATGGGAATATCCTGAAGATCCTTGGGAACAAATTTTAAGCTTTTGATATTCTCGGCGATATCCCTCATCAGATGCCAGAAGATGCTTTCAGCCAACGATCGCTCCCGCAGCTTTATTTCACCAAGTTTGAAAAGCTGGCGGACCTGGTCTCGATAGTATATGGCATCGTTGTAGCATTCCTGCATGTTTTTGAGAGTGAGCGTCTGAAGGGTATCGAACAGATTCTGAATGATTTCGTGTGTACCTTCAGGCAGCTTTTCGGGCAGGGGATAGCCTTCAAAACGGGTCTTGTCCAGAATATTGAATAAAAGGACCGAATAATAAGCTACGATGGCCCTGCCGGCCTCGGTAATGATTGTCGGGTGAGGCACCTGTTCTTCATCCAGGATCGACATGATTGCTTCGATCACGTCGGAGCAGTATTCATCAAGTTTGTAATTTCGGCTGGTCATGTAGTTTGTATTGGAACCGTCATAATCCACGGCCAGGCCGCCCCCGAGATCAAAAAACCGCATGGGTGCCCCTTCACTCACCAGGCCGGCATACACTCGACAAGCCTCCATGACCGCCGAACGGATATCCCGAATATTGGGGATTTGCGATCCCAGGTGGTAATGGAGAAGCTGAAGACAGTCAAGCATGTCACAGGCTTTGAGTTTTTCTACCAAATCCAGCACCTGGGTGACGCTGAGTCCGAAAATGCTTCGGTCTCCGCCGCTTTCCATCCAGTGGCCGCCACCCTGGGTGGAAACTTTAATGCGAACACCGATCAAGGGGAGAATTCCCAACTCTTTGGATCTGTCGAGTATCAAATCCAATTCACTGGGCATTTCGATCACGAAAAAGCATTTGAGCCCCATCTGGCAGGCGTACAGCCCCAGGTCCACGAACTCCCGGTCCTTGTAGCCGTTGCAGATGAGGCAAGCTTCCGGATCGTCAAGGAATGAAAGGGCGGCAATCAATTCCGCTTTACTGCCGGCTTCAAGCCCGTGGTGATATTTGGAACCGAACCGGGTGATGGCCTCCACCACCTGCTGCTGTTGATTGACCTTAATGGGGTAAACGGCCCTGTAATCCCCCTTATACCCGTATTTATCAATGGCCGAATAAAAACTGTCATTCAGCTCTTTGATCTGGGAGTGCAGAATGTTTTCAATACGCAGAAGTACAGGCATATCGTAACCCCGGTCCATGATTCCGGAGAGGACTTCCTTGAGATCGACGGTAATTTCTTTGTTATGGCGAATGGGCCGAATAACCACGTTCCCCTCTTCCGATATATCAAAATACTCCGATCCCCAGCTTCGAATGTGGTACAGGTCTGCGGAATCCTCCCTGTTCCATCTTTCCATAACAGCTTTCTTTATCACTTTTCGCCCCAGTTAATTCGATGTGTTTTCTTGTTTCCAGCCGATCCCCCATAAGTCGCTAGCTTCTTAAAGAGGCTCCTACTACAATCTACATCTACAATGTAGATTGTATAATTTGATCATGCCAAAAATCGTAATAGGTTGTTTATTATCAAAACGCAACCCGTAAATAGACTCCACCGAGGAATTTTTTGTTGGAGTATCGAATTTCATCCCAACCAGGTGATCTTATACAGATCCCTCCGACGGCTTTCCAGGTTGCGGACACTGCCGTGTTTTCGCAGCTCCTTTAATAGATCCAGATCAATATCTGCGATGAGAGTCATTTCAGTGTTCGGGGTGGTTTCTGCTGCTACTGCATCATGGGGAAAGGCAAAATCCGACGGGGTAAAGATCGCGGACTGGGAATATTGGATATCCATGTTCTCCACTTTGGGCAGGTTGCCTACGCTACCGGAAATGGCCACATAACATTCGTTCTCAATGGCCCGGGCCTGGGCGCATCGCCGAATCCGCAGATACGCGTTTTTGGTATCCGCCCAAAAAGGCACCAATAGAATTTTCATGCCTTTGTCCGCCAATAAACGGGAAAGTTCCGGGAATTCGATGTCATAGCAGATGAGGATGCCTATTTTACCGATATCTGTGTCAAATATTTTGAGATCCCGGCCCCCCTGGAGCCCCCAATATTCACTTTCGTCCGGTGTGATGTGCAGTTTATACTGCATGTCCCAGGTTCCGTCACGACGGCATAAAATAGACACATTGTAGAGCTGGTCGTCCTCATGGTAGGGTAAGCTGCCGGCCACGATATTGATGTTGTGACTGACGGCCATCTGAAGCATTTCATCCCTCAGTTGATCCGTGTATTCCGCCAGAGAACGCATTGCTTTGGGCGGGTCCTGCTGATCGAATTGGGATAAGAGAGGGACATTGAACAACTCTGGGAACAACACCAGGTCTGCTTTGTAGCCGGCTATCGTATCCACGAAAAATTCCACTTGTTGCAGTAGATCCTCAAAAGATTGGAAAATGCGCATTTGCCATTGAACCGCACCTAAACGCACATTGGATTTTCGGCCCCAGATGAATTTCTTCTTCGTCTGGTAAAAGATATTGTTCCATTCCAGCCATACGGCATGGCTTCCGGATTTATTGTCTTCAGGGATATAGTTGCGAATCGCCCGTTTGGGATGAAATTCATTGGCCAGTTGAAAAGTCAGGACCGGGTCGATAATTTCCCGTTTCCGGACTTTCTGGATGTATTCCACGGGAGTCAGTTCCCGGGCATACCGGGCATAATTTGGAATACGGCCCCCTACGATCATGCCTTTAAGGTTCAATTCCTCACAGAGAATTTTTCGGGCATCATAAAGACGGCGGCCCAAACGCATTGCCCGGTAATCTTCATCCACAAACAGATCGATACCGTAGAGATAATCCCCGTCCGGATCATGCCCCTCAAAGCTACCATTCGATACGATATCTTCGTAGGAGTGATCATGTTCCAAACTGTTATAATCTATGATCAAGGCCAGAGCGCAAGCCACCAGCCGGCCTTTGTCTTCAATACAAATCTGACCTTCGGAAAACAAAGCCAAAAGGGTTT
>CAYOWC010000014.1:0-39344 GCA_964407525.1 uncultured Desulfobacteraceae bacterium | reverse complement strand
GGGGGACTCTTCGTAACCGCCATAGGGGGGTCCTGTGGCGACCGGCGGTGACACACTATCGGGAACGGACGCTATTTCCCTAATTTTTTTTCTGAGCCTTTCAGCTTCATCCATTTCCCCCAGGGCCATATAGAGTTTAACCATGTTATTCAGCACATTGATCGTATGCGATTGATTAGACCCTTTGGCCTTTTCAACGATTTTCAGGGATTGTTTATATAACGGTTCTGCTTTTGCGAATTCCCCGGCTTTTCTGTAGCTTTCCGCCAGATTATTCAGACTCTGAGCAATATCAAGATGACCAGGTTCCAAAGTCTTTTCCCTGATTGTCAAAGTTCTTTTGTGCAAGGATTCGGCCTTTGCATATTGACCAAGAGAATCATGAATCAAGGCCAGATTGTTCAGGGAGTTGGCCACTTCAGAGTGCTCTGGGCCAAGAATTTTTTCGTGTAATTCTAGAGCCCTGACTTGGTACGGTTCGGCTCTTTGGTATTGCCCGATGGAGCTGTAAAGCTGGGCCAGATTGTTTATTTCTTTCGCCAGGAAAGGGTTGTTCGGGCCGAGGTTCTTCTCGTACATGGCGAAGACCTCTTGATGCAGTGCGTTCGCTTTTTCATATTGTGCCGTGGCGTCGTAAAATAATGCCAATTTCTTGAGACTTTCCGCAATCTCAGGATGTTCCGCTTCCAAGGTTTTTTTCTTAATCCCAACGACCCTTTGAAAAGCAAATTCGGCCTTTTTGTTTTTTCCAAGAGCGAAATAGATCAGGGCCATATTCTGGAGACTTCTGGCCACATCTGGGTGCTCGGCGCCTAAAACGGATTCATAGACCTCCACGGCCCTCTCTTGCAAAGGTTCAGCCGCTTCGTATTGTCCCCCGGAGCTCAGGATTTCAGCTAGATTATTCAAGCTTGGAGCGAGAAACGGATACCTCGGCCCGTATACCTTCTCATAGATTCGAATTACCCGCCTGTATGAAGCTTTCGCCTTTGAATAATCCCCTTGTTGGTAAAAAAACAAGGCCAGGTTGTTTAAATGAGAGGCGACAACCGGGTGATCCATACCATGGATCTTTTCATAAATCTTCAGAGCCTCTTCTAATGTGGAAATCCCCTCTCCATACTGATTCTTTTCATAAAGATGCTTGGCTTTTTCATTCAGGAGTTCAGCCCTTTGGAGGTCATCCTCCTGAGATCCACCTGCGTGATAACAGACTAAAAAGGGTGACATGCAAATAAGTAGAATGCAAAAATACCATGTTCTTCGCATCTTAAAACTCCTCCAGTTTCCACGTGTTTTTACCATGTCATACTACAAAGGGATTTTATCTTGATCTCGTTGAGGGCATTTTGGAAATATGGAATAAAAAAATAAAAATGCAAAAAGATAAAGTGCAAGACTTACAAACATGAGAGGATAAAAACCGATGTTTACAATCAATAGACTTCCCAAAACGGGTGCCACAACGGATGCCAGGCCGTTGATCCCCCAAATCCAGGGGATATATTCGCTATTCCGGTTTGAAACCACCTGTAGCCCCAAGGGGAAAGGCATTCCCATAAAAAAGGCCAATGGCGCCAGGAGAAAAACTGCAGACAGTGATTTCCAAATGACAGTGCAATTCAGTAAAGTTTTAAGCAATGGATCTAAACAAAAAATGTAAAAACATATAAGAACCATAATGGCAGTGAAAGGGAGATATACTCCCTTTTTGCCCAAGCTTTGACTTGAAAGACTGCCTATTCCGGAAAAAAGTGTCAGCGTGAAAATGATAAGAGCAAGCGCGTAGATAGGGTGGTTCAACAGGAAGATAAATCTTTGAACAAAGGCCATTTCCAAAAACATGAATGCCAATCCGAGTAGACTGAAAAAGACGAAATTTCTCCCTTTCATCAACATTCTTGGTTTGCTCCCTTTTTTTATGAAAAACAGGGGCAAAAATATGAAAATTGGCGCAAATACCAAAACTTGCACCAAGGTCCCCCATAGAATAATATAGCCCCATTCCAGAAAAGGGATCCAATCGCGCCCCAAGGTTTTCAGAAGATACGAAATGGCGGATAGTTTGAAGTAGTGTGAGAAATAAGGCTTATCATCGGTGGGTGGTCTCACGTTGAAAATGTAACCCGCATAGAACTGTTCCCGTGTATCCTGATCAAGTAAATGAATGGATGAATCATAATACAAAGGCCTTTCAAGAATATTATATTTGTTCACTTCTTTTGGATGGATGCCGGAAAAATATACGGGATCAAAGCCTCTTTTTTCGCAAAAAATTCTTATTTTGGAAATATCCTCAGGACTGAAAATCCCTCTTTTCAAAACAACCGTGCCGGTGCCCCAGCTACGTATTGCAGCAAAAGAAAGGCCAATCTCTGTCTGCACTTCTCTTTCGAGGGTTTCAATAGCCAGGGTAATTAGTTTGAGAAAAGACCTGGGGGGATTGTTAAGCCAGGCGGAAGCTGTCAGTATGCCATCGGGATTCAGATGTTTGAAATATTCCTGAAAGGCTTCAATGGTATACACATAGTTCTCTTCAGTCGCGTAGATTCCACCCCCACCCCCACCGAGGCTACCCGTTAAGCCCAGTTGGATAATGTCATATCGACTATTTTGTCCTGCCAAATATTCCCTGGGAGAAGATGCCTCTACTTGAATATGCTGGTTGTTGTTGTAAATATTCTGCGTAAAGGAATTCAGGGGACCTTTTAGCAAAGACAAAATATCACGATGGGATTCGATGGCTTTTATCTGATCATATCCATGAAAATACGATCCGAGGATCTGCGTTTCGCCCTCTGGCTTCAAGATCAGAACGCGGCCGGGGAAAACGAGATGATAGCCCAGGGAAAAGGTTGCGTAATCAAGATATTCGAGGGAAGACCTATCGTTGTTGAATTCCGTCACAACCCCGTTAGCGTTCCCGTCCATGAACAAAGCTTTCTGCGTAGGGGTGGATTTTGTATATTTCAGACTCAAACCAGGTGCATCTCGCAAAGAAGGGCTACTTACCACCTGCAGTAGACCCAAAGGAGAATAACCTTCATATTCCAGACGGGCTCCGGGTAACTGCAAACAGTGACTAATGCCTTTATAAGGCGAAATATTGAGAGAAATACCGCCCCACATGATCCAAATTGACAGGAAGACAGCCCCGGTTGCGGCAACGACTGCATAGACGCTTCTTCCCCCCCCCCCCTCTCGTGAAAAACAGCATAGAAGCGCGCAAAATGAGAGGAGCATGGGAACAAAAAGCAACATCTTCGGTGGGATCCAATAAAAAGAAATAAAAGCTACCAATACCCCTGCGCTGGAACCTATCATATTACAGCAATAAACACGTGCGACATTTTCCTTGCAGTAGATAAAGGATAACCCCACAAAGCAACCTGCCAGGAAAAAGGGAATAAGGAAAAGAAAATAGTACCCGCATAAATAGAGGAACTGTTTTTTTTGCCAGGCTAACTCGAACGGGGAAAAGGGGATTTTTTGGGCTATAAAGAAAGTGATGGGGATGAAAAGTAACATCAAAAAAGAGATCAACAGAAAATACAGTCCGAACATGTTCCGCTGGGATTGTCTTCCCTTTCTGATATTGAGAGCGGCTAGCAGTGTGCCGCTTGCAGCAAATCCTAGAAGCGATACACTGATTACCATATAGGCGAAGTGGTACCATTGGACAATACTGAAAAGGCGCATCAGAATAAGCTCGTAGGCGAGGGTACATAAAGAAATGAAAAAGAGGGCAGGGTATGGAAATGAAATCATATGCCATTATTTCCATTGATGAATAAGAGGGGCAAACCGAACGGGCAAAATACTCCTTGTCGTTATTGTACCTTCATCTGATTTTTCTATGAGCATGAGATTTTGTATCTGAAAGGGATTCCCTATTGGGATTACCATTTTTCCCCCATTTTTCAACTGCTGTATAAGAGGTGGCGGAACGTGTGTAGTCACGGCAGTCACGATAATGCGGTCAAAAGGTGCGTGGTCATTCCAACCAAGATAACCATCACCTATTTTGAGTGTTATGTTTTTAAAGCCCAGTTTCTCAAATCGTTTCCCTGCTGCTTCACCCAATTGGGGGATGATTTCAATGGTGTACACTTCCTTAACAATGAGACCGAGTACTGCAGCTTGATAACCTGATCCTGTTCCGATTTCAAGTGCCACATCTGTTTTTTTTGCTTCAAGAAGTTCAGACATGAGGGCGCCAATGTATGGCTGAGGAATGGTCTGGCCATATCCGATGGGCAACGGGAAATCTCCGTAGGCAGACTCCGTGTATTTTTCAGGAACAAACAAGTGGCGGGGGATAGTTCTGATTGCCTGCAACACTCTCGGTTCTTTAATCCCCCTTTCGACCAGTTGTTTTTCGACCATCCCATCGCGCAGTTTTTTCTCATTTGCTTTGTCGGACTGGCGAGAAATACCATATGAAGAATGACAGAATAGCAAGAAAAGGGCAAAGAAAAGGAACAAAGCGAAGCAAAATGGTTTTCGCTTTTTCATTTGTTCTGGCGGCAGGGGTGATTTCTGCATAGTCACGATGATTTTTCCGATTTTAGGATGTCCTTTCCGAATCGTTGCCATCAGTCCCAGTTTTTTCCTCTTAAATAAAATGCTACTGCGACAACAATGATGACCCCCTCAACAACCCACTGCCAATATCCTGAAACATCCAGCATATTGAGACTATTATTGAGAACAGTGAGAATAAATATGCCTGCAAGTGTTCCAATGAGACCACCCTTTCCACCCATCAAACTGGTTCCCCCAACCATAACTGGGACCAAAGATTCGAGCATGAATGGTTCACCGGCGGTGGGATCCCCCATGCCCATTCTGCTTGCCAAAAGGATGCCTGTTAAAGCTGCCGTGAAACTGCAGAGCATGTATGTGTAAATTTTTACTCTGTTTACCTTTATCCCGGAAAGTCTGGCAGTCTCCTCGTTTCCACCAATTGCATAAATATGCCTGCCGAATTTTGTTTGCCTCAGGATCACAATCCCGACGACAAGTGTTATAACAAAAAGCAAAACCGAGACGGGGATAAATCCCAATTTTCCCCATGCGAGAACTTCCAGGTAGGGAGAAATCTGACCGTAGGGTTCATCCGTATATAGAAATACCCCTCCCTGGATTAATTCCATGGTTCCGAGCGTTACAATCAGAGGAGGAATCCCTGTTCGGGTGATGATAAATCCGTTACAAAAGCCTATGGATAGGGCGATGGCAAGTACGAGAAGGACCACAGGGATTGTCAAAGCGTCCCTGCCCATGAGAAGCCCCGTGGTCAAACAGGATGTCAAACTGATGACAGCGCCGACAGAGAGATCGATACCTGCCGTGAGTATAACAAAAGTTTGACCGATGCTCACAAGTCCCAAACAAACAGACTGACGTAGGATATTGTTGATGTTGCGTAGACTAAGAAAGACATCAGATAATAGGCTTGAAACAAGAACCATTAAAATCAGGATGAAATAAACAACATATGTTTCCCTGTGCTCTTTCAAATGCATGAAATTCAAGGTTCTGCTCCTTCTGCTAATTCTCTTGGCCGTAACCTGTAGCCATCATCATAATTTTTTCTTCTGTGGCTTCAGCAGAAGAAAGGACACCCATCATTTTTCCTTCGTGCATAACCGCCACACGGTCACTCATGCCGATAATCTCGGGCAGTTCAGAAGAAATCATGATAATGGCTGTCCCCTGTCCTGCAAGTTTTCTTATAAGGCTATAGACTTCTGCCTTTGCCCCTACGTCAATGCCGCGAGTTGGTTCATCCATAATGATTACTTTCGGGTTTGCGTTAATACACCTTGCCAGGATCACTTTTTGTTGATTCCCTCCGCTGAGGAACTGGATTTCCTGGTCGATATCCGGTGTTGCTATATTGAGCTGCTCAACCGATCCGTTGGCGATGTTCTCCTCTCTATCTTTTTGTATGAAAAACCATTTCTTTATTTGATCCAGGATCAGAAGGGTGATATTCTGCCCGACAGACAAGCACTCAATGAGACCTTCTTTTTTGCGATCCTCAGGAACGAATCCAATCCCTCTGGAAATGGATTTCCTGATGCTGTTTTTATGAACTTTTTCCGTACCAAAATAGATTTCACCCGCATCAAACTGGTCAGCGCCAAAAATAATCCTGGCGAGTTCCGTACGACCGGAACCAACCAGCCCGGATATCCCTAGAATCTCGCCTGTGTACACTCGAAGGGAAACATTTTTGAGAGACTTGCCCTGTGTAATATTTTTGAGTGTGAGAATTTCACTTTTTTCCCCTGCCACCTTTTCGGGGAACGTTTCAGACAAGCTCCTTCCCACCATCATTTTTACGAGGGTTGCTTTGTCTACATTTGAGGGAAAGACAGTCCCGACAAGTTTTCCATCTTTTAAAACCGTGGCTCGATCCGCTATTTCAAAGATTTCTTCGAGCCTGTGAGATATGTAGATGATAGCCTTTCCGCTATTTTTCAACCCTTGAATAATACGGTATAGAGAATCCAGCTCTTTTCCTGAGATAACGGCAGACGGTTCATCCATAATGATGATATTTGCGTTTTGAGAGAGTGCCTTGGCAATCTCAACCATTTGTTGCTCGGCTACGCTAAGGTATTTAATTTTTCGGTGGGGGTCAATTTGCGTTCCCAGCTGTGAGAGGAGTTTTTCTGATTGTCCAAATAGGTAAGATTTATCAAGAAAAAATCGATTCTTTGTCGGTTCACGACCCAGAAATATGTTTTCTGCAACGGTGAGTTCCTCCAGCAGATTGAATTCCTGATAAATAGTGCTAATGCCCAGTTTCTGAGCTTCCCTTGGGCTGGAGAAATGGGTTTCTTCCTGTTTCACGATGATTTTGCCATGATTTTGACGATAGGCGCCGGCAAGGATCTTCATAAGGGTAGATTTCCCAGCCCCATTTTCCCCGATCAGCGCATGGACCTCTCCATATTTGCCGTCGAAATCCACCGTATCCAGGGCTTGAACCCCCGGGAAGGATTTTGAGATCTTTTGCATTTCAAAAATTTTTTCGGGCATTTTTCTTGACCACCGCTGACTTCAGTTCTGTGAGGGAGGATGAAAATCCTCCCTCTTTTGAGATTACATTATTTCGGAAGCCACTTTTCAGGTAAGGTGTGGTCTGGAAACCAGGCATCCGGCCTGTCCATTGCGGCAGCCTCTTCAAGCGGCATATCTGCAATGATATCCGTTGTATTCGGCCTTGCCAAAATCATCCGTGCAGCATTGTACCGAAAAGGAACAGGATTGCCTTGAAGGATACTCAATCCAATGTCTACAGCATCTGCGCCCATTGTCACCGGATACCCCGGAGCGCAAATATCGTAATCCCATTTCACGGCTCTGGTAAGAAAACCATTTGTTGGATCGCCCGTGATGGGGACTTTAATTCCTGCTGCGTGAAGAGCTTCGATTGCTCCCTGGGCCTGGCAGCCACTATCACACCATACACCATCAATTTTATCTCCGAAGGATTGGATCATTGCTTGCATAACTTCCTTTCCTTTCGAAGGTGAATACTGTGTGTACTGGCGGTCAAGGATTTTTATCCCGGGATATTTTGCAAGGGCTTCAAACCCTCCCGTTTTTCTTTCTACCACCGAACCTGCTCCTGCCCAGCCGGCCAGCACTGCAATATTCCCTTTCCCTTTCAGCATCTGTGCCAGCCAAACCATTTGAATTCGTCCCATGGAATAATTGCTGGCAGCCACAAAACACACATAGTTGTCACTTTTAATCCCCTTGGATATGGTAACTACGGGGAAGCCTTCTTTGTGTAACCTGCTGATAATAGGATCCAAGCCTGCCTCTGTTACGGCTCTTATGAGCAGAATGTCAATCCCTTTTGCCAGTAAGTCTTCGATGTCGTTAATTTGTTTGTTAGCTTTTCCCTGGGCGTCGGTGACGTACATTTTTTTAATCAGATTCGGGTATTTTTCCGCCGCTGCCTGGGCTTCCCGTTGCATAAAGTTCGTCCAACAGTTGGTTATACCAGCGTTTGAGAATCCGAATACATATGGTGGTTTTTTCTTATATTTTTTCGTATCCACCATTTTTACGCTATTTGGATTCAATAAAGTCCCACGGGCCCACTCCCGACCCTTCGTCCAATCGGTTTTCTTGTCTTGGGCCAATGCAGTACCGCATACGATCGTACCAAGAAACGAACATACTGTTAAAAACAATAAAATTCTTTTCATATCGAGATCTCCTTTAGTTAAAAAATGCTAAAGACAACACGTTTACTTCATCCAAAAATCGAAATTTTGCAGACATCACCTCCTTTTTAAAAACAACTTATCCTGCTGATCGTCTTACGTAAAAAGATACGGCCAGGATAATAGCAGCCCCCTTAACGAGGTATTGAAAGTGAATGGGAAAATGGAGCAGAAGGACCATATTGTACAATATGACGAGAATCAAAACGCCGGCAATGGTCCCGAAAATACCACCCCGACCTCCTGCGAAAGACGTCCCTCCCATGACCACGGCGGCAATGGAATCAATCTCATACCCCTTGCCTACCCAGTTGTCCGCGATTCCTACCCATCCTGCCAGGTAAAGACCAGCAAGAGCTGCTGAAAAGCCTGATATTACATACACCATTGTGATAACTAGGCTGGTATTGTACCCGGAAAGGCGAGCCGTATTGATGTTGCCGCCGATTGCATAAAGCTGCCGCCCAAATACCGTTTTCTTTAATACAATGGCGGCGATAGCCATTAGTAATGCCAGTGACAAAACGGATGCGGGAATAGGCCCAATACTGCCTGTCCCAAGAAAGCGAAGAATAGGGGGGAAAGAGCCTTTTGGGGCACCGCCCGTATAGACGAACCGAAGACCCTGAACTATAGTCATAACCCCCAAGGTTGCAATAAACGGTTGCACTTTGCGCTTTGTAATGAGTAATCCGTTCACTAGCCCTATAAGCATGCCGAAAACCAGGCAGAGAAGTCCTACCGGAAGAAGCATGGCATCCTGCCCTGCGGTATGGTGGGCGATTATTACAGCTACCCCGGCCATGATAGAGGCAACAGATAGATCCAACCCACCGCCACCAGTTAAGATCACCATGGTCTGGCCGATGCTCACGATACCTAAGGCAGCGGCCGGGGTGAGAATATTTTTGATGTTTTGGACTGTTAGAAAGGCTGGAGAAATAAGTGAAGAAAAGATGAAGAGAAGGCCCAGAAATATATAGATGCCATATTTTTCAAAGATGGGCTTTATCGAAGCCATACGCTTTCCCTCCATGGACCATCAGAAAGAAGTCTAAAGATTACCAACCAAAAACATGACAAGCAAGAGTAACAGGATATCAACAGTAATGAATAGTTTCATTAAAAAGGGATAAAATTCATCCTGAATGAACACGTAGGGCAAAAAAAATCCTTTTCTTCTATGTCAGGAAACTTATCAAGCCAGAATGGCAATAGCCCGAATAGGTGATCCGCTACCTCCTCTTATTTTTAGGGGTAAGCCATAGAATGTGAAACGTTTTCCCGCAATCTGATCAAGATTGCAGAGGTTTTCCATGTGTGGTATTTCCGTTTTTCGAGTTACCATATGTACAGGATATGCAAGATTCCCAGGAGTATCGGTACTGGGAGCGTCCACACCCCAGTTTTTTATTTTTTTCTCGACCAATAGATATTCCGCTGCTTCTTTTGTGAACCCTGAATAGGCATCGAGCCATTCAGGTTTGCCATAATTTCTGTCGAAATGGCCTGTGTAGAAAAGGACGATATCATTCGCCTGAATTTCAAGATTTGCCTTTTTCTCGGCCTTCTTGATTACATCGGTGTCCATTGTGCTCCGCTCGGGGAAATCTGAAACATCAAGACAAAGGGCCGGACCGAAAAAGGTCTCCAGCGGCATCTTATCGATGCTTGGGGCGTTAGGGTCCGGGTTGACATGGCTAATGGAATCCACATGGGTGGGGCCATGGTCATTGAGAATCATTCCTTTTGTCGTGTAGCAATAGCCGCCTTCGAATAGTTTGCCTGTCTCTTCATAGGTATGATAATCCCAAATCACGGTGTTCATGTGCCCTGGATAAACAGGCATCCCTTGATAGATCTCCTGAGTTAAGTCAATAGTTTTCTGCATTGGTACCTCCTCCTTATTATTGGCGATAAATATTTTTTAATCATCGGGCAGGCCTTTGTTGCACGCCTGCATCCTTTACCTTAGAAAGATGGCGGTGTGTGGACCCATATCACTTCGATGTCATCCCCTTCTATACCGCGCCAGGAATGGGGAACATCAGCCGGATGGCAAATACTATCTCCCGCATGAAGGGTATGAACTTCTTCGCCTGCCGTCACCTCAATCGTTCCTTTTAGAACGATTCCGAACTTCTCGCCGGGTGGATCGAGCATGGGCTGGTCTCCTGAACTGTCGCCTTTCTTTATTTTCATGAGCATGACTTCCAATTGACGACGCAGATCAGGCGTGAGTACCTCATAAAGGACATGTGCACCCGGAAGGGTTACCCCTTTCCTCCTATCGGAACGAACCACCTGTATGTCTGTCGCATAGGGAAGAGTTGGCGCGGGCTGTTCCTGTGGGCGGGATTCATACCCCCAGAGGTCTTGGCCGTTTTCGCTTCCTGCCAGAAGCTTCACTACGCTGATCCCGAAATGCCTCGCAATTTTTTTAATTGAAGTGATGGATGGTTGTGTTAGATTGCGTTCAACCTGGCTCAGTAGGCTCTTCGAAAGCCCCGTGCTTTTTGATAGTTGTTCAAGGGTAAGCTGGTGCTTTAATCGTTTTTTTCGGATGTTTGATCCTATGTCATCTATTTCCACTAATATTTCCTCTGTCTTTCAGTTTTGAAGGATTATATTTTGAATCAAGAAAAGATGTCAATGAAAAAGTTCATTTAAAATGGAAAAAAATTCTATTGGAATGAACTTTGTCTTGACATGATGAAAACTTCAGCCTAAATTATTGGACAGTTATCAATCATAGGATGGGAATTGACAAGGGGGTAAGAAAGATGTCTCATTGGATTATTAAAACCTTGCTATGCGGCGTTATAGAGGTGAAAAAGGATCAATTAACTACTGGTTTGGATGTTTCTTTGCCTATGGAGATACCGTATCTGGGGTTCTATTTGACAGATGGGAAACACAAGATTCTATGCGATACGGGAATCAATGGGAAATATATTGTGAACGGCAGGGCTTGGGCCAATTGTCCGGCGCAAGGCGGAGAAGACTGGGTTCTTAAGGCGCTCTATGACATTGAGGTAAATCCACGGGAGATTGAAGCGGTCATCTATACACATCTTCACAATGACCATGCCGGGAACTGCCATCTTTTTCCTGAAGCCGTTCATATCTTCCAGGAATGTGAGTGGAAGGAACTTCTCGACCCACTGCCGTCTATGATGATCCGCGGGGATTTCGACCAAAGCCTTATTCCGCAGCTAAAAGAGATGAATTGCATGAAATTGGTGGGCGACCTGAAGCTTTACGAGGGGCTTGAAATCCTTCATACCCCCGGCCATACCGCCGGTAGTCAGTGTTTGCTGGTCAAAACAAAAGACGGTGTCTACAATCTGACGGGTGATACCGTCCATATACTGCCCATTGCGTTTCCAGAGATGACCGAGATGACTCTTATGGATGGAAAGAAAATTACCATCACCCCGGCTCCCAAACACTGGGGTCCGGCCGTACCTTCAAGCCTGGTATATGACCACTATGCATGGTTTAGATCCATCTATCGACTCAAATCCTTAATGAGAGATCCACAGTTTTATCTTCCGGGACATGAAACCTCAATTGTGGGAAAGGTATTCGGCGTCTAAGGCTTTCTTTCGGCAAGGGGCAGTTTTGTCTATGCAGGTGGTCTGCTCCATCTCTTGCGGATATCAGCCCCCCTGCAACTAAAAGCACATTTAGGAGAGACGTATATGAAATTGGACATCCACCATATCGGCATGGTCGTTGACGATATTGATCGATATAAGGATATGTATGAAGGGCTTTTCGGGTTTGAAGAAAAAGGCCGCTATGTTGTAACTGCCTTTAATGCAGAATGCAGTTTCTTGTTATGTAATAACACATACCTGGAGCTTATCAAACCCCTTGCAGATGATGGGCTAGGCCGTTTTTTGAAAAAGCACGGATCTGGTAAACTCCATCATATTTGTTATGTTGTGGCCGACATCGATGAAGCGGTTCGCTATTTCACGAAAGAAAAGGGGCTTCGGAGTCTGTCCGAGACCCCTGAGGACACTCCAAGTTTTGAAAAGGCCATTTTTTTCCATCCCAAAGATACCGGCAACTTATTGATTGAACTGGTAAGTGGCCCGTCTTGCCCATTACCCGCATAAACTGGAAGACCTCGCTACTTGAGGAGTTCTCGTGTAATCACCAGCTTTTGTATCTGGTTTGTTCCCTCATAAATCTGAGTAATCTTTGCATCGCGCATCATCCGCTCAAATGGAAACTCGGTCATATATCCGTAACCGCCCGCCACTTGAAGGGCGTCGGTGGCTACCTTCATTGCCATATCCGATGCAAACAGTTTGCAGCAGGCCGACATATAGGTTTTTCGAGGGTCCTGTACATCTATCATGGCTGCGGCTTGGTAGGTTACCGCTCTCGCTGCCTCGATTCGTGCAGCCATTTCTGCCAGAATCCAGCCCACTCCCTGGAATTTTGCGATTGGTCTCGAAAACTGGACTCGTTCTTTTGCGTAGGAAACGGCTTGGTCTAAAGCCCCCTGGGCAAGACCCACGGCCTGAGCTGCAATAACCGGCCTTGAGGTATCTAAGGTCTTCATGGCATAAACAAACCCCTTCCCTTCTTGGCCAAGGAGATTTTCAGTGGGGATTTCCATATCCTCAAAGGCCAGTTCTCCGGTGGGTGAGCCCTTAATGCCCATTTTCGATTCCCATTTGGCAACGGAAAACCCCGGCGAATCTTTCTCGACGATGAAAGCGCTGATCCCTTTGACGCCGGCGGCGCTGTCGGTCATGGCAAAAAGGCTGAACACATCCGCTATTGGTCCGTTGCTGATGAAGCATTTGGAGCCGTTTATAATATATTTTCCGCCTTGTTTTTTGGCTTTGGTATTCATTGCGGCTGCATCCGATCCTGCTCCGGACTCTGTTAAAGCAAAGGCCGACAGGATTTCACCTGAGGCCACACGCTGTCCGTATTTTTTTTTCTGCTCTTCAGATCCGGCAATGAGAATCGGTTCCCAACCAAGAGATTGAACCTGAACGATCAAAGATGAACTCACGCAGGCTTTGGCTATCTCCTCCACTGCCAGACAAAGGTACATGTGTCCCTGACTCATCCCGCCGTATTCTTCTGGTACACTCAGGCCCAAAAGTCCCATTTCCTGAAAAATGGTTTTCAGATCCCAGGGAAATTCACCTGTTTTATCTATCTCAGCCGCCCGCGGAGCTACTTTTTCGGAGACCATCTTTCTGACCTGGTCAACGAACATCTTTTGATCTTCGTTCAGTAAGTACATTTTTTTATCGTCTCCTTATGGAAATCCAAGGGAAGAAATTCCGTATTGACAGTCCGTTAGGGTTTGAAATATGGAGCATGGGGATTTATGAACCCTCAGGATCCGATGTTTTGGAACGTCTGGGTGGACTGACTACTGCTTCACCGTCCAGAACGATGTTCCCATCCTGATTGAAACACTTAGTGCTTAGTCGTACATGTTTCTTTTCACTCATAATTTCCCCCACCTCGATTTGAGCGGTAATCGTGTCTCCAATATGGACCGGCGCCAAAAAATTCAATTCCTGTCTGATGTAGACAGTTCCATAACCCGGGAGTTGGTTGGTAATAGCAGAGGATATAAATCCTGCTGTCAGCATGCCATGGGCAATTCTGGTTTTAAAAAACGTTTTTTTCGCGTATTCTTCATTGACATGGGCGGGATTAAAGTCCCCTGTTATCCCAGCATAGAGATAGATATCCGACTCTGAAACCGTTTTGGCAAATTCCGCCCGATCTCCCACCTTCAATTCATCAATGGTCATAGCGGTCATCAAAAGCGCCTCCGTTCAAATTTTTTCCCTTAATAGCCTTTGTTCATTTTATGGTGGATTCATGCGCAAAGTCAATAAAAATTTCACTTTAAAGGAAAATAGTTTATTTTTAATGAATATGCGTAAAGGAATAATTATACAAATAATATAGGTATTTATGTTTATAATTAGTGCCTTATGATCAGTAAAATTCATCTATATGGAACATTTTTAACTTCCGAACTTCTTTCTCTTTGCTGCCTCTACTCATTTCCATGTTGACGAGCAAGGTGAGATTTGTTCATATGGCATCCGTTGGAAATGGGTATTCTTTTTTTACCCTGTTCCCAATAAAGGTTCTTGGGTTCAACATCATAAAAAGAAAAATTTGCATGCTTACGGCCAAAGTTTGTGGAGGAAGAAATTTTATGAAAGCCATGGTAATGTATGATTGGAATGCCCCATATATACTGGAATGCAGGCCCGTTCCTGAAATAGGACCCCAGGAAATCCTTATCAGAATCAAGGCCTGTGGTATCGGGCTCACATTGACGAACCTTAGATCCGGTCGATTGGGAGGCACTTTGCCCAGGGTCATTGGCCATGAGATCGGTGGTGTTGTTGAAGAGACCGGGGGCGAGACCACCAGGTTCAAACGTGGAGACAGGGTTTGCGTGAGTTTCTATCTTACTTGCGGACATTGCAGGTGGTGCGTCAGTGGCAGAGAGACCCTCTGTGAAAATCTGGGAGGATACGTAGGCGCTGCCATCGACGGTGGTTTAGCAGAATATACCAAGATACCGGAACGCAATGTGCTGCACATCCCTGAAGGTGTCGGTTTTGCCGAGGCCGGGGTGACCACCGATGCGGTGGCGACAAACTGGCACGTGTTTAAAGAACGAACAAAGACGAAACCCAACGACCGGGTGCTGGTGGTAGGAGCAGGTGGGGGCGTAGGTGTCCACGCAGTGCAGGTTGCCAAAGCCTTTGGGGCCTACGTTATCGGGGCCGATATCTCTTTGGAAAAATTGGACTTTGCCATGGAGAATGGGGCGGATGAAGTGATTAATGCCGCGGATGAGTCAATGGATGATGCGGTCATGCGGCTTACAAGGGGCCGCGGAGTGGATGCCGTAGTAGATATGGTATGCACAAAAGAAACCTTGGAAACCGGCACCAGGTGCCTGGGCAGGGGTGGCACCCTTGTAGTGGTCGGGGTTCCCAAAGAGATTGGGGAGTTGAATTTCAATCCAGCACGACTTCTCTTCGACGAGATCAATTTGACCGGATGTCGATGTGCTACACGACAGGAGATTCGGGAATCCCTGGAACTGGTGAGACGCGGCATAGTGAAGCCGGCCGTTATGAACACTTTCCCACTAAGAGAGGCTAACAAGGCCCAAAAACTGATCGACGATATGAAGTTACTTGGTCGTACTGCCCTTGTGATGGATTAAGAGAAAAGACCGCCGGGAGCCGGCAATATCTACACCGGAGGCCTCTTCTAAGTTTTCACAACAGTACCAAATTTTGGCCCGGACTCGGAGGAATCCGGACCAAGAGGAACATCAAAGGCTTACATATTGCAGGCCTTCGTATAAATTTGAACTCAAACTCCCTCTTCATTGGGAGCAAGTGCACGCAGGATATCCTCCGGCGTGATGGGAAATTTGGTAATCCACACCCCGATAGCGTCGTGGACGGCCATGGCGATTGCAGGTAACTGCGCATTGCATGACATTTCACAAAAGCCTTTCGCTCCAAAAGGGCCGTCAGGATGCGGAACTTCGACAGTGGCATAATGGTCCTGTGCGGGCATATCAGCCGCGGTAGCCATATAGTAATCCGCCAGTTTATCTACCGCATTATCCATACTTGGCCAACTGGGGTGGGCGCTCTCGGAAAGTGCCATGCCTATGCCCATGGCCGTGCCGCCATTGATTTGCTGTTTGCAGATTATCGGACTGATGGCCTTGCCGATTTCATAGGCATGGTTGATGCTGAGGACCTCTATAATCCCGGTCCCCGTGTCCACCTCAATCTCCACGATGCAAGCGGCAAAAGGGGCAGCCGAAAGCAGTGGCATATAGCCCGTTTTTGGGTCGCTCTCAAGGGGTCCGGGTGGCATATAAACCCCAAGACCTACCAGATAACCACCACCAAAGGTGGAGGCGCCCCCGATATCGGCCATGGCCAGGGATTTTTCCGCATTGTCCTCCACCGAAACTTTATTGTCGGCAACTACCAATTGTTCCGGTGCAACCTCCAGCATGGGGGCGGCAAACTGCTTGATTTTTTCCTTCAGATCGTCGCAGGCGGAAATAACAGCATTGCCGCCTATGAACAGTGCCCGACTGGCAAAAGCCCCCATGCAGAAAGGGATCACATCCGTGTCCCCGTTGGTCACCGTGATGCAATCCGGTGGAACATCCAGGCTTTCAGCTGCGATTTGAGCGAACGCGGTGTTGCACCCCTGCCCAAGTTCTGCAGTACCCATCAAAAGGTCAAAGGTACCGTCCAATTTGAGGCTGATCTGGGACTGATTGGGATCACCGCCGCCGTAGAATCCGTTTGCGTAACCGATGGTCGAAAATCCTTTTCCTCTCTTTTTCATTCGGCTTACCTCCCTCTGGAATTCATGGCTTTGAGATGAGCCGGCAGTTCAATCCCGTCCATCTCCGTAACCTTGTTCATGGCTTCAATCAATCCAGCGGCTACTACTTTCCAACCGGTTGGTCCGACATCCCCATCCCGCCACGCATTGATATAGCGAATTTCCCAGGGATCCATGCCGATGGCCTCTGCCAGCAGATTCATCTGGATTTCCGAGCAGTGGGTTGTGTTGATGTTTGCATACCCGCGCATGGAGCTTGAGACCGGCTTGTTGGTATATACCCCAAATCCCTCAAATCTTACGTGGGGAACATCATAGGGACCGGCAGCATAAAGAACCATTTTTTCAAGGGCATAACCACCCATGACGTTGTAAGCGCCCATGTCATGAACTGCCTTGATCTGATGTGCGGTTACCTGACCGTTTTTTTTCACCCCGGATTTGTATTCGAAAATATAAGCACCGCGTTTTGTGGAATAGAGTAAATCCGCTTTTCGGCTCATGCGATACTTCACCGGCTTGTGGATCTTGAGGGCCATAAGAGCGGCTACATGATCGCAATGGATCTCATTTTTACCTCCGAAAGCTCCACCCACCGTACCCCCTATGAGGTGTAGTTTACTCAGAGGGAGGGATAGGATTGGAAGTAATTGTGTCAGATGAAAATGCCTGGCCTGGCTCACCGTATGAATCGTCAGTCGATCATTCCCATCAAAATAGGCCACCGAAACGTGCGGCTCCATGGGCGCATGATCGTTGACCCCATGGACATAGGTTTTCTCAATAATTTCGTCTGCCTCGGCAAAACCCTTCTCGACATCTCCTTTGAATGTCAACCGGGAGTTGCCACTATTAAATTCAGCCAGATTACCTTCCGGGCGGACCATGGGCGCATCCGGTTTCATTGCTTCGACGGGGTCAAAGACGGGCGTCTCTTCCTCGATTTCCAGCTTGAATTTTTCCAATGCCTCATTGGCAGTGTCTTCATCTACTGCAGCTACCGCTGCAATACGCTCACCTTTATAACGAATATTCTTCTCGACGAATACAGGCTGATCCGGCGCCCAATAGCTGTTTTGTCCGGGTATATCTTTGACGGTAATTACACCGGCAACGCCTGGCATGGCTTCAACCGCTGAAACATCGAGATTGCGAATGATTCCTTTATGGACGGGACTCCTCAACACCTTAACCGCGAGCATTCCCGGAACCTGGACATCATCAACATAGGTTGTTTTTCCGGTCACATGACCGATACCATCGTATCTCGGGGTTTGTTTTCCGACGTATTTGGACATATTTGTTCACTCCTTTCCTTGATTATCTGAGGCCGCCTGTACGGCCTCAATGATTTCAAGATAGGACCCACAACGGCACAAGTTGCCGGAAATGGCATCGACGATCTGCTCACGCGTTGGTTTCGGGGTTTTTTGTAAAAGAGACTCGCAAGAAATGAGCATCCCCGGTGTACAAAATCCGCATTGGGCACCTCCATGTTCGTGGAAAGAAGTCTGAAGTGTGCTTAATTTGCCATCATTTGACATAAAGGACTCAACTGTCCTGACTTCTTTGCCTGCTACGGTCAGGGCGATAGTCAGGCAGGACCGTACGGGTTCTCCATCAAGCAAAACCGTGCAGGTTCCGCAATCGCCACTGTCGCAACCCCTCTTAGGGCTCATAACTTTAAGTTGTTCGCGAAGTACATCCAGAAGGGTGTCGGTCGATTTCACCAGCACCTCGACCGGTTGCCCATTTACAGAAAAAACCAATTGATATTTCATAGTCACCTCCCTTATTGAATATCTACACCGGCTGCCTGGGCCACTGCTCGCGCCACGAGAGTTTTCCCCGCTTGCAGGCGATACCAGGCGGTAGCACGCTGGTCGTCAATGGGGCTGGTGTCGGCAATTGCTTTTTCTGCGCAAGCCTGGATTAGTTCCCCATCTAATTTTTTTCCCAGAAGCATTGTTTCGGCTTGGGTACAGCGGATTGCCGTGGGAGCCATGGAGCCGATGGCGATTCTTGCTTCATGGCAACCTGACCCATCTGTATGCAACCGTACGGCCACATTGACCACAGACAGGGTCATCGCTTTTCGGCGGCCTAACTTGAGAAATACAACCCGGCCTTGCGGTACTGGGATACGGATATCCTTGATAAATTCAGATGCTGCAAGAACGGTTTTCCCCGGTCCTGTAAAAAAATCCGTTATTGCTACTGTACGCTCCCCTTTGACACCCGTTAATACCAGCTCCGCATCCATGGCCAGCAGTGGCGGCACCAAATCCGCAGCAGGGGAGGCGTTGGCCAGATTGCCTCCGATGGTCCCGGAATTTCGAACCGCGTCGCTGCCCGTGAGCCGGGCGGCCTCCGCCAAGGCGCCGGCCTTTTCGTTTATCAGGGGGTCAGAGGCAATGCAGCTGGTTGTGGTCATTGCGCCGACCACCAACTTACCGTTTTCTTCCTTGACTCCTTTGATGCCTAGATTTCCAATGTAAAGAAGAACGCTCGGTTTTAATTCGTAGTCGTTGATTTTTGGAACCAAGTCCGTACCACCAGCAAGGATCGTGGCTTGATCTCCGTAATCGGAGAGAAGTTTGACAGCATCTTCTACCTCAGTCGGAGCAAAGTACATGGAATCCCTCATAGGTTACCTCCTTTTTTTAACACCAACCGTCATTGATTATTAGTTTATGCTACTCCCTCATTTATTGAAAATTTTCTTTCGCCAATTTGATCAAATGCCCTGGTGAATCCCCTTTATCGGGTAGCATTCGCTGATTGTATGTGATGCATTTAAAATGAGCTCGACTGCGATTTCAGCCCCACGCTTGTAGATATATTCGCATGTGTGGTTTGGACTATCCGGAACAAATTTCTCTCGTAACGGCTTACATTCTTTTTCGCCAAATTCCGAAATAAACCTACGGTGAAGTTCAAAAGCGAGCTCGTCCACACAGGTAAGGTCATCACTCGGCAGTCTACGTCCATAGAGAAAACCGACACAAATAATCCCTGAAGCTAATGCTCCGCAGAGGTGCCCGGTTACTTCGATAGGCAATTCCTCTGCAGGACGACGGTCCCGCCCCGAAGCCAATTCCTCAAGCACCGCATTCAAATTTGCACCGGGTTCTTTACGGTGACTCCCTCCTCCCCCGTGAAGGCCGGTAACTATTCTGACCATATCCGGAGAGGTGATCCCCAGGGTTTCATTGATCGCCAAAAAAGTCGATTCACTGCAGTGGAATCCTTTTCGCCGAAATTCAACAGCTCTTCGCCCTGCTTGTTCTATTTTCTCACTGATTAAGTCCTGGGTCATTTTTTTGCCAACTCCGCTCGAAAACCTCTATACTTCAAAAAAAAATCTTTCACAACGATCATCACATCAAATGGCTATCCGTATTGCGCTGGATTAGGAAAATGATTGTATCACCACGATCTTCTCTGTCAAGCAAAAATTCACTTTCATAGAAATTTTTGTAGTTAAATTGAAAAGATTGAAATTATCATTCAATTTTCGATAACAAATTATCATTTTGTTCATAAAATATAGGATATTGTATTTTTCACTTAAATGGAAAAAATCTGATTGTCTTTTTTTACTGCTCATAGCAGTAACCCTTCAATTCAATTGAAATTTTGATTACGGTTTCGCCGGGTTGGGCAGCAATGAAATTTAGTTTAGATTCTGATGAAATTTTTTCTTGACGCTCTCCTTATCATCGTATAATACTATCATAAGATTTAAAAAGAACCCTTTTCGAAGGGTTTGAAGTCTTTCATAAATTTTCCGCAATTCGCGGCTTTTTATCCATTGGACGGTTAGCCCCGAGAACCTTTTTCACTCCTGATCGACAGGATGTCTCAAAGGGATTCGATTCCATGGCCCTTCTCGAAGTAAACCAAGTCAGTCTGGCGTTCGGCGGTGTTCAAGCATTGTCCGACGTAAATTTCACCATTGAAGAAGGACGAATTATCTCCATTATCGGTCCCAATGGCGCCGGAAAAACTACTCTTCTCAATTGCATATCAGGTGTTTATACACCAAGCGGCAGCATCCGAATGAAGGGCGTGGAAATGGTGGGGATGAAGCCCCACGCCAGGCCCGGTCTGGGTGTGGCGCGAACCTTTCAAAACATCGCTCTTTTTCCCAGCGAAAGCGTCATTGACAATGTCCTGGTGGGAAGCGACCATCTGCTGCGCTCCGGTGTTCTTCGAATCTGTCTGTACTGGACCCGTTTGGGCTGCACGAGGGAAGAGGTGGATGCCAGAAAAGCTGCGGCCGAAGCGCTGGCCGTTTTAGGGTTGGAAGAATTTATAAACGCACCGGTTGCGGATCTTCCCTACGGTACCCAGAAACGGGTGGAACTGGCGCGGGCCATGGTGGCCAAACCTGATTTACTCCTTTTGGATGAGCCTACGGCAGGCATGACTACCTCCGAGAAACTGGAACTTGCTGAGCAGGTGAAAATCCTGAATAAGGAACTTGGGGTCACTGTTGCCATGATTGAGCATGACATGGGCGTGGTTATGGGGATATCCGATAAGATCGTCGTGTTGGATTTTGGGAAAAAAATCGCCGAGGGTGAACCCGCCGAAGTGATGGAAAATCCCGAAGTACGAAAGGCTTATCTCGGGGAAAATACATAACATGGAATATTTCTTAGGGCTATTGGTCAACGGAATTATCGTCGGCAGTATCTACTCCATGGTGGCTCTGGGCCTTGTGCTGATCTACAAGGCTACGGAAGTGGTCAACTTTGCCCAGGGCGAACTTCTGATGATAGGCGGATATATCTGTTTGGAGACCATCGTTCAAACAGGCATGTCTTTTATCCCCGCTTTCATTGTTTCCATGGTTTTCATGACTGTGATCGCCCTGGTGATAGAACGGTTCGTGCTTCGAAAAATGATGGAAGCTCCGGTCATGTCCGTCATCATGGTTACCATAGGCATCGGCGTGATCCTGAGGGCCGTGGTGATCGGTGTGTGGGGGGCTTTCAGTATCCCTTTTGCCGACATATTCTCGAGAGATGGAATCGACCTGGGATTTATCGTCGTAGGCCAAGTCTATGTCTGGTCTTTTGTTTTGACAGTTTTTTTCATGGGCCTTTTCGGCCTCTTCTTCAAGTACACTCGTATTGGTTTGGTCATGAGGGCTACGGCCAGTTCGCGAAAGGCTGCTGAAAGCGTGGGGGTTCCCCTCACCAGGGTCTTTGCCCTGGCATGGGTCATTTCCGCAGTGATATCCGGCGTGGGAGGGGTTTTGACCGCCAATATCGCGGGGCTTACGCCTGAACTCAGTTTTTACGGAATAAAGGTATTCCCGGCGGTGATTCTGGGTGGACTGGACAGCATTGTGGGCGCTACTGTGAGTGGTGTGATCATCGGTGTTCTGGAGAACTTCGGGGGGGGGTATCTGAAAGAACTCACCGGCATAAAAGGCCTTGGACCGGTAGCGCCTTTTTTTGTGCTCGTGGCTATCTTGTGGGTGCGACCCACAGGGTTGTTTGGAAAAAAAGAAATTGAGCGGGTATAAAGAATGGGTATAAACAGCAACAATCCCTATTATCGGCCGCTCCTGGCTACCAGGTACGAGCGGATAGGAGCCATTTGCCTGGTCCTGGCAGTGGCGGTCATCTCCCAGTTCTTGAACGACTACCACTTAACATTACTGACACAAATTACCATCTTCGCTCTGGCGGGAATGGGACTCAATCTGCTGGTGGGAAACACCGGCCTCATATCGATTGCACACGCGGCCTTTATGGGGGTAGGAGCATTTTCTTCCGCTTATCTGGTCCAGAATGTGGGGGTCCCTATGCTTCCGGCCATCCTCCTGGCCGGACTGATTGCGGCAATCGTGGGCATGGTTTTTGGTCTCCCCTCTCTGCGGCTCAAAGGGGTGTATCTCGCCATGGCCAGTTTTGCGGCGCAGATCATTCTTTATTGGGCTTTTGAGCAGTCCCGGTGGCTTACGGGAGGCCAGGATGGACGATTCGTGGATCGGCCCGCTATTCTGGGCCTTAGTCTTTTGGAGTCGACCCATTTTTATCTCTTTGTCCTGGCCATCACCGTCATTGGTGCTGTGGTTAACCTGAATGTTCTTCGATCGCGCATGGGTCGCTCCTTTGCTGCGGTTCGAGATCGCCCAATGGCCGCTGAGATTATGGGCGTCAATGTGTTTCGTACCAAAATGGTGGCTTTTGGCCTGTCCACCTTTTACGCTGGTGTGGCTGGAGCCCTGTTTGGGTTTTACCTGGAGTTTGTGGCGATTCAGGCTTTTGCCCTGGTGGTGTCAATTCAACTTCTGGCTCTGGTTATTATTGGAGGGCTGGGAACCCTTTCAGGCTCAGTTTTAGGAGCTGCCTTTATCGTGCTCATTCCGGAACTTCTGGACGATATCACGCGGATGATTTCGACCCACGCCGGGGATGTAGCTCCCATCAGGTTAGGGGTGTTCGGGTTGATTATTGTGGTGTTTTTGATTTATGAGCCCAACGGCTTAGCAAGGACATGGCGTCGGCTGGTTGAATGGGGGCTGGGCAGGTTGGGAGCGGGAGGGAAGTAAGAAGTAAGCAGTAGGGAGTAAGGAGTAGAGGGTAAGCAGTAGGGAGTAAGTAGTAAGCAGTAGGTAGTGGTGGATATTTAATAAGGAAGGCAAAACTGGACCCGAACCTTTTGATGATTCGGACCATAAACGTTAACCTTTTAAACGAGCTGAGGAGGAGAAAAAGATGAAAAAAAGATTGTTTGCTGTTGCCGCGCTGGTGGCTGTGGTATCCCTTTTGGGGTTTTCGGGTATGGCACAGGCCGAGATTGTGGTTGGCGGTATCTCCAACCGCACAGCGCCCACATCCGATGCGGGTATTCCCAGTATGGATGGTGTCCTTTATGGCTGGAAATGGGTTAATGAACACGGTGGGATTTGCGGAGAAAAAGTCAAGGTGGTCGAAATCGAATGTTCCTACGACATACCGAAGACGGTGGCCGCCTTCAAAAAACTCACCGGGAGCTACAAGGTGCCCTTGATCCATGGCTTCGGTACCCCGGACAGTCTGGCCTGCGTCCATTTCTCCACCAGGAAAAAGGTCATTTACATGCCGGCGTCTTATCTGATGGAGTGGAACCCCAAATATGCACCCTATTTTTTCGTGACCAATGCCACCTATTCCCATGCGGGACGAAGCGCTGTCCAGTTTGTGAAAAAAGAAGGTGGGAAACTGGCCCTCTTGTATAACCCGGGCGGGTTTGGAGAAAACCCCATCGCGGATATCAAGGATGAGGCCAAAAGGCAGGGTGTGGAGATCGTAGCCGAAGAAGAAATCGGGTATGTGCCCACCGATGCCGTTCAGCAGATCCTGAAATGCAAAGCGGCCGGCGCCACCCATATCTGGATGGGAAATACCGATTCGGCCATGATTGTTCTGGCCAAAGATCTCAAAAAACAGGGATTCGATGCCAAAATCATAGGAAATATCTATGCCGCCACGGAAAATGTTATCAATACGGCGGGAGCTGATGCGGAAGGGCATTACGGCATGTACGGCACCGTTGCCTACGGCGACATGAGCGCTCCGGGCATGGAAGGTATCATGGCATGCGATTATAAAGACAAACAGCACACCCACTTCATACGTGGTTGGGCACAGGCACTGATGACGGCTGAGGCCATGACTCGGCTCTGCAAGGCCGGTAAAAAGATCACAGGCCCCAATCTTAAAGCAGCTTTTGAAACGATGAAGGACTTTTCGCCCGGAGGGCTGGTACCTCCTATCACCATTACTGCAGACGACCATTTCGCAAGTATGGTGGTCCCCGTGTACCAGGTCCAAAACGGAAAATGGGTCAAAGTGTGGGACAACACCCTGGATAAATCCAAATATGGGTGGCAGGTCATCAAAGACACCTGGAAAGCAGGTAAGTAAAGACAATAGGTAGCACAGGGGCATCCCCGCAGAAATGGCCTCATACCCATATCGGGGATGCCCTTATCTGACACGTTCAAAAAATCGAACCGCAGAATGTAGAAATGTGAATTTTCGCTATGACTTTTCAGCGGGATCAAATCGGGAAAAAGACTTCTTAAAGAAATTCTCGCGCAAAGACGCAGAGAGGAACCGGTTTCGGGTGTCAGGTGTCAGGTTTGAGACACCCAGTTTCAAATTTCCAGTTTCATACAAGAGCCGCCTTCCCGCTTAAAAGCGGGATCAGATCGAGAAAGAAACTTCAGGTACCCAGTACCCAATACCCAGTGCCCAGTACCCAGCAACCAGCAACCAAAGTAGTTTCACACCAGCAGGCCGAAAACGTGGAAAACATGCTTGAAGTTCAAAATCTTCGGGTGGCCTATAATCGGGTCATCCGAGTCCTCGAAGGGATTGCCTTCCATGTCCCCAAAGGGAGTATCGTCACCCTGCTTGGAGGAAACGGATCGGGGAAATCCACCACCCTCAAGGCTATTTCCGGTATGCTGAGGTCGGATAATGGAGCCATCGTTACCGGTCAAGTCACTCTTGAGGGGCTGGATGTTACGGGCAGGTCTGCACCCTACATGGTTCGAAAAGGCGTCATGCATGTCATGGAAGGACGTTTCGTTTTTCCAGACCTTTCTGTAAAAGAAAACATGCTTATGGGCGCTTATGCAGTCTCCGACAGGAGCCGCATTCGCAGCGATATGGAAAGCTGGCTGGACTTTTTTCCGGTGCTGAGAAACAGGCTTGACACACAAGCCGGCTATCTGTCCGGAGGAGAGCAGCAGATGCTTGCTATTGCCCGGGCACTCATGGCACAGCCCAATGTCATTCTGCTGGATGAACCCTCCATGGGGTTGTCGCCTTTGTTGGTGCAGGAGGTCTTTAAGATTGTTGCTGATATTCGTAAAGCCAATAATTTGACCTTTCTTCTGGTGGAACAGAATGTCAAGATAGCCCTTCAGGTGGCGGATTACGGATATGTTATCGAACAGGGTATCATTCGCCTTGAGGCCACGGCTGAAGAATTGCGCGAAAATCCACGTCTCCAGGATTATTACCTTGGTATCAGCGAAAATGGAAGCCAGGCCTGAACTCTGAACCCTGGACCTACTGCTTAATAGATCGATCGGGATTGCTCCTAAGGTCGGCCATTGGAGTTGTTTTCTTACTCATAATCTTAATCGTAATCATAATCGAAGAGCCCTGGAATAGGTCAAAAGGAGTATGATTAAGATTATGATTATGAACTGTCGAACGTATTCTTGGTTGATTACATCAAGCGGGCGAAGTTAGGACCAAGCCCGATTGTTCGTACAGCTTCTTTCCTCTGTGTATGCGGATTTTTTGTTGACGAATACCACCAATCGTACTATAGACCCTCTTTATAGGTCTTATGATAGTATTATAATATCTGAAAGATGCGGTTAGCGGTTAGCCGTTAGCTATTAGCCGTATGAAATCGACTATTTACGTTTGCAATGGGTTAGCATTAAAAAATGAAAATACCAATGCAGGGAAGAGTCATGCAAATGCTCTAAATTTTTAAGCTAACGCCTAATAGCTAAAAGCTAATTGCAGTTTATAGGTAACATGAAATACAGGATATGACGTGCCTTCCATCAATAGAAAAAAACTCGCTGACTCGGTGATTGAAGAGATCAAAAGGATGATTGAAAGAGGTGAACTCTCGCCGGGCGACAAACTTCCCAACCAGAATGAATTTGCGGCTCAACTGGGTGTTAGTCGAACGGTCCTTCGCGAGGCGTTGCAAACTCTGGATCAATTAGGGGTTATTGATCAAAGGCCCAAATATGGAACGGTCATCCGGGCCAAGACCCCTTTTCTCTATTCCGAACACTTGATCCCCCCGCTGATGTCGGACAATAATGCAACCATAGAACTGATCCAGGCCAGAAGATTCATAGAGGTTGGAGCAGCCGAAATGGCAGCTAAGAATGCTTCAAAAGCCCAGGTAAAGGAAATGGGAATTCTTGTGGATGAGATGGAACGGATGCGGGAGGCAGGGGATGATGGCGAGTATACTGAAAAAAATATCGCATTTCACTTTTTGATTGCCAAGGCTTCCCACAATCGATTTATGCTCCATCTCTTGGCCACCATACGAGGTTTCATGGAACAGTGGACTCAAGAATCAATCAGTGTGCTGCCCGGACTCCTGGATCGCTCTTTGAAATTTCACCGTGGCATCTATGAAGCCATACGGGATGGAGAACCCAGGAAAGCGGCCTCTTCCATGCGGAAGCATATCGCCGATTTTCAGAAGAGCCTGGAAAAATTTTATAAGAAAGCTGGTAGGGAAAATTGAGTTTTACATTTGTTTTTGGAGAATAATTTATGGCAAAGAAAAAACGTGTTGTCTATTCGAACCGTCCCTGGGAGGCCACAGGCATCTGCAGCGGATGTAAACTTTGTGAACTGTGGTGCTCTCTCGCTAAAAATGGCGCTTTCAATCCCCGCCGATCGCGAATCCGGATCGTGGAGCTCGGTACAGGCGTTGATGTGCCGGTCACCTGCCAGCAATGCCAGGACCCGGCCTGTCAGGCTGCTTGCCGATTTGAAGCCATTGTGTATGATGAGAAGCTTAAAATTGTTGTGGTGGACGAAGAGAAGTGTACCGGTTGCCGGGCCTGTGTCGGAGCCTGTCCCTACGGAATCATCGCCATGGATCCAGCCACCCACAAGGCTATCAAATGCGACCTCTGCAACGGAGAGGAACCGGTTTGTGTGTCCATCTGTCCCTCTAACGTTTTGGCGCTTGTTGATGACGTGGAAGCGGGGGAGATAAATCGGCGCCGATTTGCGACCCTACTGGCCTCCGATGACCAGATTCAACGTTCTATGCCAGGTGGAGAAGAACCCATCCAAAAGAAGCTGGAAAAAAGGGGATAAGGTAAAATGACGAAAAAAAAGAATTGTTATGCCGGAAAAATATTGAGACTGGACTTGACCACCGGGTCTTTCACTACGGAAAGTTTCGGTCCGAAGCAAACCGACCTTTTTGTGGGTGGCAGGGGGGTGGCCTCAAAGGTCCTCTACGATGAAGTGCCTCCCGAGGTGAAACCCTTCGATCCGGAAAATCGACTTATTTTTTCTCCCGGCGCCCTCCATGGCACAGGGGCTCCGTCTGCCAGTCGGACTACGGTGACTACCCGTTCACCCCTGACCGGGATGCATGGGGATGGACATGCTGGGGCCACCTGGGGTGGAGAATTAAAGCGTGCGGGATATGACCTCCTGATTATTCAAGGCAAAGCGGAAAAGCCCGTTTATCTTCTCATTGACGACGATAAATTGGAACTGAGAGACGCCGGGGCTCTTTGGGGAAACTTTACATCCAAGACCCATGCGAAATTGTGTCGGGAGTTGGGGGATCATGAGCTCTGTACCATCTCCATTGGACCGGCAGGGGAAAATTTGGTTCGCCTTGCGGCGGTGTTTCATAACGGATCAGACAAAGGTACAAGCGCTCGTTGCGGCTTGGGGGCCGTCATGGGTTCCAAAAACCTCAAAGCTATTGCCACCAGGGGGACCGGCGATGTGGGGGTGGCGGATATTCCCGCCTTGAAGTCGGCCTATCAGGACTATCTGGACACGATTGAAGTAGACCCTTATTGTCCCCCTGCGACAAAATACGGTACTTGCCGGTTCATGATGCACCGCGTGAAATTCGGGATACACGGTGCAGAAAACTGGCGTTATGGGGAATACGATTGGCATAAGTTGGACCCGGAGGTTTTTCGAAGCGACTACCAGGTCAAGGCCGGCGCCTGTGTGGCCTGCCCGGTTCGTTGCCGACGCGATTACAGAATAACTTCCGGCCCCTTTGCAGGTACCACGGCCAAGGTGGAGTGGGAGACGATCGCAAGATCCATGACCTGTGGTATCAAAGATCCCGAGTCTGTCATTGCGTGGTCCAATATCTGCAACCAATACGGGCTGGATATCGAGGGTACCGGAGACACGGTTGCCTTCGCCATGGAGTGTTTTGAGAAGGGAATCTTTACGGAAAAGGATACCGACGGGCTTGACCTGCGGTTCGGCAATGTGGAGGCCTATCTGGAACTGACCCGGAAAATCGCCCTCAGGGAGGGGAAACTGGCCGATATTCTTGCGGAAGGAACCAAACGGGCAGCGAAAAAGATAGGGCAGGGGAGCGAGAAATTTGCCATCCATGTGAAGGGTGGAGAAATGACTGCGGGTGACCCCAGGGGTATGCCTGTGAGGGCCGTCAGTTACGCTACCAGCACAAGGGGCGGCGATCATCTCAGGTCCAACCCCTATATTGAAGAGATCATGACCCCTGAGGAAGCTCTTGAATGGTGGGGGAGCGAAGAAGCAGCCGATATCTCCAAAGGGCTGAAAGGCAAGGGTCGGATGCTCAAGTTCAGCGAAGACCTGGTTACCATCGGAGACATTCTGGGCCTGTGCAAGTTTGCCTTTTATCGCTCCGCCACTTTTCCATACCTCTATAAAAAGGGCGTCCACATTGCCACCAGGCTTTACAATGCCTGCAGTGGCAGGAATCTGACGGAACAAGAGATGCTCCAGACAGGGGAACGGACCTGGAATATTGAGAAGGCCTACAATACCCGTTGTGGCGCCACGCGGGCCGATGACGATATTCCGGAACGCTTTTTTAAGGAACCCCTCAAGGGTGGGGGCCCCAGTGGAGGGGCCGTGGTGGAACGGGATAAATTTGATAAGATCCTGGATGAATACTATGAGGCCCGGAAATTCAATCCGTCATCCGGACTTCCCACCCGTGCAGGATTGGAGGGACTGGGCCTCCATGACATAGCCGACGACCTGGAAAAAAGAGGCAAACTGGGAGCGTAAGTATGTCCTTTGAAAACCCCGTTGAGGTGGAGGTGCGCTTGCTTCCGCCCTTGAGCAACACCGCCGGGCGGGAACGGGTTCGGCTTACCCTGAATACGGACAAGACCCTCCAGGGGGTTATTGACGGCCTTTTGGAACAATTTGACAGCAGGACCTTTTATCTTCATCTTTACGACACGGAAGGGCGCTTGATTCCCGCCTGGCAGGTTTTTATCAATAAAGATCCAGCCGTGCGTCTCGTGGCTCGGGACGGGTTGAACACCCGTGTTAAAGATGGTGATGAGATTACCTTTCTTCTGGCCCTGGCAGGTGGATAATTGCCTTGGGCTGGGTATCTCAGGAGACGAAAATGACGAAAATCAATGTACCCTACGGCGTCAAAGGATCTTTGGAACTGGAGATCGAGGACAAAAATCTCTCCCTCAACACCGATGTTCCTTTTCCCGAGGAAATGGAAAATATTGATCAAGCCATTCTTCACGAACTGGACCATCCGGTGGCCGGTGAGCCTTTTTCCGAAAGGCTCAAAAAAGCCAAAAAGGTGGTGATTCTTACCGATAATTTCGCCAGGTTGACCCCGGCCCACAGAATTCTTCCGCCCATCCTGAAAAAACTTCGGGAAGAAGGCAAAGAGGTTGAGATTCTGGTTGCCAGCGGTCTTTTGAGGGAAATGAACGAGGCGGAACTGGAGAGGAAATTCGGGAAGGAAATTCTCGCATCAGGAATACCGATAATCCAGAGCAAAGCCCGGGAGACCTGGGATTTCGAGTTTGTGGGAGTTACGAGTTACGGGACGCCTATCAGTGTTCATAAAAGCCTTCTTCAGGCTGATCTGAGCCTGGCCGTGACCATGACCCAGGCAACTCTGTGGGGGTACGGTGGCGGCGGAAGCATGGTTCTCCCGGGGGTCTGCTCCTTTGAGACCATTGAGTGGGACCACAGGCTTATGTCCTGTCCTACCTGTGCCGTGGGCTACGAACCGCCCTTGAACCGGATGCGTGAGGATATTGAAGAAGCCTGCGTTTTGTCGGGGCTGGACATGTCCCTTCTCGCCGTTTTTAACCCGGACATGGGGTTGATCCACCTTACCGCCGGGGAGACCAATGCGGCCCATCGGGCTTCGGTCAAAAAATATGATGATCATTACGCTTTCGACCTTGGAAATATACCGGGAGGGAAGCTGGACGTGGCCATCTCGGGTAGTTTTCCGGGAGATCGCCTGTTTGCCCATGCTTGCTGGCCCATTGCCAATCTGGATCACTTTGTAAGGGACGATGGACTGATCATTGTGTGCACCCCCATACCGGGTGGTCTTGCGCACTACACCTATGCCAAAGATTACATGCCGCCTACGCCCGAGGCCATCCGCCGGCTCTACGAGGATGTCTTCTACGGAAAACAGGCATTGTGGCATGCCTGCCTCTGGATGCCCATCATCGAAGTCATGGCCAAAAAGGAAGTCATCGTGGTGACTGAGCCCGAACGGCTTGCGGATTTCGAGATGGTTAAGATTAACGCTGTCACCACCCTCGATGAAGCTTTTGAAATGGCCGGAAAGAAATATGGCCAGGATATGAAAGTGGGCCATTTCCCCTATGGAAAATGGGTGCTTCCTAAAGGATTGAATCAGGGAAAAATGCCTAAAGTTCGAAGTGCCTAAAGTGAGCTAAAGTTATGGAGCGGCTTCGGCGTTGGTGCAGATATATTTGCTTAGCAGTTACCAATTGAGTAAGGCGTGAAATGAAAAACAACCATCCACTTCAGGCACATCCAGATTATTTTAGGCATTTTAGGCACTTCCCCTAAAAGAGAGGAAAACATGAAACTCCGTTTTAAACAACCTGTCCTGGATCTTTTGTCTGGAGCCATCGATATTCATATCCACTCGGCGCCGGACCTGTACCCCAGGATACTCAATGATATTGAATTGGCAACTCACGCCCAGGAGATGGGTATGGAGGCCATCCTCATCAAAAACCATTTTACAGAGACTGCAGGCCGGGCGCAGTTGGCGACGGATGCCACCGGTTTTAACGTTTTTGGAGGAATTGCACTCAACCTCTCCGTGGGCGGGCTGAACCCCCACGCGGTGAGGGCAGCCCTCAAGTTGGGGGCCAAAACCGTGTGGTTGCCTACCCTCCATTCCGCCAAATTCGTGGCCAATAAGAGCCACGTGGCCAACCTGGCCGGCGAGATTGGAAAGAATCTTCAGGGTCTCTATATCCTGAAAGAAGATGGATCCCTTAAAGATGAACTCTATCCTATTTTCGATCTGATTATCGAGCATGATTCTTCTCTGGCCACAGGCCATGTGTCCATAGAGGAGGCCAAGGTGGTCGTTCGGGAGGCCGCCAAACGGGGGGTCAAAAAAATTGTGGTGACCCACCCCCTGGCTTCCTTTGTCAACTATACGGTGGACGATATGAAAGAGATCCTCGATCTCGGAGCCAGCTGGTTGGAGCATGTGTTCAATGATACCACACGCCAGGTGGGGCATCCCATTACCCGTGAAGCTCTTTTCAGCGGGATAAAAGGCGTTGGGGCCAAGCACTGTATTATGAGTACGGATGCGGGGCAGTGGCTTAATCCCGTGCCATGTCAGCAGATGGGTATCTACATCCAGGATATGCTTGATTTCGGTTTTTCCGAAAAGGATGTTCGAACCATGGTTTCGGACAATCCCGGGGCCATGTTGGGGATTTCTCCAACAGTTGGTGAATAGAGGGGAGGCAAAACCGATGGAAAAGAAAATTGGCTTCATAGGCCTGGGAGAGATGGGGAAATGGATGGCGCGAAATGTCATGGAGGCCGGGTTCGACCTGACGGTTCTGGACATGGATAAAGATGCCGTGAAATTTCTGACCGACCAGGGCGCAGGGTCTGCAGCCACCGCTGGAGAATTGGCCGGGCGAGTGGACTGGATTTTTTTGAGCCTGCCTAGTACGGCTGTGGTGGAAGAAGTCCTCTTCGGGGAAGGGGGAGTTGCTGAAGAGGCGAAGACCGGATCTCTCGTGGTGGATTGTGGCACCACCGGTTATCTTCCCACCCTGGATTTCCAGAAACGGCTCAAAGAACGGGACATAGGGTTTGCGGACGCTCCGGTTTCGGGGATGGAGGCCCGTGCCAAAGAGGGAACCTTGACGGTGATGTTTGGAGGTGATGACGCCGTTTTTGACCAGATCAAGCCGGTGCTGGACGTCATGAGCAACAAGGTGCTGCATATGGGTAATGTGGGGAGCGGACAGTTGACCAAACTGGTCAATCAGCTCTTGTTCAACATCAGCTGCGCGGCTATCGCGGAAGTGCTGCCCATGGCGGCAAAACTGGGACTTGATCCCGAAAAGGTTACGGAAGTGGTTACCTCGGGAACGGGTCGGAGTTTTGCTGCGGAGTTTTTTGCACCCCTGGCTCTGGATGGTATCTTCGACAAAGGTTACGCCCTGAAACACGCCTACAAAGATATGGTCAGTGCGTCTGAGATATCGGCCCAACACAAAATCCCCCTGCCCATGGTCCATGCGTGTACGACCACCTACCAAATGGCCCTTGCCGAAGGGTTTGAGGACCAGGGAAAAGGAGCCATGATTCAGGTATTCGAACGACTTCTGGATGTAAAATTCAGGAGAAAAGAAGAGGAAATATGATGGCGGGACAGCGTGGCGGATCAGAAGATATTACGGAAGCCTATTACCGGGGGCTCATGCACTCGGTGGGGTACCGAAGATCGGACCTGAAAAAACCGCAGATCGCCGTGGTCAATTCATGGACCGAGGTGAATCCCGGGCACCTTCCGCTGAAGGATCTGGCTAATCGCGTGAAAGAAGGGATCTGGGCTGCCGGGGGTTCTCCGGGGGAGTTCAATGTGCCCGCCCCATGCGACGGTATGGCCCAGGGACCTGGGCAGCGCTATATTCTGCCCCAACGTGACCTCATCTGTGCTTCCGTAGAGGCCATGGTGAAAGCGCACGGTTTCCAGGGGCTTGTCATGTTGGCATCCTGCGATAAAATTATACCGGGCATGCTCATGGCTGCCGTACGGCTCAATTTGCCCACCCTTTTTCTTACTGCCGGGGCCATGCTCCCCTGTCCCCAGGGGGATCGCACCTTGGTTACTTCCGACTTGAAGGAGGCCATCGGCAAACGACGTGACGAGAGCATAGACCAGAAGACTTTCCTGGAGTGGCAGGAGAATATCTGCGCTTCTCCTGGTACCTGCTCCATGATGGGAACGGCCAACACCATGGGCTGTTTTCTGGAGGCGGTGGGGTTGGCTCCCTTCGGGTCTGCCACCATGCTATCCTTCAGTTCACAAAAGATCCGCCAGGCCCGGGATGTGGGAGAAAAAATCGTACACATCACCAGGGAGGGGGGACCTTTTGCCCGTTTTTTTACGCCGGAACACCTGGAAAACGGGATCAAATACGTATCCGCTTCCGGAGGATCCACCAACGCTGTTCTCCATCTCATGGCCGTGGCGTCCTTGATGGATTCCACGCCGGATTCTGTTGGTATGAATAATATCGGTCTGGATTTGGAGGAATTCTCCCGGATCCAGTCTTCCACACCGGTGGTGGCCAAATTTAAGCCTTCCTCGGAGTATAATCTGGAAGATTACCACCGGGTGGGAGGGGTCAGGACGCTGCTCAAGACCATTCGGGGAAACCTCCATACGAATCTTCCTCTGGCCACCGGCGGTACTCTCGAAGAGGTTCTTGATGTTTCCCCCGATGCCGACGGGGAGGTTATTCGGAGGGTTGACCAGCCTTTGGCCCCGGATGGCTGTTTCGGTATCCTTCGCGGCAATCTTGCCCCCGAGGGGGCGGTGGTCAAAAAGACAGGTGTAGATCCATCCATGCTGACCCACAAGGGACCGGCCGTGGTCTTCGATTCTGAGGAGGATGTGCGTAGTTTCCTCCTGGGCAAAGAAGTCCAACCCGGATCGGTCCTGGTAGTGCGTTACGAGGGACCCAAAGGGGGACCGGGAATGCGGGAATTGTCCATACCTGCGGCCATGCTGGTAGGGATGGGGCTTCACACCTCTGTGGCTATGATCACGGACGGACGCTTCTCCGGGGCAACCAGAGGACCATGTGTGGGCCACATTTCTCCCGAAGCCTGGGAAGGCGGGCCGTTGGCCTATGTTCGGGATGGAGATTCCATCGAAATCAATATCCCCGAGAATCGAATCCAATTGCTGATTCCGGAAGAGGACCTCAAAAAACGACAGGAACAGCCCCCCGAACGCCCGGAACATCCGGCGCCCGGACTTCTGTCCGCCTATCGGCAAATGGTCGGAGGACCTCAAACCGGTGCATTGTGGTTGTAGAAAAAAATGGCTCATCGCGGATTAACGTGATATTTTCATCAGTTGCCGAATAGACCATGCTCAGATTCCAGGTGTCAGGTGTCAGGTGTCAGGAAAACGCCGGGCCGCATTCATAGTCAACGTAATAACAAATAATTATTCTCATTATAACCAGAAAGTAGGAATAGCAGGTACTGAAACCTGACACCCGAAACCTGACATCCCTGTTCCGGAAAAAGGGTTTCTTCGCGCTAATCCACGTTGAGCCAAAAAATATAACTCTAAAAGGAGGTAATATCCCATGGCATTTGTAATCAATCCCGATGAAGTTGAAGGCTGGGCCCTTCACGAGGGTATTGAAGGAAAGGTGGTGGCAAACGGAGAGAATATGACCACCCTCATAACTACGTGGGCGCCCAAGACCCCGTTTGATGTCCATATTCACCCCCATGAACAGATTGGAATCTGTCTTGAGGGGGAAGCTGTTTTCACCATTGACGGCGACGATCTCGTGGTCAAGAAAGGGGACGTCTATCATATCCCATCGAATGTCCCCCACGCGGAAAGAAACGATACCGACGAGCCGGCGGTCTTTTTTGAGTGTTTTTCACCGGTCCGGGAAGATCTGCTCAGAGAAAAATTTGAGCAGAAAATTGTTGGTCCCAATAAAGGGTGACAGTTTTGTAAAAATAGGTGATTTCTGACTTTTTACGAATTCATCAAATTTCGGGGTTTTCGTTCGAGAACAAGGTAAATGTAAATTCTGTAATAAAGAGGCGAAAGTACAGAACAAAACATGTGAACAGTACCAGCAATGAAAGGAGGTAAACGGTTATGACTGAAGGACAATTCTTTAAGGCCGCGAGTCCGCAAGAGGCTTGTGACCTGCTGGCGCAGTACGACGGCAAGGCTCGCCTGCTTGCAGGTGGGACCGACCTGATGGTCGCCATGAACCTGCGACAGCAGTCCCCCGAGGTGCTCATCTACATCGGGGATTCGGATTTGAACTATATCAAGGAGGAAGGAGGAGATCTGGTTATTGGGGCAGGGACCACCCTTTCGGAGGTCCTGAATTCGGATATCATCAAAAAAAGCGCGCCCCTTCTGGTGAAGGCGGTTTCCCAAATGGCATCCGTGGCTATAAGAAATGTGGGAACCATAGGCGGCAACCTGGCCAATGCGTCTCCCGCGGCCGACTCGGCCACCGCTCTCCTGGCCCTCAATGCGACCCTCAAACTTGTTTCCAAAGGGGGAGAGCGTTTGGTGCCCGTGGACCAGTTTTTCACCGGACCCGGCGAATCCGTGTTGGGACCCGGCGAAATTATCCAGGAGATCCTGATACCGGCACAGGTAAATGGGACAAAATGGGGCTACCACAAGATTGGAAAAAGAAAAGCCCAATCCCTCTCCATAGTTTCCGTAGCCATTTGTTGCTCCCTGGAAGGTGGGACGTGTAAAGATGCCCGCATCGCCCTCGGCGCTGTGGCTCCGACTCCCATTCTGGCCTCGGTTGCAGCCGAACTCCTGGAAGGAAAGGCCCTCAGCGAAGGTTTGATTGATGAAACGGCCAAGGCGGCCGCGAACGCCACCAGCCCCGTGGACGATGTCCGGGGTTCGGCCTGGTACCGCCGTCGTGCTTCCGAAGCCCTGGTAAGGAAGCTTCTCGCCCAAATGTCCGTGTAATATGGAGGTGACACCTATGTATCCGCTTGAACTTACTGTAAACGGCCGTTCTTACCAGGTGGCCGTAAACGTGAAAACCACCCTGCTGGAGGTGCTGCGTGACCAGCTGTCTATCACCAGTCCCAAGGTGGGATGTAATACCGGCGATTGCGGCACCTGCTCGGTGCTCCTCGATGGCAAGCTTGTCCGGTCCTGTATCACCAACGCCCTGTCTGCCCAGGGGAAAGAGGTTATCACCGTGGAAGGGATTGCCAAAGCCGGTGAATTGCATCCCCTCCAGGAGGCTTTCCACGAAAATTACGGCTCCCAGTGCGGATTTTGCACCCCGGGGATGATTCTTGCATCGAAGGCCCTGTTGGATGAGAATCCGAACCCGTCCCGTGAAGAAGCCAAAGAAGCCCTCTCCGGCAATCTATGCCGGTGTACGGGATATGTGAAAATACTGGACTCGGTCATGGCGGCTGCCGAAAAGATGGGTGGCCCGCAGGGCTCCTGAAAGGAAGGAGGTGAATTAGATGGAAACAAAAGTTGTTGGACAAAGGGTCACGCGGTACGATGGTATGGCCCATGTGACCGGTGAAACGCATTTCGTTGATGATGTGATCGTTCCAGGGACACTGAAGATAAAGGCACTCCGAAGTCCGGTCATCAAAGGAAAGGTCAAAAATCTGGACACCAGCGCGGCTGAACGCATCCCCGGTGTGGTTGGGATCATTACGGTTGCCGATGTCCCCTGCAATGCATTTGGTCTTATTCCCGACCAACCTGTCTTGGCGGAAAATATCCGGTATCGGGGAGAACCTATTGCCGCGGTGGCGGCGGTGGACGAAGACACGGCCATGGAAGCGATCGATGCCATGAAGCTGGACATAGAGGAAGAGCCCTATGTGTTGGACCCGGTAGAGGCCATGAAGGCCGACGCCCCCATGGTGCGGCCCGAGGGAAACACCTTTATGTTCGGGGAACGAAATTTCCGGCAGATTATCCTGGGAGACGTGGAAAAAGGGTTCGAAAAGGCGGATCTCATTGTGGAGAACGAATACTTCCATCCTTCCCTGGAACATGCCCAGCTGGAGCCCATGGCGTCTCTGGCGGTCCCCCATGCCACTGGGAAACTGACCATTTACACTGTGAGCCAGGCCCTTTACTTCCATCTCGGAATGCTTTGCGGTATCCTTCAGATGGACCCGGAAAAGGTCCAATGCAAACAATGGGCCGCGAGAACGGGCAGCAGTTGGAGACACAATGCCGGCTACTCCGATATTAACTATGTGGGTGGAACCGTGGGAGGCGGATTCGGCGCCAAGAACGACATCCACGCGGATCATATTACGGCTCTCCTGGCCCTGAAAACCGGCCAACCGTGCAAATGGCGCTGGACCCGTGAAGAAGATTTGAACTATTCCACCTTCCGAGGGGCCTGGCGTATGAATATCAAGGATGGGATTACAAAAGACGGTCGAATTGTGGCCCGTCAGATCAAATCTATCCGGGATGCCGGGGCTTACAGTTCTCTCAATCCCTATGTCCTTGACAAGCATTCTTATCTGGCTTCAGGACCCTACTTCATTGAAAATATTTATGTGCAAGGGTATTGTGTCTATACCAATAAACCGCCTGCAAGCTCCATGCGTGGTTTTGGGATTACGCCCGCCACATTTTCCACTGAAGTCCAGATGGACAGGATTGCGGAAAAGCTGGGGATAGATCCGTGGGAAATCCGTTTCATCAATGCCTACAGGAAGGGCGAACAAATGGCTACAAGAAGGGTGTTGAACAGCGTAGCGCTGGTTGAGGTCATGCAGAAGCTGGCGGAAAAGGCCGGGGTGGACCTCCCGGACAAACTCAAGAGCATGACGTCATTGGAAAGGGGGTAGAATCATGAAAAAGAGAGGAATCGGAATATCAGCCGGGCTTTACCCCATGGGAATGAGTGGAGGAGGAGACTCCAGCCAGGCCCTGGTTAAGATCCAGCCGGATGGAACTGCGGTGCTCACTATAGGCTCTTGTGATATAGGCCAGGGCTGCAAGACCGTACTGGCCCAAATGGCCGCAGAGGTTCTGGGAATCCAGTATGAGCAGGTGAAGGTCATCAATGATGATACCGATAACTGCCCCTTGAGCTTTGGAACCTTTGCCAGCAGGATTACCTATGTGGATGGAAAGGCTGTTGTGGCCGCGGCGGAAGACGCCCGGAGAATCCTGTTGGAAGTGGCTGGTCAACTGTTGGAGAAATCCCCTGAGGATTTAGTGGCTGCTGACGGAAAGATATTTGTCAAAGACGATCCTGACACTTCCATGGCTATCGGAGAAGTGGCCGGTGCCGCCACTTTCGGAATGCGCAGGCTGGTGGTTGGATTAGGTCACTATATGCGAGACCCTGCCACTCCCGACCCCGATACAGGGGAATGCGACCCCATTTGCTCCCTGGCCTGGGCTGCAAATCTGGCCGAGGTGGAAGTGGATACGGATACAGGCGAGGTGAAGGTCCTCAAACTGGTGAGTTCCTACGATGTGGGCAAAGCCATTAACCCGATGCTTACCGAAGGACAGATTGACGGGGGGGCGTCCATGGGTATTGGAGCTGCTTTAAGCGAAGCGCTCCACCCTAATTACCCCAGCCTCGACAACCAGCCTGCCAACCTTGGAGATTATGCTATTCCCACTACCATGGATATGCCTGATATGGAGTCGGTCATCCATGAATGCCCGTCCACAAACGGGCCGTTTGGCGCCAAGGGACTGGGTGAAATGACAGCCAACTGTCCTGCGCCGGCCATTGTAAATGCCATACATGACGCCGTTGGTATTTGGCTTAACGAATTGCCGGCAAGTCCTGAACGGGTATTGAAGGCCCTTGACGAGAAG
>CAYOWC010000013.1:26061-39523 GCA_964407525.1 uncultured Desulfobacteraceae bacterium | reverse complement strand
GGAATATTGGACCCGGAGCCCTGACACCCGACACCTGACACCTCGGCGAGGACAGGATCTCGAAATTCTTCACCTGAAAGCGGCATGAATTTCATTCATTCACGGGGTATTGAATTTAGAACCAAGCGCCCTCTCCAATGGGGAGTCCCACTGCATGTCTCCATCCCCTCACTTTGATTCCCTATCTGGGCCCTCAACCTATCTTTTAGTTCCCACATCAGGGGTTTTTCCAAGAGAAAACTGCGTTCTTAAATGATCTGTAATTTTGGCTCAATAAATATACCAAAAATAACGAGTGTTCTGGTTTATTTTTCTGCAGAAATTAAAAATACGAGGGTTAATCTTTTTTTAGAACTAAAAGTGTCCCTTAAGTTACCGTACATATTGTGTTAAAACTAGGATGATCAATAGTCAAAGTGTAAGGACCTCAAAATAAAGTTTGACATGTATGGACTATTTATTATACCGGTAAAGTTATCAGATACTCTCCTTAACCCCCAAGAGGAGCAAACTGCATGAAAGAACTATTCACCCCTATCACGCCTAAAAAGATTGCCGACGAAATTACTGATCAAATACAGCTTCTTATTTTTCAAGGAACATTGAAGCCGGGTCAGAAATTGCCTGCGGAAAGGGAATTGGCTCAATGGCTCAACGTCAGCCGAACGTCGCTTCGTGATGCGTTGAATGATCTTCAGGGAATGGGGCTTGTTGAAACACAACGGGGCAATCGGACATTTGTGCGCCCAATCACGACTTGTTCGATTCACGACCCGTTCGTGGCTTTCTTAGCAAGTTCTCCTGAAAATGTTTTTAAATTATTTGAAGTAAGAAAACACCTGGAGGTTGGCGCCGCCTCTCTCGCAGCTGAACGTGCAACGGAAGCTCAAATCAGCCTGCTCGAAAAACAACTTGTATTGATGCAGAATGATATCAGGGATAATCACTTGGGGGCAAAAACGGGTATCGAATTTCATATCCTGGTTGCTGAAGCAAGTCACAACGAATTGCACCTTCACCTCATCAATACATTCTACGATCTTCTTCAAGAGCCGTTCCGTAAGGCCTGGGGAGAGGTTTTTAGAGACAAAGAGGGCTGGACAAAGGATCTGAACCAACATAAGGCGATTGTGGAAGCGATCAAAGAACATGACCCATCTGCTGCTGAAAATGCGGTGAGAGTGCATTTAGAGGATGTAGAGAAAGTATGGAAACGTGCATTAGGCATTCCTTAATGCATTCCAAGGATTTTTTTATAGAGGGAAAGATCGATGAAACATCCTATCGATGAAATTGTGCACAAAGCGGGGCAACGGACCATAGCATACAGACGAAAGGGATTTCACTGCAGCGAATCCACATTCCTGGCTATTAATGAAACACTGGATATCATGGATCCTACCCTCGTAAAGATGGTCACCGGTTTTCACGGCGGCGGCGGCTGTCACCGTTTATCTGATGGGATCAACATGAATGTGGCCCTGGAAGGGCTTGCTTCGGGTAGAGACAGACGCTCGCCGGAAGAGGCCGGGCTTCAGATAACGGGGCATCTCTGTGGAGCTCTTGCCGCGAGTGTTGCCTGCATTGGCTTCCTTTATGGTCGTACCTCTCCCGAGGATGATCTTACCTGTGTAGATGAACTGACTTTTGAACTTCACCGTCAATTTATGGAGGAATTCGGAACGAAGGAATGCCGTCCGATGCGTGAAAAATACGTTCCTTTAAGCAGCAACAACACGTGTGAATATATCTATCAAAAAGGAACGGAAATTGCGGTACGGCTCATCCTCGAAGCACCGAAATTCATAAAAGAATGCCGGGAAGTCGTCCCGATACAGGGTATCGTCAAAAAATCATTGAATAAGCGTCGTCTTCCTGGAATTTAGGCGTAAGCCTTTTAAAAATCCACCCGAACTTCCGGAGACGTTACAACGAAAGGAGGTCACGAAATGGTTGAATGGAAAATCTATCCTTTGCTGTACGGTGTCATTGATGTCACGAAAGAGCAATTCACCACCGGGCTGGACGTGGGGGTGCCCATTACCATCCCTTATCTGGGTTTCTATATGACTGATGGTAAGCATAAAGTCCTTTGTGATACAGGCATAAACGAAAAATACATCGTGGACGGCAAAGCCTGGGCGGGATGTCCTGCTCAGGGAGGTGAAGATTGGGTCCTGAAATCTCTTAAAGAAATTGGCGTGGACCCAAAAGAGATCGAACTTGTTCTCTATACCCACCTGCACAACGACCATGCAGGCAACTGCCATCTTTTCCCCAGCGCCACGCATGTCTTTCAGCTGGAGGAGTGGAAAGAACTTCTGGATCCCCTTCCATCCATGATGATCCGGGGAGATTTCGACCAGAGCCTCATCCCTCAGCTCAAAGAGTTGAAATGCATGAAGATTGTAGGAGATCTGAAGATTCTTGAAGGACTTGAGATTATCCTGACGCCGGGCCACACGGCAGGCAGCATGTGCGTGCTGGTTCAGACCGCTAAAGGGATTTACAATATTACGGGGGATACGATTCATGTGCTGCCCATCGTTTTTCCCGAAATGACGGAATGGACTATGATGGATGGAAGAAAGATTTCCATTACTCCAGCGCCGAAACATTGGGGGCCAGCGGTTCCATCCAGCCTGGTTTATGACCACTATGCCTGGTTTAAGTCCATATATCGTCTCCAATCTATGTTTCGTGATCCCGGATTTTACCTGCCGGGGCATGAGACTTCTATTGTGGGGAAACGTTTTGGGTGAGTGTTTCAGAACATCAACTCTTTAATTCGGAAAGGAGGTGACTTTCCCGCATTCTGCTAATTTGAAGAAATGGGAACGGTATTCCAGTTATTTTTGGCGGTATTTGGGTCTATTGTTAAAGGAGGTTGACCATGAAGGATGCAATGTATTTTGCCCCACCTGGTATTGACGAGACGTTGGCGCTGCTGGCTGAGCATAAGGGAAAAGCCACCCTTTTGGCTGGCGGTTCGGATCTTGTGCCAAAGATTAATTACTATGACTTAAAACCCGATATTATCATTTACACGGGTGGTATTGGCTTCGCTTACATCAAAGACGGAAATGGAAAACTCATTATTGGAGCGGGAACCACATGGAGCAATTTAATTTCCAATGCCCTGGTTGCTGAAAAAGCCGGAGTTCTTGCTGAGGCTGCGCGTCAAGGCGGCTGTGTTGCTACGAGGAATGCCGGCACCATAGGGGGGAATATTGTTAACGCTTCGCCGGCAGCTGATTTGGTAGCACCCCTTCTGGCATTAGGCGCTGAATTGGCGGTGAAAAGCTCCAAGGCGGAACGCATGATTCCCATAAAGGATTTCTTTACCGGGCCTGGAACAACCATACTCAACCCGGATGAACTTGTTACTGAGATCCATGTCCCATATGTACAAGGCAAGGCGGTATTCTTGAAGTTAGGACGAAGAAGAGCAATGACGCTATCCGTAGTCAATACGGCCGTGAATCTTCAAATGGATGGTAACATCTGTAAAGAAGCGCGGATTGCCCTTGGCTCCATGGCCCCGAAACCTCTGCGATGTGAAAAGGCTGAGGGGATATTGAAAGGCAATAGTGTAGACAAAGATCTCATCGGCAAATGTGCTGCTGAAGCGATAAAAGAGGCAAGCCCGATCGATGACCAACGGGCAACGGCTTGGTATCGCAAGAAGGCAGGTGAAAAACTTGTTGCTCAGGCTTTGTCGCGTGCCGCGGGCATAGAAGAATAGCACGGGAGGTTAATGGATCATGAAATATATATTGTCTTTTACGCTGAATGGGAATCCGGTAGACGTATTGGCTACGCCTACGGACACATTGCTCGATGTGCTCAGGGAAAAATTGCACGTGAAGAGCCCTAAAAGGGGATGTGACACGGGTGATTGCGGAGCATGCACTGTTGTACTTGATGGAGAAACTGTGAGGTCGTGTTTGACCCTTGCCATGACTGTGGCAGGCAGAGAAGTGAAAACCCTTGAATCGTTTACTTCGAAAGAGGGTACATTGCATCCACTGCAAGAGGCCTTTCCTCAACACGGCGCTACCCAGTGTGGTTTCTGTACGCCTGGGATGTTGATGTCTTCCATATCTCTCTTGGAAAAGAATCCCAAACCGAATCGTGAGGAAATCGTTGATGCGATTTCGGGGAATCTTTGCCGATGCGGAACCTATCAAGAGGTCATTGAAGCCGTTCAAGCTGTCGCAGATGGCGATGGAAAGGAGTAGATAAAATGGGAAAATATGTTGGACAGCCAATACCACACTATGATGGCCTGGGCCATGCAACGGGGACAACAACCTATGTTGATGATGTGGATTTTCCGGGCATGCTGTATATAAAGGTCCTTCGAAGCCCTGTACACAAGGGAATTATTCGGGATATCGATGTTTCTGCAGCCGAAAATATGCCAGGCGTGGCGGGGGTTATTACTGCAAAGGATATACCGGGCAGCAAGACATATGGGCCGCCCGATCAGCCGGTGCTTGTCGAAAAAGATATCCGGTTCAAGGGGGAGCGTATCGCTGCGGTTGCAGCTGTTGACGAAGATACGGCCCAGGAAGCCGTCGAAAAAATCAAGCTCGATATCGAAGAACAAACACCCATTTTTGACCCTTTTGAAGCCATGAAGCCCGATGCGCCAAAAGTGTGTCCGGAAGGGAATTTCTGGATGTTTAACAGCGGAGATCACCGCAAGGTTCGCAAGGGTGATATCGATAAAGGTTTTGCTGAAGCAGATGAAATAATAGAGAACACCTATCACGAAAAGATGCATGATCACGCAGCCATAGAGCCCCATGTTTCCATTGCCCGCATCGATGGAAACGACAGGTTGGAGATACACACTGTGAGCCAATGTCGCTGGTTTCATCTGGGGCAGCTTCTCGGTGTCTTTAACCTCCCGAAAAGCAAGGTGAACCTTATTGGGGGTACCGTGGGCGGTGGTTTCGGAGGAAAAAATGATATCCACTGCGATCATGTAGCTGGGGTTATGGCCCTTAAGATCCGGAAACCGGTCAAGTTTCGTATGACCAGAAAGGAGGATTTCCTTACCTCGACAAAGCGTGGGGCATATATCTACGATATGAAATCCGGAGTGAAGAAAGACGGGCGGGTTACTGCGCATAAGATTCGTGTGGTCCACGATATAGGGGCATATAATACATTTGGGTCGTATTCTGTAGATAAAATGAGCACCTTTGCGGGGGGGACCTATTCCGTACCGAATATCTGGTATGATGCTTACGCTATCTTTACAAACAAGCCCGTTGCGAGTTCCATGAGAGGATATTCCATTATCAGCATGCTCTTTCCTATTGAAACCCAGATGAATATGCTTGCCGAAGCTATTGGTATGGATCCCTGGGAAATACGGTTCATCAATGCATGGCGGGATGGCGATACCACCGCAACGCAACATAAGGTCGTGGCGGTAGGGTTGATAGAGACGTTGAAGAAGACCGCAGAAATGGGAGGGATTACACTACCGGACCATCTTATGGCCATGGATTCTAAAGGGAGGGTATAGCAATGATAAAAAGAGGTGTAGGTATTGCGAGTGGGGGACACCCTACAGGTATGCATGGAGGTGCCGATCCCAATCAAGCCCAGATCAGTCTGGAAATGGATGGAACGTTTGATCTCTTGATGGGCACCGTTGACATCGGGCAAGGCTGCAAAACCTCCTTCAGGCAGGTTGCCGCTGAAGAGCTGGATGTTCCGGTAGAGTCAATTGTTTATGTGAATACAGATACGGATGTGGCGCCCATGTGTCTGGGGGCTTTTGCCAGCCGCGCGATGTTTATCGGGGGAAATGCGGCCATCGCTGCCTGTAAAGATCTTAAAGAAAAGATAAAAGCGTTCAGCGCCTCTATGCTGGGAGTTGAGGCGGAGGAAGTGGAGATGGCTGACGGCAAAGTCTTTGTAAAGGCTGAACCCGAAAAAACACTGTCTCTTGCTGAGGTTGGAGGTGCTTCAAATTTTGGAGGTAATTTCCTTCTCGGATCCGGCGCATACATGCCAGAAGGGGGGCCGGAGGGAGAAATCACCGACCCGGAAACGGGAGCGATGCCCCATCTGGCAGCTATTGCCTATACCACCTGTATTGTTGAGGTGGAAGTGGACACGGATACCGGCATGGTAAGGGTTATAAAGGAGACCCATGCTTACGAGCTGGGCCGGGCCATTAATCCGCTGATGTGCAAGGAGCAGATCAATGGTGGGGCTGCCATGGGGTTGGGCATAGCGCTGACGGAAGACGCTCATCCATATTGGCCATCGACAGAGCATGCTGCAGATGGTTTTGAAAGCTATGTGATTGCAACTGCTGCAGACGTGCCGACGGAAAGTGAGTTTGCAATCCTTGAAAACCCGCATCCGAATGGACCGTTTGGCGCAAAAGGTTTTTGTGAAAGTTCAACCAATGTTCCAATTCCGGCTATCATCGCCGCCATTCACGATGCTGTAGGCGTATGGATTACCCAGTTCCCGGCAACACCCGAAGTTGTCCTTAGAGCCTTGGAAGAGAAAGCCTAAGCCGGATGGCAGCAGGAAACATGAAGCGGGAGCGGAGGCGCAAGAGTTGAAATTCAGTCTTAAAGAGTGTGATATAGGGATTTGCTTTTGCGCTTCACGCTTTTTGCTTTTTACATTAGTAATGTACGGTTAGGAAATTGGGTATTTTTTTGAAGTAAATTGACCAAATAGATAAGGTGAGTTCATCTTTTTCTTGACATTTCAACCCACGTCTGACCAACATCTCCTCAAGGCCTCTAAAAAATAATTTTGCCCTCGGATAGGATTCCCATGCCATCCAATTAGACTATTGAGATAATGTAAGCAGCTGGAACAGCGATTTGAATTGTATTTAAACAGAGGAGTTGCCATGACGACGAATAAAACGCGAAACGAAGTGTGGCCATTGGGTGTGGTTCCCAATCTGGCTATGGAACTGCCCGATGACATGTATGCCCTGACCATTCACCGCGATCAATATGGGCCACCGGCCAAGGCAGTCAAGCTTGAAACGATTCCCAGGCCCAGACTGGAATCCGTGGATGCCAATCGAGTCCTGGTTGCTATTCTGGCCACCGGACCCAATTTCAATACGAATTTTGCGGCTTTGGGGCTCCCCATACCCGTGTTCAGCAAGGGAGACAGTGCGACGACCCATATTCCCGGGAGTGATGCCTTGGGGATCGTGGTGGAGGCAGGACCGGCGGTCACCAATGTCAAAGTAGGGCAGGCGGTTATTCTGGACGCATGGACCGGAAAAAATCTCATCCGGGGATATGAAACCCATAACGGATTCAATGCGCAGTTTGCCATCATGGATGAGATTCGAGCGATCCCCATTACCGAGGCGCTTGCCAAACAGTCTCCTGAACGGCTGGCGGCAATGATGCTTACCTATGGCACCGCTTACAGGGCCGTTGTAGAGAGACTTGCGGTTCAACCCGGTGATGCCATTCTCCTTATGGGAGGTGGAAAGGGGACCAGCTTTGCGGGAGCCCAGATCGCGAAATCCCTTGGCGCACGGGTTATCCTGATGGGGTCAAATCCGGATCTGGGAGAGTCCCTTATAAAGAGAGGCATTGCTGATGCCTTCGTGGATCGGCGAAAGATTCCTGCCGATGTATTCGGGGTTATTGAAGCGGAAGAGGATTATGAGAAATGGATGCAGAAAACCGAAGCCTTTCGACAGGCTGTTTTTGCTGCAAACAATGGTCAGCCAGTAGACAAGATCTTCGAACATACGGGCGGTCTTAACTTTCCTTTGCTGGTCTCCGCCTTAGGGGAAAACGGCAGACTGGAATTTTTCGGTGCCACCGGACAGGGGATGAAGGGAGAATACAAGGAGACCTTTTTTTATGACGGGAAACGCTTTGTGCTGGATGCGCGCTGGGGTTGGATGCGCCAGAAACAAATCTTTTTTCGAAACGGCGATCCGGATGCGATCTTTTCAGAAATTGGTTTGTTGCCTGGTAGAAAAGGCCTGATATGGGGAGCTGATGCCTATGCCATCGCCTTTGCAGAGGCTGCCCTCAAAAGGAGTGCGGAGATTGCGTTTATTGCTTCTCGAACAAAGGAACGGGACGGAATTGCCACCCTTGAACAGATGGGTATTCCATCCGCCAATGTGATTGATCGGGACGGGCTGATTCTCTCCCCCGATATGCCCGATCCCTTGACCGAAGAGGGAATACCCAACCCGGCATACAACCCGGACTTTATGGATCATGCCAAGGATATTGGGAAGGCGATCTGGAAGATTTTCGGCCCCAGGGTCAGTCCCGACTTCATCGTGGAACGGACGGATCAGAGTACCCTTCACTTCAGCACCTTCCTGGTAAGGGATCATGAGGAATCGGACGAGATGCCGTGCGGAATCATTGTGGCACGGGGCGAAAGCAATCTCTCTATTCTCGGCTCCCATATGTACCGGGATGCCCAGGCGAGGGAGGTGGTTCGATTGTTGTCGGAGGGCAGGATTGTGATGGCCCAGGAAGACCTCGAAATCACGGATCTGGCAGGTATCCCCGAGATCCAGCAGAAAATGTTGGACGGGGCCATGAAAAAACCCAAAGGGGTGGCCCTGGTTCAGGCAGACCGCGCAGACCGCACCATCGCCGAATACGAATCTGCCTTTTTGGGAGAAACCCTTCGCCTGTCGCGACCCGATGAGCAGAAATATCTGGATATCCACCTGTGTGAGGAAGTGGGGATTATCACCCTGAACCGGATCGATGCCCTGAACGCCTTGAACCACGATCTGGTGGAGCAGTTAGGTGCTGTGGTGGCGGAGGTGAAAGCTGATGGGACACTCCTTGGAAAACCGGTTCAGGCCATCATTCTTCGAGGGGCCGGACGGGCATTTGGGGCGGGTGCTGACGTAACGGAGTTCCATGGAAATACCGCTGAAGCTGTGGCCCGCATTGCAGCCAACAATATTCATGTCCTCTCCGATATGGAGGATCTGCCTATTCCGATTATGGCCGTGATTGACGGATTCGCCTTGGGTGGCGGCAATGAATTGGCCATGAGTGCCCATTACCGCATCGTAACCCAGAATGCGCTGATGGGGCAACCGGAGGTCAAACTGGGTATCTTTCCTGGCTATGGAGGAATGCAGAGACTCCCCAGGCTTGTGGGTCCCTGGAAGGCCGCTGAAATGTGCATCAACGGGGAGTCTATCGATGCCCGTAACGCTCTTCATCTGGGGCTGGCCGATGCTTTTGCCCCCGCTTCGACGGCGTTGTCTCAGGCCTTTGAGACCGCCCGAAGACACATGAAAGGGGAAATTCGTTTGGGCGTCAGGGAATGGGATCGGCTCGCCTCTGCGCAGAAAGGCGAACTGGAGGCGCTCTTTAGTTCGGAGATGGTCCGCGGGTTCATGGGTGTCACCGCCCCTGACGCCGAAGAGGCAAAGGATTTGCAGATTGCTCGGAGTTATGCTGCAGGGAAAGCCCTTGCAGCCATGCGGTTCGGCTATGAAAACGGTTTCCAGAAAGGACTTGAAAATGATGCCCGTCTCTTTGGGGAAGCGACTGCCTCCGCCTCAGGCCAGGAATGGATCGGTCGGTTCATAAACAAGGATCCTGCACAAGCTTCCTTTTTGGCGCTGATGCCGGAAAAAGTGTGATTGCCGACGACTAACCGCTAATTGCATTTTTCAGGTACTACGTATCCAGAAAACTCCGGATAGCCTGGTCCCTTTCTCTGTGAGCGCCGAAGAGGATGGAATAGTGATTGGTCCCCTCGCAATCCAAACGACGGACATGGGAAATTTCTTGCAGCATTTTTTCCACGGCCTCTTCGCTTAGCACAATATCATCGTCGGATAGAATCCCATGGGGTGCTCGGAGGATCAATACCGGGCATTCTATTTTCGAATAAAACGAGGGGGCGTCAAATTGCCGAATATTGGAAATCTCTTCCAGCATGTGGGCCCCCTCGGTTCGAGATCGGAGCCCGCCTTCCACTTCTTCCATTTCATAGCGGAAATAGGTGTCTAAAAAGGTGGTCCACGGCTGGAGGAAAGGCGCTTGTTTCAGCGGTTCGGTATAGTCATCAAAGCTGGGAAAGGTTTGTCCCAATCTTGCCAGAGAGGGCTTGATGGCCATTTCGATGTTGTCCCACTGGATTTTGGTGAGGCGCCCTCCGGCGTCCACGAGGATCAGCTTTTTGATCAGGCGGGGGTAGCGGGCAGCAAAGGCCAGGGAGGTAAAGGCGCCGAGGGAATGTCCCATGAGGGTCACTTGCTGCAATTCCTGGTCTTCCAAAACACAGGCGATATCTCGCATATGTTGTGCTACTGAATACCCTTTTGGCGGTTTATCTGAGAGGCCTCTCCCCCGAAGGTCCATGGCCAGAACAGGGTAATCAGGAGCCAATGCCGCGGCGATCCTGTCCCAGCTGCGGCAGTTCGCAGTCAAGCCGTGGATGCAGAAAACGGTGTCTCTTTCTTCTTCACCTTCCCACAGGGCCAGCTGGATATCAACCCCATCACCTTTTGCCCGTTTCATGATCGGTTCCGTCATGGCTTCCCTTTTACTACCCTTTTGACCCCAGACGAAGGCCGCCATGGATAAAGAACGTCTCCCCGGCGAGGGCTTCGTTTCGGTAGATTTCTCCGGCCAGGGATGCCACTTCTTCAGGTTCGATAAGTCGACCGATCGGGACGTTGGACAAAATTTTATCCAGAGCCTTCTGATTCATCCCCTTCACCATCTCCGTACCCACATACCCGGGTGCTATGGCAACGGCCCTGATTTTATCTGCCAGGCCCTTCCGGAAAAATTCTGCTGTAAGGACCTTTGGCATTACGGACATGGCCGCCTTGGTGGAGGAGTAGTTGATCTGGCCGGCAGTTCCCAGGGAACCGGTTGAGGAGACGAGACAGATGAGTCCCCGGCAATCGTGATTAATCATCCTCTCTGTGCATTCGCGAACCGTCAGAAATACGCCTGTCAGGTTGATGTCCACCACCTTCTGGAAGATTTCGAGCGGCATTTTCCGGTTTACCTTGCCCGTTTCCCGATCCGTGGAGACCATGAGGCCGTCCATGATGATTCCCGCAAAGGGGGCCACCAAATTAATTTTTCCAAAGGCCTCTATGGCTTTGTCGGCCAGCCTGCCGCAGTCCGCTTCCTTGGTTACATCGCAGACCACGGTTACCACGTCTCCGTCCAGTTCGTTTCCGGCTTTTTCTAATGCCTCTTCAGCCACATCGGCCAGGACGGCCTTTCCGCCCTGGGCTAACCAATATTTTGCTAAGGCCATTCCTATACCGCCACTGCCTCCAGTAATTACTGCAACGGCATCTTTGATTTCTAACATCTATTATTCTCCTTGTTTAAAAATTTGAGCTACAGAAACCCTTTAATCAGGGTACAGAAAGTTTCCCGTTTCTCCAAAAAAGCGGCATGACCCGTATCCGGTATGGAAACAAACTGAGAATTTTTCATGGCCCGGTTCATTTCCAGCATTTGTTCGGGGGGTGTGATGATATCTTCTTCGGCAGCTATAAGCAGGGTTTCCTTGTCGATATTTGATATCTTTCCCCTGAGATCGTAATGCTCGTTGGAGGATGCCAGCCGGATAAACCCGTCAAACCACTCTTTGGTCAGAAAATCCCTGAAAAGTCCTCTTCTGTTGGCCAGCCAGTCATAATTATTGTTGTAAAAAGACCTTGAATAGATGGGGATCAGGGCAAGATCAAAAAATGCTTCCCCATCGTACAGTTTTGCGGCCCGTTTCCACATCTGCCCCATGGACAGCAGGTATTGATCCACCTGTGCCGCGGTGTTCGAGAGGATCAGCTTTTCCACTATTCCAGGGAACATCAGGGTAAAAATCAGAGCCACCTGGCCTCCGTAGGAAACTCCCATAATATTGGTCTTTTTAATACCCAGGTGGTCCAGCAGTTTTTCGAGGTCTTCAGCATGAATGTCAATTTGGTAACCCTCTTCCAATCTGTCAGACTGTCCCTGGTCCCGCATATCATAGGTAATGATCTGGTAGTTGTCTTTCAAGAGGGGGATGTGTTCCGCCCAGCTCAGGGTGTTCATCATAATGCCGTTCAGAAGGACCAGTGGCTTTCCTTCGCCGTGGATTTCATAATACAGGCCGGGATCTTTTAAAAACATTTGTAGACCTTATTTGGGTTTAAAGGTTCAAATTTCAAGGTTCAACGGTTTAAGGGTTCCCCGCTTTCGCTTCGCTTCAGACGGGATCTTCGACAGGTTTGGATTGCTCATTTCGACCCCTGTGCGAGTGGCATCCTGCCACGACCGGATCTGCATGAAGCAGCGGGATATTTACGCTTGTGTGAAACATTGGGTCACTGGATGTTTTTATGATTTTGTACCTTTGCGTCTCTGCGTCTTTGCGCGAAAATTCGCGGTTTTCAGCCTCCCCACTGGATCAAGGCTGCAGCATAGGTGAATCCGATTCCCGCCGAGAGCAATAGCACCAGGGAACCCTCTTCAATGGCGCCGCTCTTCTGGCCTAAATCGAGAGACAGAAGCACATCGTTGGTCCCATGGCAACCCCAGTCGTCCAAAGGGGCGGATTGCCCCCCTTTTACCTTGAGGGAATCCAGGACTGCTGTTCGATCCGACGGCTTGAGGTGTCTGAGGGCCACATAATCTGGGGATAGACCTTTGAGAACTTTTTGTGCTGTCTCGGCCAGTGCCCCTGTCCAGCGTCTCGTGAGATAGTCTTTCACCACCTGGGGATGCGGTGTCTGATAGAACATGATATCTGAATCCAGATTATCGGCGGCAAAGGGGGTTTCGGTGCCCCCTCCGGGTACAAAGACTTCATCGGCCATTTTGTAATCTATGGTGAAGGCTGTTTGAATCAGACGGTTTTTTGGGTAATTACGCCGAAGAATCATGGCGCCGCCAGAGGCCGAGGAGGCGAGGAGAAAACGGGTGTCCGGATTCGCAGTATCCACCAGGTCCACGTTTCGAGTACCCCCCGCCAGCAGGACGGTATTAACGGTCTCATCTCCCAGGATGGAATCCCGCGCCACGCGCAAACCCTGGATGGAGGTGACATTCTGGCCCACCAGGTCATAGGCCCATGCGTTCTTACACCCTGTCTCCTCCTGCAGTCGGATGGACGCTGTCTGGGCAATATAGTCCTTGTATTCTTCCCCGGTCCAGAGGACCAGATCCACATCTTCGGGAGCGACGTCTCCGGCCTTTTCCAATGCCTTGTTTGCTGCCTTCACGGCCATGGTCACCGGTTGGTCGTCCCTGGAAGGCTTGCATTTTCGTTCAATTCCCAGGTCCTTTATTTCTTCCAGGGTGAGTCCGGACCTGGCGGAAAGATCCGCTGCTGTTTCAAAGGTCTCAGGGGTGTAAAGACCGTAGCTTACAATTCCTATATCCATCTGTTTTTCCTTTACTTAACCACGAATCACACGAATGACACGAATGGG
>CAYOWC010000013.1:16395-25961 GCA_964407525.1 uncultured Desulfobacteraceae bacterium | reverse complement strand
CGCTGTCAGTCTTCCGGTTTCCCGTACTGTTCTTTAAGAATGAATTTCCGTACCTTGCCCGAGGCCGGAGTTCGGGGCAGGGCATCTACCACTTTGAGATACTTGGGACATTTGAATTTTCCTAATCGGTCCGCCAGGTGGCTGAGCAGGCTTTCAAGGTTCAGAGAGGCGCCGGGCCTCAATTCTACGATCGCCTTGCCAACCTCCCCCCATTTTGGATCGGGGACCCCTATAACGGCGGAGCCTTGAATGTCCGGGTGGGTTTCAATGGCCCGTTCGATTTCGGCTGGGTATATATTGGCGCCCCCCGAGATGATCATGTCTTTCAGGCGGCCCACAATGGCCATATGCCCGTCTGCGTCAAGTTTGCCCAGATCGCCGGTGTGGAACCATCCATCCACAATGGCCTCGGCAGAGGTTTCCGGCTTGTTCAGGTAGCCCGCACATACATTGGGGCCTCTCAGGTAGATTTCTCCCTCATCCCCTGTGGGAACCACGAGGCCATCAAACCCCACAAGCTTTACGTCCACATGGGGCATGGGATGTCCTATAGTGCCCAATTTCCCGTTGGCCATGAAGCAGTTGGGTCCTACCTCGGTGAGGCCGTAGCCTTCCCAGATATGAACGGATTTTTCCCTCTTGAAGGCCTCAAAGAGTTCGTGGCCCAGAGGCGCTCCTCCGGAAACCATGAATCGAACCCTGGAAAAATCAGTGGAAGCGAATTTGGGGGAGTCCATGAGCATCTGGAACATGGTGGGAACCCCGAAAAAAACGGTCACCCCCTCTCTGTGGATCAGGTCCAGGATCAGGTCCGCATCAAAGCTCTGGAGTAGGATGTTGACCCCTCTGCTTTGGAAGATGGGCAAGGTAAACACATTCCACCCAGCCGTGTAGAACATGGCTGCATGAAGGATGGTCTTGTCTTCGGGGCGGAGGTTCCAGCCCAGTTGGGTGTTGATGGAGTTCCAGGTGAGCATTCCATGGGTCAAAATGACCCCTTTCGGGACCCCGGTGGTGCCGGAGGTGTAGATAATCAATTGGGGATCATCGGGCAGAATATCCACTTCAGGGGGGGGATCGGTGGGAAGTCCATCCCAAATGGCGGGCAGGGACCGTCCCACGGTATCGTCAGGGTCCAGACAGACAGGGTGGGGCACATGGATCAGATCCTTGAGGGAGGCCACCACCTCTTGGTGCTCCCGGTCAAAGAACATGGCACTGGGATGGGCATCTTCCAGGAAATAGATGAATTCATCCCTGGCGAGACGGAAATTCAGGGGGACCAGGACCGCCCCTAAACGACTGAGGGTCAGAAAAAGGATGATGTATTCCGATCGGTTGAGCGATAGACAGGTCACCCGATCGCCCTTTTTGATTCCCAGGTCGTCGGCAAGAAAATGGGCCATGCGGTTTATTTCGGCAGAGAGTTCCCCGTAGGTGTAACGTCTGCCACCGATGGCATCTACCAGGGCTTCTTTGTCCGGATAGGCACGGCCCCAGCGGCCGATCCAATCACCATAGATCATGATGTTTCCCCCCACCGCATGACCACCACATTCCAGGCATACCCGATTCCCGCGGAGATCATAAGCACCAGATCTCCGTCCTTGAGTCGATTCTCTTCGACGGCGAGCTCCAGGGAGAGGATCTGGTCATTCTGGCCGTGGTGGCCGAATTCGGCCAGATATCGGGTCTGCTCCGGTTTGAGGCGCAGTTCTTTCATGAGAAAGTCGTGGGCGCTCCGTTTCACCAGCAGAGTGGCCAGATAGTCCACATCATCCCTTGTATAGCCGCATTTGGCCAGGGCCTTATCGATGCAGATGAGCCAGTTGCTCAGGCTGAGCCGTTCCAGCCTGTCTTTCATTCCCACCGGGTCCAGGACGTCCAGGTACTGTTTCCCTTCTTCAAGACCGGCGGCGGTCATGGCCTCTGCCGAGCCACCTTGAGGTACGTACACGTCGAACGCAAAGGATCCATCGCTTATGAAATGCCCGTTTATGATTTCGTTTTTCGGGCAGTCTCGTTGGACCACGCAGGCCGCTCCTCCGGCGGCTAAGTAATACATCCAGCGCACCCTGGTATTGGGGTAGTGGATCAGATCGGAATTGCGGTAGCTGGAAACGATCAGGATGTTCTTGAGTCCTTCATCGGCCCGGATCATATCCCTGGCGAGTTTGAGGGCCACAAGGGTGGTTCCGCAACGCTGCTGAATATCAAATGACCATGCCTTCTTAAGGCCCAGTTCCTTCTGGATCTTGGGTCCCACGGGCCAGTTCCGGTATTCTTTCACCTCTTCCCCGCTGTAGATCACCAGATCGATTTCGTCAGGATCCAGGCCCGAATAGTAGAGGGCCTTCCTGGCGGCCTTTATTCCCATGGCGACGGTGCCGTCTCCCGGGCCCGGAACATTTTTCTGGTACCAGCCCAGTTTTGTTCGAATAATTTCGGCCGGCGTATCACATTGTGAAGCGATATAATCCGCATCATGGTAGGCCCGAGGTACGTATGTAGCGATGCTGAGAATGCCTGCTGTTGTTTTTGCGTTTGTTTTAGAATTTGGCATATACCCTTCCTTAGTTTTTTTTCTTTTGGTACCTGCGTTCCTGCAATGACCCGATAACGCCTTTCGGGAAAAAAATGACCACCAGAATAAACAGAATTCCGAAGAGGAGGAGCCATCGCTCCAGAATATTGTGGAGCAGTTCGGCCTGGGGGAACATATCCTGCGCCAGGCTTTGAAGATCAGGGAGGAACGTCTGGGTAATTTTCAGGAAAGCGGCGCCTATAATCCCGCCGTATAGCGTTCCCATCCCTCCGATAATAACCATGAGCAGAACATCGAGCATAATGGTCATGACCCCAAGGCTCGACTCGGGATTCACATATTCCATCCACATGGCATATAGGGCCCCGATCAGGGCGGCCACGACGCAACCGAATGTAATGGAAATACTCTGGTAGACGAAGGTCTTGTTGCCTAATGCTTCCGCGCGTTGGGCGTTGTCCCTGATGGCTTGAAGAACGCGACCGAGGGGGGACTTGGTGAACCGCAGCATGGCCAGAAAAAGTGCCACACAACACAGGAGGATGAAGTAGTAGGTGATGATTTTCCCTGTGATCTCGATTCCCATGAAGTCACCCATGGAGAAAGATGCGTTGAAGATCCCCGGAGTCATGAAGCTGATTCCGTCTTCCCCGCCGGTAAGCCCGCTCAATTTGGTGAAGAGAACGATGGCCAGTTCGGCAATGGCCAGGGTAATCATGGAGAAAAAGATGGCCTTAACCCGAAGGGTGAGAAGGCTGATGAGCAGGGCGAGGACCGCTGAGACGGCTGCTGCAAACGCAAACCCCAGTAGCAGATTAGAATAGGAAGGCATTCCGTACTTGCCTAATAGGAAGGCCATACAATAGGCTCCCAAGCCGAAGAACATGCCGTGCCCGAAAGAGAGAATCCCCGTATAACCGAGAAGAATATCGAAACTTGCCACGAGCGCCCCGAAGATGATGATCTGGATGGCGAGATCGACGGTCTTAAACGAAGGGAACAGAAAGGGGACCAGGAGGAAGAGGAGCAACAGGGCGATTTTAAGAAAAAAACCTCCGCTATGGTATTGTCTGCTCTTTTCTTCCATATGAAACATCTGAACCGGCGTTGGTTCTGTCATGGGCATACCTCGTACGGGCTGAATAATTATTCGCCCCTACTTTTGAAAAAGGCCTGTGGGCCGGATGAGAAGAATGATAATCATAATGAGTACGTTGACCCCGGCGGCGGCCCAGGGTACGAGATAGGCGACATAGTTGTAGCTGAGCCCAACGATCAGAGCTCCCACCAGGGAGCCGGTTACGCTCCCTAACCCTCCAATGATGACCACGATAAATGCGAAGAGGAGGTAGGTCCCTCCCATATCCGGATATACCTGAAGGCTGAAAATCGACATGGACAGCCCTCCCAGGGCAGCCAGGCCGGCGCCGACAGCAAAAACCCCTGTGAAAAGCAGGTAGATATTATGCCCCATGGCCTGGACCATGTCTCGATCTTCCACCCCGGCCCGGACGATGGTTCCGAGCTTGGTCTTTTTAAGGATGAGTTGAATCAGGCCATAGACGACGCCACCCAAGAGGATGCAGATGATCCGATACCTGGAGACAATGACGTCCATGATATCCCAGTTCCCCGAGAAGGTCCGTGGAACGGTCATGACTTCGTCGTTAGGTCCCCAGAAGACGCGGATTAATTCTACCAGTACAATCGTGGTGCCGAAGGTGATAAGGATTTGAAACAGGTGATTCCCATACACACGGCGTACAATAACCCTTTCCAGAATAACGCCGAGAAGACCGACTGTAACCATGGCGGCAACCATGGCAATACAGAAAACAGCAAGGTTTTGCAGGATCGAATCAGCCACCACCCATTTCATGAGGGTTTGGAATACGGAGAACCCCACATAGGCTCCCCACGCAAACAGGGCTCCATGGGCAAAATTCAAGACATCCATCAGGCCGAAAATAATGCTCACGCCGGAGGCCACAAGAAACAGAAGCATTCCCATGGCCAGGCCCGCTATGGTAAGGGTGAGATAGGTTTTGGGTTGTATCGCAAGGAGGGGCAGCAGGAAGAGAATGGCTATTCCTGCTATAGTGATCTCCTGGTTCCAACGCCTTAATATGGTGTCAGCCATTTGAGGTTACTCCCGTCTTCATGTTTTTCAATCTTCGACTTTGGAGATTCCGAGATATCGGCTCTGCAATTCTTCGTCTCGTATCAGCTCTTCCATTCGCCCGCTGTGCACCACCATTCCGTCGTCCAGAATGAAAAAATCGTCTCCCACCGAGCTTGCCATGTAAAAATTCTGTTCCACCAACACGACCACGCTGTGTTCTTTGATCTGGTTAATAGAATCGATGACTGTATCCACGATGATAGGCGCCAGGCCTTTAGATGGTTCATCAATAAGCAAAAGGGATGTGTCGTTCACAATGGCCCTGCCAATGGCCAACATCTGTTTCTGGCCTCCGCTCAGGTTTCCTGCCTTGGTTTTCCAGAATTTTTTTAATGCCGCAAACATGTCCAGGACAACCTCCAGCCTGCGAGCCGTGGCAGCATCTTCCACAAGCATGGCCACACGCATGTTTTCTTCCACCGTGAGTTCGGCAAAAATCCCCATATGTTCCGGGACAAAACCAATGCCCATTCGGGCGATTTGATAGGGCTTGCTTTTCTGGATTTCTTTCCCCTGATAGGTGATTTTTCCCTTGGAGGCAGGAAGGAGACCCATAACGGTCTTGAGTGTTGTGCTTTTGCCCGCGCCGTTTCGGCCGAGGAGGACCGTTACTGCATCGGCCTTGGCCTCAAAAGAGACCCCCTGGAGGATATGGTGCTGTTCTATAAAGGTGTGGACATCTTCGGCTTTTAGAATTGTCTCATTCACGCTTGGCACCTCCACCGAGATAGGCTTCCTGAACGGCCTTGTTTCTGTAAATCTCATCGGGGGGGCCATCCGCAATCAATTCTCCCTCCTGGAGGACCGCGATGGTGTCCGATAGAGACATGATCATGTCCATCTTATGTTCTACAAGGAGCATGGTCCTGTCTTTTGCATCTTTGATCCGTCGAAGTATGTCCAGAATAGCCGGAACTTCTTCCTGGGACATACCGGCTGTAGGCTCGTCCAGGAAAAGGATTTCGGGCTTCAGGGCCAGGAGTATGGCAATTTCCAGTTTCCGCTGTTCCCCGTGGGTGAGGGAACTGGCCGGCATGGCCCATTTCTCATCGAGAAGAACATCCTTCAGGATTTCATAGGCCTCGTCTTCCATCCCGGAGAAGTGAAGATAATTCCTCCAGAAATTTAACCCGACACCCTCGCGAGACTGTATGGCAACCCGTACATTTTCAAGAACCGTCAGCACGGGGAAGATGTTCGTCAACTGAAAGGATCGGCCCATTCCCAAACGGGTCCTTTTCACCGCGCTAAGTTGGGTGATGTCTTCCCCTTTCAGGAAGACTTGTCCGCTGCTTGGGCTGTATTGGCCCGTCATCAGGTTGAACAGGGTCGTTTTCCCCGCGCCGTTGGGCCCGATAATCGACTTCATGACAAAGGGATCAACGCGAAGGTTCACCTGGTTCACGGCCACGTGACCCCCAAAACGGATGGTCAGGTCTTTTGTTTCTACGATGGGATCTGTATGCATCTGAAACCCCTTTTCAGTAATGAGCAACGGTTCATCGTGAATTAGCGTGATGAATTTGTGGCTTTCGGAGCCAAAGTGTCAGGTGTCAGGTGTCAGTATCTATTATTCCATATTTGCGGTTTAATCCAAGGCAACTATGTAGTATTGAACCTGATAATTCGAATGCCAGTGAGTTTTTTCGCTGACACCTGACACCTTTCCAAAAAACGGGTAAATCCTCAAACCCACGCGGACAAACCGTCCGCGTGGGTTTGTTAAACATGGTTATTTACTTCTTGTTCATAATCGGAGGCGCCGTATCTTCCATGGACAGCACCTTGATGCAAACGGGGATGGCCCAGTCCACATCGGGTTTGGTATCCAACTGAAAAGCATACATTTCCTGAAGGGCCTGATGGTCTTCTTTTCTGAATTTCATTTTTCCCTTGGGGGTCATGAATTCCATCCCTTCCATGGTGGTGATCAGCTTTTCCGTATCTGTGGTTCCCGCCTTGGTAATGGCTTCCACCACAGCGCCGGCAGCGGCAAAACCACCGCAAGTGAAGAAATCCGGGGGGCCATTGAAACGTTTGTAATGTTCCTTCACAAACCAGTCGTTTATCTCATTCTTCGGGTTTTCATAGTAGTAGTAGATGGAACCTTTCATCCCTTTGAGGGGTTTCATGACTTTGAGAGCAGCCAGGACATTTCCGCCACTGGCGATCTGAATGCCGTATTTATCCAGGCCGGCGGCAATAAGCTGCGGGATAGGTCCGCCTTTTCCTGCCCAGATGACCCACACATATTTCGGTTCCGGTTTGTCCTTCAAGGCTTCGATAATTCTCTGGATGGGAGCTGTGAAGTCCGTACCCTTGGGGTCGCAATACTCTTCGGCGACCACTTTGGCACCCAGTTTTTCTGCGGCTTCTTTGTATGCTGCGATGCCATCCTTACCGAAAGCATAATCCTGGCCGATACAAGCGATGCTGACACCCGGCTCGGCGACGGCAGCCGCATTGGAGATGGCATCCTGGCTGGAGTTTCGACCGGTTCGAAAGATGTAGCGGTTCCAGTTCTTTCCTGTAATGGAATCGGCCACGGCCGGCTCAACAATAAGGATTTTTTTATACTGCCGGGCAACCGGCAGCACGGCCAGGGCCACGCCACTGCTGGTGGGGCCTACGGCCAGATCCACATTATCGTCAGCATAGAGTTTGGTGAGGAGCATTTTGGCCCTTGCTGCCTTCAACTGGGTGTCTTCAACGTATAATTTTACAGGCCTTCCAATAATTTCGTTGGTACCTTTTGTGAAGTATTCCAACCCCATCTTGAATCCGATGACTTCCGCTTTTCCATAGATTTCATAGGGTCCGCTCAGTCCCTGGATGATCCCGATTTTGATCGGTTTTTCCTCTGCCATGACTGGGAATGCCACAAAGACCGAAGCCACCAATGCCAACACAAAGACATAAAAAAGTTTTTTCACATTCATTTTTTTCTCCTTTCTCCTACTTATTGTGTTGTCCATTACCTCTCAACAATCCCCGGTCCAATCCGGGGCGGCTGATTCCTACAACCCAAAAGCGGCAATTAGCTCTTAGCTGTTAGGTTTTAGCATAAAGACGTTAAACCTTTGCATGAATTTCCCTGAATTGGGATTCTTCACACAAGCCAAAAAGGGGTTTACACTTTTTTGCAATAAAATCCTGACGGATTAACTCCAAAATCCGAATACCAGGGAGTTTAGGCGTAAGCCTTTTATTGTATGGCTAAGTAACGATTAACCGCTAATTGCATTTTTTGGTACCATCTTCCTGACCTGCCAATCCTCCCTTTTAAGATTTATTTTGAAAACGCTTTCGCCCTAACCTGATTTAGACTTCTTCCCGTAAAACATTTTTCAAGACTTTCCCCGCCGCGTTACGGGGGAGGGGCCCTGTAAAAGCTACATCCTTAGGAATTTTGTATTTTGCCAGTCTGCCTTTCAGGTGTTCAATGATTTCTTCCCGGGTGAGCTTTACCCCTTCCTTGAGGACTACTATCGCTTTACCCACTTCTCCCCATTTTTCATCTTTGATGCCGATCACGGCGGTTTCGGAGACCTGGGGCAGTTCGTATATGGCATTTTCCACTTCGGCGGGATAGACGTTTTCGCCACCGGAGATGAACATATCCTTTTTTCGCTCAACGATATAGATGTCTCCGTCAGGATCCATGCGGGCCAGGTCACCGGTATGGAACCACCCGCCTGAAAAGGCCTCCTCGGTGGCTTCCGGCCGGTTCCAATAACCCTGCATCAGGTTGGGCCCCCGGATAACCAGTTCTCCCACCTGGTCAGTGGGTACATCCTCCATGTCATCATCCACGACCCGCGCATCCAGGTGCATCAAGGCTTTCCCTATGGAACCGGCCTTTTTGATGGCCAGCGCCTTTTCCAGGGTGGCGATGCTTGGTGCGGCCTCGCTCATACCAAATCCCTGTTGGAGGGTGATTCCTGTCTCGTGATACTGATGGACCAGGCTCACGGGTAAAGGAGCACCCCCACTCATGACGACCCGAACTTTCTCAAAAGCCTCTTTTTTGAAGTCAGGATGTTGAATCAAGAAAAGAAAGATGGCTGCCACGCCGAAAAAGAGGGTGATCTCCTCGGATTCAATCAACTCCAGGGTTTGGGCCGGTTCAAAGGTACGTTGGATGACGACTGTGCCGCCCATGTACAGCATGGGCAGGGTGAAAAGGCCGATGCCCCCGATATGGAACATGGGCAAGACTGCCAGGTTCCGGTCGGCGGAGGTGAATCCCATATCCACAGTGAGATTGACGGCGTTCCAGAAGCTGGCCCCCTGGCTCAGGACTGCCCCCTTGGGCTGGCCTGTGGTGCCTGCGGTATACATGATGATGTGGGGAGTATCCAGTTCAGGTGCCCTATCCGGGATCGGTTCGCCGTCGGTCTGGGTTTCCAATATCCGTTCGTAAGCTGCTGCTCCGCCCATCTCTTCTCGTCCAAGAGCCACAAGTCGTTTAAGTCCGGCTTTCTTTTTGAGGCTGTCTGCTGTTTCCTGGAGATCGGGGTGAAAAAGGAGCGTTTCGGTGGCGCTGTCTTTCAGGATGAAAGTGAGTTCCGTGGGAGTAAGACGCCAGTTCAGAGGGACGAGCATGGCGCCCAATTTGGCAGCAGCCATGATGGTTTCTACATACTCCACACAATTGGTGGACAAAATGCTCAGGCGGTCGCCGTTCTTGAGCCCAAGCCCTTGAAGGGCATTAGCAAGGCGGTTTACCCGAGCGTTGAGCTGCCTGTAGGTGAGACGTTTTTCCCCGTCCACCACGGCCTCTTTATCCGGGGTGAGGATCGCCCTTTTTGTTGACCAGGAACCGATTCCGGGTATCAT
>CAYOWC010000013.1:14132-16295 GCA_964407525.1 uncultured Desulfobacteraceae bacterium | reverse complement strand
TCCGCGTCCCTTGCCCCTGCGGCGCCGGCTACGCCCACATTCCAATAGGTGGACCCCGGCACGGTTATTCCGTTGATAAAAAACCACAGAAGAAGTTGAGAAAAGGCCATATTATGTCCGGCCCTTCGGGCTACCGTAATGGGGCCGCCCACTTTTCCCGAAAGAAATTTGTCGTTCCAATAGGCCACAAAGGTGGCCCGGCCTAAAAGGGCCATCATCTGGGGGACAACGGAGCTGAGGTAGACCGGTGAACCCAGGATCAGGCCTTCGGCTTTGCGCATCTCCTCCAGAATTTCATCAAAATCATCCCCTTTGATCGTGCAGTACCCTTTTTTGACGCAGTCGTAACAACCGTTGCACGGCTTAATCTCTTTCCCCCTGAGGGAGATTAATGCTGTGTCAAGGCCTGCCTCATCGAAGACTTCGAGGGCCTTCTCCACATATTCAAGCGTGTTGCTTTTGGGCCGCAGGCTTCCCGCTATGCCAAGCACTTTCAGCATTCTTTTCCTTTTTATAAGGGCGAATGATTATTCGCCCCTACCATTAAAATCCGAAACATCTGCCGTGGTTTCAAGACTCCCTTCTTTCAGCTGTTGGGTCATGAGATCGGGGAAAAATCGATGGTCAAAACAATGACTGAATTGTTCACTTTCTTCTTTGAGCCCCTGTTCCAGGGAACCCGATCGGGAGGCCAGAACCGCCCGTTTGGCCAGAGTAAGAGCGTACTGTGGTTGTCTCAGGATGGGTTTGAGTAGTTTTTCCACACCGTCTGCAAGCTCTTCGGGTTCAACCGCAAGGTTGACCAGTCCCATCCGGGCTGCTTCGGTTCCTTTATAAAGTTTTCCGCTCAGGATCATCTCCATGGCTTGGCCCATACCCACCAGCCTGGGCAGACGTTGGGTTCCTCCCCCACCGGGAATGAGGCCTACCTTGACTTCGGGCAGGCCGATCCGAGCATTTTGACTGGCCACGCGAAGGTCGCATGCCATAGAGAATTCATAGCCTCCTCCGAAACAAAGTCCGTTAATGGCGGCCACCAGGATAAGTGGGCTGGCCTCCATCCGGAGGAACAAGCCTTGAATTCGCGATGAGAAGCTTCTGGCTTCTTCCCTATCACATTGCATCATTTCGATCCCGTCAGCACCGCCGATGAAATAGGTGTCTCCTGCGCCGGTAAAGACCACTGCTCTGGCAGCCGTCTGTTCTACCTCTTCCAGCATACGCACCAGTTCGGCCATGACCTCCGAATTGAGGGAATTCCGGTCGTGGGGCCGGTTGATGGTGACCTGGCATACCTCGTTTTGGAGTTTTACAATAAGGTGTTTCCACGTTTTATTCATCGATTCTTCCTTCTTGTTCATATGTCAGAGCCGTATCTTTTAAATACTTTGCGCCTTTGCGTGAGACCTTCTTAATTGTGACCAGGCTGTTTTAGATCACAAATCCGCCATTAGGACTCAGGACCTGCCCCGTAAAAAAATCAGCTTCAGGGGATGCCAGAAAGGCCACCAAAGCGCCGATCTCGTCAGGTTTCCCCAGACGCTGCAAGGGGGTTTTTTTAACAATGAAATCTGAAAATCCCTCGGGAAGTCCATCCAGCATGGGTGTTTCAATATACCCGGGGGCAACGACGTTCACCCGGATGTTGTGTCTGGCAACCTCCTTGGCCAGGGTCCTGCCCAGCATATTTACTCCCCCCTTGGACGTGCTGTAGTGGAGTGCACCCGGAGTAGGAGTGAGGGATGCCACCGAACTGAAAAGGATGATGCGACCCGTTCGGTACTCCTTCATCCAGCGGACCGCCTCTCGACAAGTGTAAAACATGCCATCGAGGTTGACTGCAATCATCCGGCGCCATTCATCATCTGTCATATCTTCAATAAAGACGGTCTGTCCTAACATGGCTGCCGTATTGACCAGGAGATCCAATTGATTCACACGTTCTCTCAACGCCTGAAACAAGGTGGCCACGGAACCGCTTTGGGAAACATCCACATGGAAAGCTTCCCCGCGATTTTCCGGATCAAGGGCATTGGAAACCGTTTCACGGGCGGCTTCTAAATCCAGGTCTGCCACAAAAGCCTGGATTCCCAGGTTTGCCAGGGCGAGGGCGGCGGAGCGTCCCATGCCGGAACCTCCTCCTATGACCAGTGCTGTTTTGAC
>CAYOWC010000013.1:0-14032 GCA_964407525.1 uncultured Desulfobacteraceae bacterium | reverse complement strand
GGGCGGCGGAGCGTCCCATGCCGGAACCTCCTCCTATGACCAGTGCTGTTTTGACATTTTCGGTTTTCATATCCAAACTCAAAGGGGGTTCACAAGAGGCTATATATCTCTCTGTTTTTCATAGGCTGTAGCCGGTTTTTCTGTAGGAAAAACCACGAGCTTTTCCGAATCCAGTTGGTTGATAATACCTTGGGCAACCTCCTGCGGGGAGTCCATGAACGACTTGTATTTTTCTACCTCGGACGCCATTTCCTCCGCCCCTGGAGAGGCTTCAAAAAATTCCGTCGCCGTCAGGTGTGGGCAGATCGCCAGGACTCTGATTCCTGTCCCTTGCAGGTCTTTCGAGAGACCACGGGAAAAACCCACCAAGGCGTGTTTGCTGGCCACATAGGGTGTTACATGATCGGAATGGGCAATGAGCCCTCCGATGGATGCCACATTAACGAGTAGTCCCTGCTTCTGATCCTTCATGATGGGCAGGACATCCTGGGTGAGAAAAACGATGGAGAACAGGTTTATTTCAAAGAGTTGCCGCCATTGGGCTTCGGTGGTGGATGCAAAATCACCGTACATGCCCATGCCGGCGTTGTTTACGAGGATGTCAATTTTGCCCCATTGGTCCATGGTTTGAGACACAAGAGCTTCCCGATCGGCTTTCTCTACAAGGTCGGCGGGTACTATCAGCGTTTCTCCAGGACAGTTGGCAGCCGTTTTTTTGAGTCGATCCAGGCGTCTGGCAGTTAAGGTGACCCTGGCGCCTGCTTTAGAAAACGTCTGGGCCAAGGCAGCGCCTATGCCTGAACTTGCCCCTGTCACCACCACGACTTTACCTTCCAGATTGCCCATGGAGAAGAACCTCTTCGAAATATGAATCAACTATCAATTTTTCTATAAAATTCTTTATTTCGTGTCAATAAAAAAAATGGGATCAGGGCGTTTTCAGGCCAAATAAAATAAATTCAATCATGTCTTTGAATAACTGCTTGCTAACCTCGGGATTGAGATCCGGATTCCATACGATCTTTTTAAGAGCAATGAAATGTACGAATCCCATGAGGGACCTGCCAATAAAGGTGGGGTTAATAGGGCGTATTTCGCCATTTTCAATGCCCTGTCTGAGGCCTTTGATATATCCTTGGGCCAGTGTTTGGTAGTACCATTGAGCCACCTCCCGGCTGATCATTTCGCACTCGGGCACCACGCGGTAGATCTCACGGTGTTGGCGAAGAAACTTCAGAAAAGTCAATATCCCCACCCGCTCTGCATCCCGTCTGTCTTGTACCCCGGAAACGACGCGCTCAACCTCTTGACGCATAACATGGTTGATGTATCGGACAAATCCGTCGATTAGGTCCGCTTTGCTTTTGAAATGCACGTAGAAGGTCCCCTGGGCTACACCGGCTTCTCGGGTAATCTCAGAAATGTTTGCACGATTGATTCCCCGCTGGCCAATCACCTTTTCCGCCGCTCGCAGAATAGCCTCCCGGGTCTTCCCTCCCTTGGTAAGGGGTTTTTTTGTTTCCAGGTGAAGGGGTTTAGGTTCAGGGAGGGACCACAGGGACCAGTCTGCCGGCTTTTTCCATTCTGAAGGTCCGCTTATTCCGTTTACGAGAATGTCAGTAATTTGGCCAACTAACTCCTCCTGGGGAAGTTCACTCTGTGTTTCCCAGTCGAGGGAGTTGAAATAGCAGATGCCCGTGAGACCGTAAGCCAGCACATCGAGATCCATGGATCGGATCTGCCCGGCCCGGGTTTCCCTTAAAAAAAAGTCTCGGTAATATTGGGTGATGGAGTCGTAATAGGCGATGGTTACCCGGTCGATGAGTTCCGATTCCCCCAGGATGCGGTGAAATGCAAAGTTGTCCCGGGTATGGTCCATGAGAAGTTGAATGACTTGACGCAGCCGTTCTTCAAACTTAAGATCCGTTGGGGGCGAAATTTCCGCCCGGGCCATGAAACGGGAGATAATCTCATCGTTTAACTCCAGAAAGACTTGCTCTTTGTTTTTGAAGTAGTGGTAGAAGGTCCCCATGGAGATTCCGCAACGCCTTGTTATCTCTGATATGGAGGAACCATAGTAGCCGGTGTCTTTGAAGACATCGTGTGCCGCGTCCAGAATGGTTGCCCTTGTGGCCAGGCCTTTGGACTTGAGGGGGCGGACGGTTCGCGAATTTCTGATTGGCTTCGGCATTGAAAAACCTCATAAGTGAATCAACTGTCACTTTTTATAGTATAGATTTTTGAAATGCACAACAGAAATGTGATGGAAAGAAAAAAAGAGCATCCTTCAAAACGAAGACGCTATGGGAAAGTAAGGATCGAGGACGAAATAATTTCCACAAAAAGGCGCATAGATTTGGGTTAGGTTGGTTCGATCTGAATCCATAAAAGCTGAAGTAATAGCAGGCTATTTCAATGTTTTTATGGATTCAGAGCGGGCGAAAATGGCCTAAAGCTATGATGTATAGTTGGGAAAGTTATTACGTCCTCGATCCTTACTGAACTGGGTTTTTTTGTCTCATCGTGGATTAGCGTGAAAAATTGTAGGTGCGACTTCAGTCGCACAGAAAACATGGGCACTTCGCGTAGCGAAGGCGAGCCTAAGCGAGAGAGCTTGCTCCGGGGATCATTTATTGCTTTTCTTGCCGTGAATTCGTCAAGGACTTATGTTTAGCTCCTGCATAGTCAGCGAGCCCTGACGTACGTTTGGTGCTTCTTTAAGGATTGTATTTTCCGTTTGGGACGAGAATGATGAATCCCACCCACCCTGAAGGGTGAGTGATTTGGCTTGGTTGAGGGCAAAGGGACCATTGTATGTCCCCCCTGTTATCAATATGATGGAGCCAGTGGTAGCGGCGTTGATTGCATTCTGGATTGAGTGGTAGCACGGGGTGTTATCGGCGCATTCCCCCGTGAGTGTTACGAATACGAGGGGGCTTGTTCCCTCGAAGTTGGCTGTTACGATCGCATCTCCGGTAAGGGTGACCGAGGTGGACAAAGAGGCTGAATCGATTATGGAAGCATTGCCGCTTGTGGTCCATTTAACGAAGGAATATCCGGCGGTGGCAGTTGCCGTTACGGCCTGGGGCGCACTGACTTCATGGGTTCCCACAGACGGGGTGGTCGTCCCGCTGCCCGATGGGGAGACAGCCATGGTCAGATGGTAGGTTGTGGGGGTCCCGGCCACGCCTTCATAGGCCCCCATATCCACGGTTCCCCCCTGGATGCGAGTTTGTCCTGAAATATCTGTGGAGATCGCCAACGGAACAGCCGCGTTAGACCCTTTGTTCATGGAGGGACTCCCCACTGTCAAATGGAGTCCATCATCAAGCGTTGCGTAAAAGCCATCCTCGCCAGGTGGATTCGACACATCAAAGAACAATGGGTCGGCGTCTATGCATCCTGTCCCGAAATATGACTCACCGCTGCCTCCATCTATATTGGAATACGTAGCCTGGACAGGGCCGGCGCTGAAAACGCTTATCGAATTAGGGGTGTTACCCCAGTACACTTCATTGTACAGTGAAGCGATGTCTTCAGTGGCTTCGGCATAAAAACTCATTCCTCCGGCATCGTCGGCGGTGTTGTTGTAGAAAGTATTGTTGATCAGATTGACATGGGTGCCGGAACTGATGGAAATGCCCCCTGCGGAACCCTCGGATTCACCCACCCCCGCCTGGTTGTTGACGAAAAGGTTGTTGGCGATGATGGCGATGGTGACGCCGTCGCCTGGATTAACCACCGCCCCCCCGCCCATGCCCGCATTCTGGTTGCCGGCAAAGACATTGCCGGTCATCAACAAGGTGCCGGTCGGCAGGTTGTCCAAGCAGAGTCCGGCGCCAATCCCAAAGGGATCGAGATTCCGGTTGTTCAGGAACTGGTTGTTGATAAGGGTCACGTCGCCGCCGTCGAGATATACGTGTGCTCCTCCGCCGTAGATTTGGATTGGCACCCCGGAGGGGAGAGGGCCTACGGTGTTTCCCGAGAAGGTGTTTCCCAACAAGCTCACCTTCGCCTTTTGATGTAGGACATGAAGCGATGCCCCGCCGGCGCCTTCATAGGACAAGTTGTTGTTAATCGTGTTGTCTTCCAGGGTTATGGACGGCGCTGTCCCGGAAGTTCCCAGATGATAGATCATCAATCCCGCGCCATCGCAGTTGCCCACGGGTGAAGGGTTGGTATTCAGAGTGTTGTAGCTGATGTTATTGTTGCGGAGGATGGCATCGCCGGTGGCCGCCCCGCCGTCGAAATAAAGATAGAGGCCGCAACCATCGTCCGAGGTGCCATCGTCGCAGGAATTGTGGGTGAAGGAAGAATTGGTCACTGTGATATCGCCATGGACAGCGCCGAGCCAGGCGCCGGCGGTATTCCTAATCGCAGTGCAGTTCTTTGCCACGCATTGGTCGACAGTTATGGACCCACTTGAGTTGCTTAAGACGAACAGTGCTGCTCCAAATCCTGCTATGTCAGACATCCTCCCCCGGTTGAAAGTCAAACCGCTGATGCTGATGTCGCCGTTTCCTTCGCTGGAGAGCGACATGATCTGGACGGAGTTGCCCCCATCGAGAATGGCGGAGGCAGCTCCGGCGCCGGCAATAGTAAGACCGAAATTCTCGACAGTTTCATAAGTGAGTGTGGAGAGGATGGCGTAGGTCCCGGCCGCCACATTGATCGTGTCGTCCTGGCCATTCGACTGGGCAGTGGTAAGGGATGTTTGAAATGCCGCCGGCGTGGTTACATTGAATGTTGCAGCCTGAACTCCTTTTGCAAGATAGAACACCGATGCCAGTATTGAAATCCCGATCAGCCCTTTAAGCATTTTGCCCTCGCTTTCTGCCGGTGAAACGCGCGGCCTTCAACCGGCATTCTTATGTTAAGGACAAACCCAATGATTCAATCCATTGAGCCGTAGGCAGCATGATATCCAATATCTCGGACACGAATAGCCGTCGTGAAATCAAGATTACAAGATCAAAGCCGGCGAAGTCAAGAAGTGAAGGATAACCAAATTGGCCTTGAAATACCGATAGCCATGGAATACAGATAATTTCCCCCTTTTTTCATTCCTCTTGACAACTAAATCATACTCAGTAACATTATCGATCCCAACAACTCTGACACAAATAGCATGTATGGGCACACTTTAAATATAGCAGGCGAATTCAAAAAGGCCATTGCAGCGTTTAATAGAGCCGTCAATAGATCGCCCGGCATTGCCGATTCACATTCCGGTTTGGGGTGTGCTCTCATTGCTGCCGGCAAACCGGGTGAGGCCATTGTGGAATTTGACAAGGCATTGAGCTTGAATCCGAAACCGCCAACTTGCCACATTGGGAATCGAGCGATTGCTCTCGTTGGGATCGGAAAACCAGGTGAGGCAACGACAACGATGAAAGATTTGATCAGTCGCTATCCCAGTGATCAGCAATTCTCATTATGGACATCGCTCTCGCACTCGCTCCCACGCTCTGCGTGGGAGCGGTTTCCGGGACGCTCTGCGTCCTTTGTCAAAGTCGCAATAAACCCAGGGTTAAGTGGGTAAAATTCATATATCAGGACGCGGAGCGTCCAACTGAGGTTCCCACGCAGAGCGTGGGAACCAGGATGATCACAGTATTTAAGAAAGCAGTTGAACTTCAGACCTCGTTATCCCGCCTTGTTATGAGACATGAAAAATGGACATTTTCCGGTGTGCAGTGTTCTGGAATACGCCCAGTATCAACATGAGTATCTGAAATTATGATTGGCTAAAAGTCAATGAATGTCCAACTTCCGTATAGTGAACGATTTTTGCCCAGTAATTTTGACAGGATTTACAGGGTTTTTAGGATACTTATGTCCTTTTTCTTTTATCCGGTTAATCCTGTTGATCCTGTCAAAAAATAGAGGTCTGAACTTTGCCCTGACTTTACATTTTCAAACATTGGTTTGACAGCATTTTATAGTTTGGCAGACCCCTTTATCATTACTGGAATATGCTCCACGAATCTTATTCGCTTTCGTCATCATCCATCCATGGTGGTGTTTCGCCGAGTTCCTCCCATGTGGCGCCGTACGGAAACCCTGCAGGCGTGTATCCGGCGATGAACGCAAAGGTGTCATCTGATTCGGGGTACTCATCCACCTCGTTCAGTTTTTTTCTCCTATTTTTTCGGCCTGCAGCGGTTACTGTTCGCCTGGCGGCTTTCTCACGGAGTTCGGTCTCGCGCTCAGCCGAGATCGGGACACCGAGTTGCCTGACTTCGATAACGGCGCATAGCTCGTCGACCCCATACCATTTACTGTAGCCACGGACGATGTTCTTGCCGGTGTACTTGCCGACCCACTGCGTCGATCTGGCAGATTCCAGTCTGACGTGCCTGCGCATGCGCTTCCGTCGGGGGCAGTTTGTTTTTTTCTTCTTTCCCATTTGTTTTCAGAGCGACAAGCTGACCGGTTACTGCACAAGACGTCGCGATTACCCCTCCGCATCCAGGTGTCCGGTGCAGCGTTTCGTTAACCACCCTCGGATGTTCCTGACTGCACTGAATTATTAGTCCAAAGCTCGAACCTTAATGCAAGCACAGCGTTTATTTCTTTGGATATTCGGGAACGCGTGAAGTATCTGCAGAAGTTGCGTAAAATAGGTGTCAATCATGTGAGTGCTTGCAACCTGCACTCGTTATCTTGCAACATTTCATACAATCCCGCCCACAGCATGACGTCTTCGCTATCATCGGTCTTCCCCCGTTCGAATTGATGATAAAATTCTTCGGTTGACTGATGATATTTCTGTTCAAACCGCTTCAAATCAAGACGAATGTTCAATGCGCCTTTTCGTAATTCAGCAATCTGGTAGGCGATAATATTTTGCGCAAACGTCTCTTCATCCGGCGTTGACGCCAAGATCGCTTTCAGGCGCTATGCTGTTTTTTGCTGAATATGTAATTCTAAGTTGAGCATACCATTCCCTTTATGAAATTATTGCTTATCATTAAATTCTCATGTTCTCCATGACATATGGGAACAGATAACCGTATTTCCATCAAATTGATCCCGGTAAATAAGCCCCCAGTCGTAGAGGAATTCCGATTGTACTGATCCCCAGGAGCTTATAAAGCTTTTTCCCGCCCTTGACGGTCTCAGCCCATACGGCACAGACATCCTTTCCGGCGGCTGATCAATAGGTCTTGATGAGCCATTGCACGGATTTGTTTCGGTGCCGCCGACGCAGCATGTGTCGTATCTGATCGAAGACATAGGTGTCGATACGACTGAAGGCTACCGATGCCACCACATGGCGGTGGTAATTGGCCCAACCTCGAAGCACTGCATTCAGCTTTTTGATCAGAAGCGGCATTGGTGCGGTGACGTGTTTGCGGATCAGTTCTTGTATCTTCTGCATGAGGGTGTGAACTCCCTCATCCGATGGCGTGATGTGCAGTTTCCGGCCATGTTTGCGAAAGGTTTGCCCGATGAACGTGACCCCCTCTTCCATGGCCACAATTGGAAATACGTCGCTGACATGTTTGGCGCCGTTTGTCAGCTGCGAAGACTCCACTTTCGCAGGTCCATAACATATTTCTCAGGCAAAATGAACAAAAAATAGTTATGTGGCTACCCACTTCGTTTCCGATCATTGTGCGTTGCTGGGGGTCTGCCGTTGACTCTTACAGTTTTCCGGAATTGGACTAAGAGTCAAAGGCAGAGGGAGCATCCGCAATTTCTGACCGATGATGATTGCGTCCGTTTAAGATCGACGAAACCTCGTTTTTTGCGACTGAAGTCGCACCTACAATGGCTTTCCAGCCGTGGAATGTACTTGTAGGTGCGAATTCATTCGCACAGAGTTGCCTGGGACACCTGTTCCGTCAGAAACTGCGGATGCTCCCAAGGCGGACTTTAGATATGGGTTCTGCTCTTGACTCACCATAAGGACAAAATGAGAATTCAGTTGTCTACGCTTCTGTTTGGTTTGGCTCTGTGGTAGCCTTATTTACTCGCCCAAATAGGCATGAGTCAAGAGCAGACCCTGTTCCGCATAATCTTGACCCGCCTTTTTCATTCTTCTCAGCAATTCTCATCTTGAAAACATAGCTGTGAGAGAGGCTCTTGTCCACGATCTGTTTGGTGGGTTTAGCCTCGAAAAATCGTGGCAAAATGCCACTCACACAGCATTCAGAAATGAATGAGCCCCAAAATGAGAATTGCCGCATTCTTCTTGACATCTGCAACATCCTCAGTAATATTGCTGAATACCGTGAAATACCTGTGATTCCAGACAACCTTATCGCATACATCCAAAACCCTTCAAACGGTTTCCAGATCGTTAGTATCAACACGTTGAACTGATTTAGCCCAATCCCATAAAAGCCTTCTAACTAAAGGCTTTAAAATTTCATGGAGGTCTTCCGTGGATCCCAAAAGCGTCACAAGAAAACTCAGAGCCATCCTGAGCGCCGATGTTCAAGGGTATAGCCGCCTCATGGGTGACGACGAGATTGCCACCGTTGAAACCATTACCGAATATCGTGAAACCTTCTCTTCCATTGTGACCCAATGGAAAGGCCGAGTTGTAGATTCTCCCGGTGACAATATCCTGTCAGAGTTCGCCAGTGTGGTGGATGCTGTCCAGTGCGCGGTTGAAATCCAGAAAGTACTAAAAGCCAAGAATGAAGAGTTGCCTGAAAACCGCAGGATGATTTTCCGGATAGGGGTCAATCTTGGAGACGTTATTCATGAAGGTGATCGCATCTACGGTGACGGCGTCAACATCGCCGCTCGGATTGAATCGTTGGCTGATGGAGGTGGCATCTGTATTTCGGGAAGCGCTTATGAACAGATCGAAAACAAGCTGGCATTAGGATATGACTTTATTGGAGAGCATTCTGTAAAGAACATTGCAAAGCCAATAAGGGTTTACAAAGTCCCGATGGGTCCTGATGATGTGGGAAAGAAGGAAGCAAAACCCAAACTTGCGAAAAATGCTGCTATAGCGGTAGCCGTTGTTATGATTCTGGGAATTGCCGCAGCAGCAATCTGGAGTTTCTATCCGTCCTCTGAAAAAGCTCCGGTCGTGACGACATCCGGAAAGGCTTCACTTTTATCAACAGACAAGGCTTCTCTGCCACTACCCGATAAGCCCTCAATCGCTGTATTGCCTTTTACCAACATCAGTGGTGACCCAAAGGAGGATTATCTTAGTGACGGAATCACCGAACAAATTATCACTGCTCTTTCCAAAACACCGAGGCTTTTTGTTATCGCCCGAAATTCGACGTTTGCTTTTAAGGGAAAGTCAGTAAATGTAAGTCAAATAGGTCGCGAACTTGGCGTCCGCTACGTGCTTGAAGGGAGCGTGCAGAAATCAGGAAATCGGATAAGAATAACAGCTCAACTCATCGACGCCAAAACTGGTACTCATTTATGGGCGGAAAAATACGACAAAGAGTTAAAAGATATATTCGTCCTACAAGATGAAATCACATTAAGTGTACTCTCAGCGCTCCAAGTTCATCTTGGTGACGGCGAAGATGCCCGTTTATGGGCCAGAGGGACTAAAAACCTTGAAGCATATATCAAATTTCTACAGGGGCTCCGATATTATCACCAACATGCGGATAAAGAAAATTATCTCGTTAAGGCTCCTAAAATGTTTGAGGAGGCGATTGCACTTGACCCACAATTTCCAACCCCATATTTCATGCTGGCCATGATCCACCGTTGGGCACCTTTTTATAATCCAAAAATTGATCCAAAACAGGCTATGGTGCGGGCCACCGAATTTCTGCAAAAAGGGATGAAGCTTGACTCTTCCGACCCCCTTGCCCATAGTGCTCTGGGCTTAATTTATCAAGCTCAAGGAAAGCATCAGAAAGCTATTTTTGAAGCGGAAAAAGCTGTTTCTTTTGAACCCAATATGGCGGAGGCCTACTGGCTTCTGGGTGTAAATTTGCATTACGTAGGAAGGTATGAGGAAGCAGTTGCTCAAATCAAGAAGGCAATACGTCTCAATCCGATCCCTCCTCCTTACTATCACATGTTCTTGGGTAATGCATATCAACTTATGGGTAAATATGATGATTCAATTGCGGCTTACAAGAAGGCAATCCAAATCAGCCCCAACTACATGTTCCCCCGTATGCGGTTGGCAATTTCGTACGGTTTGATCGGTCTCGAAAAGGATGCACATGCAGAAGCCAAAGAGGTTTTGAGAATCAATCCAAAATTTTCGGGCGAACATTTTCTGAAGGTAGCTTCATACAAGGACAAGGTAGCCAAAGATCTATTACGTGAGGGATTGCGAAAGGCAGGGTTGCTCAAAAAACCGCCCTCACCAATTCCTGAAAAACCATCCATAGCCGTTCTACCGTTTTCCAACATAGCCGGTGATCCCAAAGAACAATATCTTTGTGATGGATTTACGGAGCAGATTATCACCGTACTGGCCAAGACCCCGGGGCTTCCCGTCACTGCCAGCAATACCTCTTTCACTTACAAAGGTCAGCCGGTAAATGTTCAGCAAGTGGGAAAAGATTTAAAGGTGCGATATGTTTTGGAAGGAAGTGTCCAGAAATCCGGTGACCGAATACGGGTTACGGCCCAGCTAATCGATACTGCGACCGGAAATCACCTTTGGGCGGAGAAATATGACAGGGATCTTAAGGACATTTTTGACATACAGGATGATATTTCTTTGAAGATAATGAAATCCCTTCAGATGAAGCTGGTTGGGGGGACAGGATTAAGTCCTTGCGCAAGAGGAACGAATAATGTAGGCGCATATCTCAAGTTCTTGCAGGCAACCCATTTTTTTAACGTTGGCACTGTTGAGACCCTTTACTTGGCGAGACAGGCGGGCCAGGAAGCCATTGCATTGGATCCCGACTTTGGGGCTGCCTACGGGTCACTTGCAGAAACCTACCTTGCTGAGATACCATTTTGTGTGAGTAAATCTCCGGAAAAATCGGTAGCTCGTGCTTATGAACTGGCCAAAAAGGGACTAAACGCCAACAACTCATGTCCCTACTCCCGTCTGGTAATGGGCATAGTCTATATGTATATGGGGCAATACGATAAAGGGATGGAAAATATGAGGGCGGCCATCGACATGGAGCCCAATTGGTCGCACGGGTATGCTGTTTTAGCGGTATATTCGGCTGACCCGATTGAATCCATCGAGCTAATAAAGAAGGCGCTTCGACTGAATCCCTTACCTCCGCCCTTATTCTTTAATTTTTTGGGTTTTGCATATGCTAGAGCAGGGATGTTCGAGGAAGCCATTACAGCATACAAAATGGCGCTTCAAAGGGCACCCGACTATTTTTGGAGCCACTGGGGCCTTGCTATAGTCTACGCTATTTTAGGCCGTGAAGAGGATGCACACTTTGAAGTACATGAAATACTCAAGATAAACCCACATTTTTCTTCTGCATGCATGGCATCCTTTATAGAATGGTATAAAGACGAGGATGTTCGAAAAAAGATAACTGAGTGGATACGAAAGGCAGGGTTAAAGTAAGAACTGTAGTGCCTGCCGACCTTCTTTTCCTGCTTACATCCATCTTGAATCTGAGTAGCCTTCATTCATGCAAGACTACAAAATCAAAGGCTGCAAAATCAAGAAGTGAAAAATACCCAAACAGTGTCCATGAGCGTCAAAAATGATATTAACGCCATCTGGACGATCGTAATATCAAATGCGATTTTTCACGCTTTGATCCCTTTAATCCTGTTGATCCTGTCAAAATAGTGAGGCTCAGATGAAAATTGTTTTGGTCACTTTTGGTTCGCGTGGAGATGTTCAGCCTATGCTGGCACTTTCCTTGGCCCTGCAATCAGAGGGGCACGATGTCCTATTGGCTGCTCCCCCCGAAAAGGGGGAATGGGCGCAACAACTGGGGTGCCCATTTCAGGCTTTCGGGGACAATATAACCGCTTTTATTGATAGCATGGAAGACGCCCACTCGATCCGTTCCGCTATCCGCTTTGTGTGGTATCTCCGTAAAATACTGATATCCCAGTTCGAAATCCTTCCTGAAATCATTGCCGGTGCGGATTTGGTAGTGGGGGCGTCTCTGGTAGGCGCCTTGTCGAGTGTAGCGGAATCCATGGGAATCAGATACCGTTATGTGGCATTTACCCCCCTGCTGTTGCGTTCCAGCCATCATCCCTTTATCGCTTTTAAACACCAGGGGTTTCCCGCATACTATAACCGGATGACCTGGCGAATTGCTAGGATTCTTGATCATCTCAATTTAACCTCATTGCTGAACAAAGGACGTAGACAGCTCGGACTATGCCCTGTGAAAGATGTCTGGGAGACAATGCTCGGTCCGCACGTTATCGTGGCTTCAGATAAAGCCGTTTCAGAGGTTGCGCCGGATGTGGTTCCGACTGTTACTCAAACCGGTTATCTTCACCTTGATCAAGGGGAAGCAGATCTTGAGGAACTGGATAGGTTCCTGGATGCCGGATCGCCTCCTGTTTACGCAGGTTTTGGAAGTATGCCAAAAAAGGATCAGGACAAAAATATTCCCATTATTGTAGAGGCCGCACGATCAGCAGGGAGGCGGGCTATTATTGCCAAATTCTGGGAAGAGCCTTCGAGATTTTCGGGTTCCGATGATGTTTTCTTTATCAGCAAATACCCTCACCTGAAGCTTTTTCCCCGGATGGCCGGGGTTATTCACCACGGAGGAGCAGGAACCGTTGCGGCAAGTGCAATCAGCGGAGTCCCACAAATTGTGGTTCCACACATCCTGGATCAATACTATTGGGGAAATCAGGTGTACCGGTCCAATCTGGGACCGAAGCCCATATGGAGATCCCGGCTCACATCCCAAAAACTTGCAACCGCTATTGAGGAATGCCTTTCCAATGAATTCATACGGCAGAAAGCTGCAGACGTCTCTAAAACAATTGATCGGAACGAAAGCCTGAACAGGGCTGTCCGTGAGGTGGTGAACGCAAAAAATGAAAATTAGGAGATTCCGCATCGAACTCGATTGAGGAGGGAATAGGTTATGGGTAGGCTGATTTGGTGTTTATCACTTTTGCTGCTGTTTATGGCGGCTGGTTCTGCCGGGGCAAATGAAACCATTACTCTCGGCGCAGAAAATGACTGGGTTCCTTATTCAAACAAGGATGGTACGGGAATGGCCAATGAAATCGTACTCGCTGCCTATAAAGCAGTGGGTGTAGATGTGACGTTTAAAGTGGCCCCGTACAACCGTCTCCTGAAAATGGTAAGAGATGGGGAGATTTTGGGGGCGTTCAATGTGCCCAAAGAGCTCTCCTGCGAGAAAGAATATCTGTTTGGGAAGGTGCCGATTTTTGTCGCACGGTCGGCCTATTATCAGAATGTGTCACACCCGCTGTCAGCAACCAGTAAAGAAGGGTTGAAAAACGGCGAAAAAATAGGAGTGGTTTTTGATTACGGATACGGGAATTTTTTTTCCGGAAATGACAAGATTGTCAAGATCGAGGTGAGATCGGACCTGTTAAACTTGCGGAAACTGGCCAAAAGGAGGATAGATGCTACTATTCTCTATGACAAAACAGCACGAAAGCTCATCAAGGAAAACGGACTTTCGGATAAAATCGTAAAGGTTTTTGATAGTGAAACTGGTGAGATCTATGTTGCCTTTTCAAAACGCTTTCCTAATGCAAAACAATATGCAGACAAATTGGATCAAGGCCTGACAGCTATCGAGAAAACGGGGGGTATGAAACGGATCATGGATGCCTACTGACTCACCTTCTAACCCTCTGAACCTCTAAACTTCTTATTGAACGTCCAACATCGAAGGTTGAACATTGAACATCGAATGATGAAATCGCTTCGCTCGGCCGGTTTTTGGTTTATAAAAACAGGCAGACGTTATTCAAAATTCGATGTCGGAGTCTTCGCTTACTTGGGCGTTCGATGTTCGATGTTCGATGTTCGATGTTCATAGCCTTTCAGGAGGACTACGTCCTTGATATTGAACTGCGATTTATAGGAATCGCAGTGTTTTTAGCCCCCTTCGAGGGGGCTTCATCATACCACGTC
>CAYOWC010000012.1:25564-41253 GCA_964407525.1 uncultured Desulfobacteraceae bacterium | reverse complement strand
CGTTTACTCGGTGTTCTCTACCCTCCATTACGATGGACCCTGCTCGATGATCATGTGAAGTTCACCAGCGAGCTTCCGCGAGTCAGATGGAACGTCTGTGTTTTATGGGTTATAGTCTTTATCTTTAAATCATTGCTCCCAAAACAAAAAAACCCACATCCAGAATTCAAGATAGGAAGTTCTGGTGGTTGTCTAAGAAGCCAGGCAGGCCAACCTGAAATCCGGCTCCAAAACCAGGCAGCCAGTTTATTGAGGCCGATTCAGCCGGGTCAAGAACATTGACATTAACATGTTATTGCAATATTATTCATAAGTAATGGGGTCATATTGCCTCAGGGTTTTGAAAGGCCCGAAAGGCCTGCAAGAGATCGTTTGAGATATGCGATCCATATCGAAGAAGAATGAGGAGAAGATTATGAAAGACGTAGTTGTCATAGGGGGAGGTGCAGGTGGGGTGCCTGCGGCCATCAGGGCGGCACAACTTGGAGCAGATGTCGCTATTGTGGAGGCCAGAGAGTTTGGTGGTCTTTGCATGAATAGGGGATGCGTGCCTTTTGCGCATATGATGTTGGCATCCGATGTCCTTGGAGGGGTTTCTTTTGGAAAGAAACTGGGCTTGACTTTTGATGGAATTACCAGGGATTATGCTGCGTTGAAGAAGCGACAGGATGAAATGATCAACTTCATGAGAATGGGCGTCACAAGTACCATCAAGAAAAACAAGATCGAAATCATCCAAGGGGAAGGAAAACTGGCTGGGGAAGGAAAGGTCGAGGTAAATGGCGAAATTGTTGCGACCAAAAATGTTATTTTAGCCGTAGGCGCGTCATGGGCAAAGCCGGACTTCCCCGGAGGCGAGATGGCGGAGGTAATTAACAGCGATGAACTACTGGCCGCCGATGAACTTCCCAAAAGTGTCCTCCTTTTCGGGGAAAGCCCCTGGCTTCTTGAAATCGCCCAGTTTCTTCACCGGTTCGGGACAAAGGTGGTCCTGGCCACGCCGGACAAGACGATTCTGCTGAATGAAAGCAAGGCTATCCGGACCCGTCTGAACAAGGCCCTGAAAAATGAAGGTATCGAGATCAAGCGAGAGGCCGAGATCACGAACACCGCAAAAGAAAGCGGCGGGCTTCGCGTGGAACTTACATCCAAAAAGGGCAATGACACGCTTCAGGTGGATCGAATCATCTATATTGAGAGAACCCCCTCACTGAAGGGTTTGGGGCTCAAAAGCGTCGGTCTTGATGAAAATGGGGAGTATCTGGAGGTTGACGACAAGCTGCAAACAGGGGCAAAGGGTGTCTATGCCATTGGCGATCTTACCGGTCCCCAAAGCAGACATTATTCCCATTTCTCCTCGGAAGGAGCGATCGTGGCAGCGGAAAACGCTATGGGATTGAACGCGAGCATGAATCCCTTGACCTTCACTCGGGTTCTTTACACGCAACCCCAGGTGGCCAGCGTGGGACTGACGGAAAAAGAGGCCAAGAAGGCGGGCCATGATGTGCTTATAGGGGCTGCCCCATACGGGATGAATCCCTTCGGAATGCTGCTTTCCGAAAATGAAGGCATGGTAGAGGTTGTGGCTGCAAAGAAATATGGAGAATTGCTGGGTGTTCATTTCATCGGGAGCAATGTGGCTGAAATGGCCGGGCAAGCCGTTCTGGCCATCCAGATGGAAGGTACTCTGGATGATTTGGCCCGAGCCTCTTTTCCCCATCCAACGCTCAGTGAATCCCTTCCTGAGGCTGCGCGAAATGCCCTTGGAAGGCATATTTATCTGCCGTAGGCGAGACAGAAAAATGAACATAAAAGGGAGGAACGGAATCATGATAAAAAAGGTTCTTGTGGCTGTAGACGGTTCTGAAAATTCGTTAAAAGCCGTGGATTATGCCATCGATATCGCGTTGAAATATGGCTGTGAGATGTATCTTCTCCATGTGGTGGAGAAACTGGAGATCCCGGATGAAATCAAAAAATACGCCAGTGTGGAGAAGATCGCAGAGCCCCCTGAATATCTCGTTTTTACTGATATTGGAAATCGTATCCTCAAGAAAGTGGAAAAAACAGCCAGAGAGAAAGGTGTCCAGACAGTACATTCTATCATTCAAGAGGGTGATCCTGTTGATAAAATAACGACATTCGCCCGTGACAAGGAGATCGACTGGATTTTCATGGGAAGCCGGGGATTGGGTGGCGTCAAAGGCCTTCTCATGGGGAGTGTCTCCAACAAGGTTTGTCATCTGACGGAATCTACCTGTATCACAGTAAAGTAGTGAAAAGGAGGACCTCATGACCCTTAAGGAAGGCCCTTATGTTGTCGGGATAGACGGTGGAACAGAATCGATTCGAGTTGGTTTATTTGATCTCCAGGGAAATCTTCTTCTCAGCAGCAGCAAAACTTACGAAACCTACCATCCGCAATCGGGTTGGGCGGAACAGGATCCGGAGGCCTGGTGGACCTCCCTCAGGGAGGCCATGGCTGATCTTCTGGGCGATGCAAAGGTGGATCCAGCCCTGATCAAGGGGATTGCAGCGGATACCACCTGTTGTACCGTTGTTTTTTTAGATCAGGATATGAAACCGCTGCGCAATGCCCTTTTGTGGATGGACGTTCGTGCGGCCAAAGAGGCCCAGTTTATCGCTGAAAGTGGGCATTCAGCCCTGAAATACAACGGTCGCGGCAATGTAAGTGCGGAGTGGATGCCCTGCAAGGCCCTTTGGGTCAAGCGAAATGAACCTGATATCTACTCAAACGCAGCCATGGTATGTGAGTATCAGGATTTTATCAATTACCGGCTTACGGGAGAGAAAACGGCCAGTATCAACAATGCTTCGGTTAGGTGGTATTACGACGATGAGAATGGGGGCTTTCCGGTCTCTTTCTATGAGACTATCGAACTGGGTGACCTGTTGGACAAATTCCCTTCCAAGGTCCTGGACATGGAACAACCTGTGGGCCACCTTACCCGTGAAGCTGCGTCTCTGTTAGGGCTCAAAGAAGGGACCGTAGTGGCCGAAGGGGGCGCCGATGCCTTTGTGGGCATGGTGGGTTTGAACGTCATTGAGCCCGGGAGACTGGCCTTCATTACCGGATCGTCACACCTGCACCTGGGAATGGCATCCAAGCCTTTCCATGCAAAAGGGATCTTCGGCACCTATCCCAACGGAGTGCTTCGGGGGCAATATACGGTTGAAGGGGGACAGATCTCTACCGGTTCCATCCTTAAATGGTTCAAAACCCATTTCCTGAAGGGGCAGGTCATGGAAGCTGAAGCCTTGAATAAAGGGCTTTACCAGATGATGGACGAAAAAGCGCAGAACGTGCCCGTGGGTTCGGAGGGACTAATCGTTCTGGATTCATTCCAGGGGAATCGTACTCCCCTCGTGGATCCAAATCTGAGGGGCGCCATCTGGGGTCTCAGTCTGCGGCATAAGCCCGAACATGTTTTCCGGGCCATATTGGAAGGGATTGCTTACGGTACGGAATTTATTTTCCGTCAATTCAGTGAGGCAGGGTATGAAACCAAAGAGATCTACGCCTGCGGTGGGCCCACCAAGAGTCGTCTCTGGATGCAGATTCATGCGGATGTGAGCGGTGTACCGATTGCCATTCCAAAGGTTCAGGATGCCCCGCTCCTGGGTTCCGCCATCCTTGCCGCGGTTGCCTCGGGGCTCTACCCCACGGTTAAAGAGGCGGCGGAAAACATGGTTACCATATCCCGATCCGTGGAGCCCGACGAAACAAACCATGAGGCATACCGTTTCTATGTGGACCGATACATTGACACTTATGCCCGAATGTCGGAATTGATGCATCAAATGAGTGATCATCTTCGTTGATGAAAGGAGATTTTTCCCATGGCATTTATTACCACCAATGATGGCGTGAAAATCTATTACGAGGAAACAGGCCAGGGCAAACCACTGATCCTGATCCACGGCTGGTCCTGCAGCGGGCGGTTTTTCAAACGGAATGTTCCTGAACTGGCGAAATCGTTTCGTGTGATCAATATGGACCTTCGGGGACATGGTCAATCAGACAAACCGGAGTGGGGCTACCGTATTTCCCGAATGGCCAAGGATGTGAAAGATCTGATCGAAGCCCTTGGTGTAGAGGATGTTACGCTGTTGGGCTGGTCCATGGGAGGCTCAGTGATCTGGAGCTACCTGGATTTGTTTGGCAATGACCATCTAAGCAAGACCGTGATCGTAGACCAGTCTCCCCGGCAGTATTACAGTGGGGAATGGGTATGGGGCGGCGGTTGTATCGATGCCGAAGCACTGGCGGTTCTCACAACGCGTCTGGAATATGATGTGGAGACTGTTTCCAAGGGAACGACCTGGGGATGTCTCACAAAAGAGCCCACTCCTGAGGAGGAAGCGTTCTTTGTGGGCGAGATGCTCAAATGCCCGGGCTGGATTCAAGGGGCCATCATGGCAGACCACACCCATCTGGATTGGCGAGACCTTCTCCCGAAAATTGATCTTCCCACCCTGGTCCTCGTAGCGAGAAAAAGCAAGATTTTTCCTTGGGAGGGGAGCGCCTATGTGGGAGAGCAGATCCCCGGCGCAAAAACCGTTTTCTTTGAAGAGGGAGGCCACATGCTCTTCTACGAAGAACCGGAGAAGTTCAACAAGGTCGTGGCGGAATTCGTGCTTCAAGAAGGGTAGAAAAGCGCAGGTTCCTCACGCAAAGCCCCAAAGCTCGCCAAGAGAAAAAAAGTGAAATAGATTTGTCCAGAAACCTTCGCGTCTTTGCGTGAGACGTCTTTTTTGTTCCGATTTATCTGGGCCAGGTTTTATCCCCACGGCCAATCGAGTCTTTTCTCGTCGATATCAAAGGTGAGAAGTTCTTCCTGGGTTTCTCCGGCCTCGGCGATGACTACTCCGTTGGGGCCCACAATTATGCTGTGCCCCAGATTGATCTGGCCTCGGTAGGAACCCACGGAGTTGGCTTTACAGACGAAAAAGCCATTCTCACAGGATCTGGCGATGGGAAGGGCTCTGTTTTTGTCCACCTTCAACCGGGCAACCATGGGGGGGTAGTAGTGGGCGGAGGCAATGAAGAGCACCCGGGCGCCCGCATCCCGGATTCTGCCGGCCAGCTCTGGGAAATTCTGATCCCTGCATATGATGGTCCCTACGGTCAGGGTTCCCAGGTCAAAGGTGAGTAGATCGGAACCGGCAGCGAAATATTTTTCTTCGTAGGACACCAGATGGGTTTTATGATAAAGAAGTCGCCTGCCGTCCGGCAGAAGGGCCACTAAACTGTTGTAGAACTGGTCCCCCACCCACCATGGTGTTCCCACCAATAAAGTCATTCCCAATTTTCCAGCCAATCCTGCTAATTGGTCGATCGCGCTGTTTACTTCCTCAGGATCTAACTGGTTGAAGCCCTCGAAAAGATAGCCGGTCAGGGCAGTTTCGGGAAAACAGACCAGATCGACCCCTTGGGCACTTGCTTTTTTCGCCCAAGTGGTGATGTTTTCCAAATTTTTTGCCACCTCCGGATAGAGGTGGGTCTGGGCAGCCGCGATTTTCAATGGAATCCCCTTTCTATCCCCAATGTTTGCTTTGTACTGCAGCGATCTTGTCGTAGACTCCCGCATCTCTCAGAGCGAGGAAAGTGTCTTTAAAGACCCCGAACACATCCTGGTAGATGGCATGATTTCCCATATTGGGTTCGATAGAATCAAAGGGATGGACCATATTTCCCACCGCCTCTTCTACGGAACCGAAAACGCCGGCCCCTGCAGCGCCTAAAATCGTCGCTCCCAGGGAAGTGCATTCAGAAACTTTCAGTCTCTCCACTGGTCTTCCGTAGACGTCTGCCTGGATTTGATTCCAGAGAGGAGACTTGGCCCCGCCGCCGGAGAGTCTTATACTGTCAAAGGGTTTCCCCAAAACCTTTTCCATGGAATCTACGATCATCCTCAATTCGTAAGCGCCCCCTTCCATGATGGATCGGGCCATCATGGCCCGGTCGTGGATCAATGAAAGGCCTATGGCCCCGCCGCGGGCGTTATCCACGTAGTGGGGGGTGACCTGACCGGAGAAGAAAGGAAAAAAGATGGCGCCTTTACAACCCACCGGAGCCGATGCTGCCTGGGCCCCTATAATATCGTAGGCGTCCATACCCAATTGTTCCGCCGCCTGTCTTTCCACCTGACCATAGGTGTCTCTCCACCAGCGCAGACAAACACCGGTGGCAAAGGCCAACCCCTCCATATCCCATTTATCCGGGATGGCGGACCCTCCCATGAGGACCAGGTGTTCCGGATCGGATTTCCTGGAATCGATGTGGGCGACCATCACCGACGCTGTTCCAATGGTAATTTCCGCTAACCCCTCCCGAATGACGCCAGCCCCGATGGCGGCGCATTGCTGATCGCCCCCGCCAAAACAGATGGGCATTCCTTGTGCAAAACCGGAGGCCTTTGCCGCTTCCTTTGAAACAACGCCTACCTGCCTGGCAGGCGTTTTCATGGGGGGCAGTTTCTCTATGGGGAGATTGATGAGATCGCAAAGTTCTCTGGACCAGTCCAGATTGGCAATATCCAGCATGCCGTTGAGGGTAATGGATGCCGGATCGGAGGAAATGTCTTCGGACCCGAACTTGTGGAGAAAAAACTCCTGACCGTTGACAATCAGATGGGTCTTGTCTAACAACTCGGGCTGTCTGTCTACTACCCATTTCATCTTGGCATAAGACCAGAGGCCCGAAAGGGGGACTCCTGAAATGTCGTGATAGCGATCCGCTCCAAGGTTGTCGCGAATCCAGGCCAACTCCTCTCCTGCCCTTCCACACGACCACACGATGGAATCGGCCAGCGGTTTCATCTCTTTGTCCACACAGACAAAGGTTCCCCGTTGGCTGGAAAGTCCCAGGGAGGCAATCTCAGCGGGATCCACACCTGTCTTCGAAAGAACCTCTTTGCTTGCCTCGCACATACAGGTCCACATGAGTTCCATATCCTGTTCCACCCAGCCAGGGTGGGGATAGGAACAAGGGTATTCCCGGTAGGCTGTGCCCACGATATTCCCTTCGGTGTCTGCAATCATGACGGTGACGCCGGTGGTGCCCGCGTCTATACCGGCCAAGAGTTTCGCATTAGCCATTATTGAACCTCCCCTTGTTCCTTACTCGGAAATCGGCGGGACCAGATCATCGTGAAGGGACTGGATGAGATTGAAGCAGTCCAGCAGTGGTCCGTTAAGGATTTCGTTTCGCTTTTGGGCCATCTTTTCGTAAAAGGTAGTAACTTCAGGCTGAGGTTTGAAGGTGTCTTTGAAGGTTACCCATTGTTTGATGGTTCCCTTCATGTCTTTGATGGCTCCCACGCCGTAAGCCGCCAGCAGGGCATTGCCAAGGACCGCGCCCTCTGACTGGGAGGGGATCAGATAATCCAGGTTCATCATGTCTGCCTTAATTTGATTCCAGATCCGGCTATTGCTTCCGCCGCCGGCCCCAATCATCTGGTTTACGGGAAATCCCGCATCCCTTAGCATATGGGTCCAGTGCATATATTCAAAGGCGATCGATTCCAGCATGGAACGCCACATATGTCCTGCCTGGTTGGATCCCCTGAGCCCCAGCCAGGTGCCGCTGGCTGTAGGCCAGGAAGGGGAGGTCCGCCCCTGGAGAAAAGGAAAAAACATGGCATAATCGGAGCCCGCCGGCACCTTTTCCGCCAGTTTGTCCAGCTCCCGATAGACTTCATCCACGCCCGGCTTTCTAAGGATTTCATCCCTGTACCAGCGCAGGCTGAGCCCGCCGGCCGGGATAAATGCCCAGGGAAGATATTGATCCTCAAAGGTATTCATGGCATTGACCAGGACTTTTTTCCGGGTGATGACCGGGTTCACATCGCTCAAGGCGAAGGCGGCTATGGACGCAGTGCCAGCTACGTCAAAGGACATGCCCACATCCGTCAAACCGGACCCCAGACAGGATTGCATGATATCTCCGGCCCCGGCGACCAGTGGAATTCCAGGTTTGAGGCCTATTTTTTCCGCCTCTTCCGCGCAAAGTTCCCCAACGACATCCCACGGTTTCACTACCTTCGGCAGCATTTCGTGGGGCAGACCAAGGAGATCAATCTGTTTCTCAGACCAATCCCTCTTTCTGGCATCAAAACCGATAATCCATCCCGACAGATGGGCCCAGTCCACAAAGGCGTCTTTCGCCTTGAGGCCCCCAAGTTTTCCCATCACATAATGGCCGCAGCTAACCACCTTTTTTGCGTTTTTGCGGACTTCGGGGTTATTGGCGAGCATCCATTTGAGGACAACGGGAGGCATGTAGGCAGCCGCCTCCGCGTTTCCGCTTTCCTCGGCCCAGAGGGGGTCGACCCCTTCCAGGGCCTTGGCTTCTTTTTGAGCCCGCCCGTCCAGATAGGGGATATAGGGACCGAGGGGTTTCCAGTCGGCATCGATTGGGACGATGCCGCAGATAATACCGCTACAACTGATCCCGCCTACTTCATCCGGGTCCACTTTTCCCTTGGTGACACATTCCTTGATCCCTTCCGCCACCACCCGATAAAACTGCTCGGCCTCCATTTCGGCCCAGCCGGGTTTTGGATAAAGGATTTCATGTTCACGGTAGGCATCGGCTACAAGCTGCCCGTCAATGGTGTATATGGCCACCTTGGTTCCCATAGTCCCACAGTCATAACCGATATAGTAACGCTTCGTCATGGTCGTTGCCTCCTAAGGAGTTACTCTAAAAATAAGCTTTTTCGGTTTCCCGGTTGAACAGGTGCATCTTATTTTTCATCACATCAAGCCAGATTTTGTCACCCATCTTAATATCTTTGTCTACGGATACCTTGAGTTTGAGTTTGTTTTTGGGAATCTCGATATCCACGATCATCTCTTCCCCCAACGGCTCTGTTACATAGACATCTGCGGGAAAATTCTCTTCTCCGCCTTCCTTATCGCTTACAATGAAGTTTTCGGGCCGAACACCCAACACCACCTCTTTGGGCTTGGATGAGGGATCTCCATTGTTTTCCTTGTAGCGATCGATCAAACCCGCAGGCAGGGTGATTCTGAACGATTCATTTACCAGTTGCCATTTTTCTCCACTGACCTCAAGATCGCAATCCATGAAATTCATGGGAGGATCCCCCACAAAACCGGCCACAAACTGGTTCACGGGGCGGTTGAAGATCTCGAATGGCGTTCCCACCTGCTGGAGCACACCAAAATTCATGATGGCGATACGATCTGCCATGCTCATGGCTTCCATCTGGTCGTGGGTCACATAGATCATGGTGGTTCCCAGGTTCCGCTGGAGCAACTTCAATTCCCCCCTCATGTGGGTGCGGAGTTTGGCATCCAGATGGGAGATGGGCTCGTCCAGAAGAAAGATCTGGGGCTCCCGAACGATAGCCCGTCCGATGGCCACCCTTTGTCGCTGCCCACCCGAAAGTTGCTTGGGATAACGGTCTAAAAAACTGGTGATCTCAAGGATCTCCGCCGCGTTCTCAACCCGCCGTTTGATCTCGGCATCGGAATATTTTTGTTTTCCCACACGCAGGGGAAACGCCATATTGGCAAAGACCTTTTTGTGGGGATAAAGGGCATAGGTCTCAAAGACCATGGCGATATCCCGATCCTTGGGTTCCACCTCATTGACTATCTGATCGCCGATGAGGATCTCCCCCTGGGAGATCTCCTCCAGACCCGCAATCATTCGAAGGGTGGAGGATTTGCCACATCCCGAAGGTCCAAGAAGGCTGAAAAATTCCTTGTCTTTGCAATCCAGAGACAGATCGAGGACTGCCTCCACCTTTCCATACCGTTTCCAAACATTATTGAGTGTTAATTTCGCCAAAACCGATCTCCTATGAACGAACTCAGCCGAGGTTTTTAACCGATGAACGTCCAACATCGAACGCCCAACATTGAACATCGAATGAAAAGAACCATTGTTTAATAATTAAAGACTGAATCTTTTTCTCCACCCCGTTCATCATTCGATGTTAAACGTTCGATGTTGGACGTTCATAAGGATGGTAACTTTTACCTCAAATCTCAAATACCCAGTACCCAATATCTTTCATTACTGTCTTACAGCGCCCATGGTCATTCCCTGTACCAGGTATTTCTTCACCAGCAGCCCTAAGAATAGCATGGGGGTGATGAGAATGGTCCCGGCGGCCATGATTCCGCCCCACTGGATGGCCACTGTACTGTGCAGCTCCGCAGTGGCAACAGGAAGGGTCTTGGCGCCCTGCTGCCCGAAGACACTGGCAAAGATGAAGTCATTCCAGGAAAATACCAGACAGAGGATCAGGGCTGCTACGATCCCCGGCATGGCCAGGGGCAGGATGACCTTGTAAAAGGCCTTGATGTTGGAACATCCGTCCACCTTGGCCGCTTCCTCCACCTCCACCGGAATGTCCTCAAAAAAACTCCTCATGAACCACACGGCGAAAGGCAGATCAAAGGTAGTATAGGCCAGAATCAGCCCCACCAGGTTTCTCCCCCGGAGAGCCTCAAGAAGCCCCAGGCCGGTAAAGATAGAATAGAGGGGCACCATAACCGCGACAACGGGCGCCATACGGGTGGAGAGGATCCAGAAGGAAAGATGCTTCTCTCCTCTGATTTTGCCCCGTGCCAGACCATAGGCGGCCAGGGCCCCGAAGGCTACGGAGATGACGGATGCGCTGCCTGCGGCAACGATGCTGTTGACGATATAGGTAAGAAAATGTTCTTCAAAAAACAAGTTGTGATAATGACGTAAGGTGGGGGTAAAATTAAACATTTTCTCAAAGGCCCCGGCCCAGTCGCCGATGGCCGGGATCTGAAATGCGTCCCGGAGTTCCTTTAAAGAGGACAGGACCATAATAAGCAGGGGAAGGACCGTCCAGAGGAAAAAAGCGGCGATGGCCACGTACATGATGGTCCGCCAGAAGGCCCTTTTTCTCTTCGCCGCCCTGCTGACCAGTTCTGCTTCAGCCATTGTTGCCCACCTCCTTCTTCTTAAAAACTACATTTACAAAAAACATGCCCATGAGGATCGTGAAGAGCAGCAGGATAAACCCGATAGCCGCTCCCCTTCCGAACTCGAAATAGCGGAAAGAAACATTATACAGATAAAAGGGAAGGATCTTGGTCGTATCCGCAGGGCCTCCCTTCGTCAGGACATAGATGAGATCAATCAAACGGACGTTGTCCATGAAGCGTACCACAACGGCAATAAGCAGCACGCCTTTGATATTGGGCAGTGTCACCTCCAGAAACGTGCGCACAGGGCCGGCCCCGTCCACCCGGGCGGCTTCCAGTTGATCCTGGGGCACCGCCTTGAGGCCTGCCAGGACGATGAGTATGATCAACGGGGTCCACTCCCACACATCCGCCGCCACCACTGCCATGAACGCAGTGGAGGGCATAAATGGCAAGAGCCATGGCTTGGCATTCGCCAGGATGGTCTCCCCGCCCATGAGGCCGGTGGATTTGAGAAACCAATACCCCCAGCCGAAAGAAACATTATAAAGGAATCGGAAAAGATACCCCACCACGATAGGAGCCACCATCATCGGCATGACGAAAATAACAATGAAGACATTTTCGAATTTTGCATTGTTGATGAGCATGGCAACGCTTGTCCCCACGATCATCTCAATGGACAGGCAGAGGATAAAATACCAGACAAGTAGTTTGACACCGTTGAGGAACGGCTCATCGTCGAGAAGTCGTACGTAGTTGTACAGACCGACCCATATATCCGTCTCTCCGGGGTCCATGGCGGTCTCTTTGAAACTCATGACCACCATCCAGATGAAGGGATAGATGGTAATCACTGCCAGCACAATGATGGTTGGCAGCATGAGCCACATATGAAAAGGGAGCAGCCCTTTTATTTTGTCAAACAATCCTTTATTCGGGCCGTCTCCCTGGTACAAGGGCGGAGGAGGGCTCATTGTTTCTTCTTTCGGATGGGCCATAATCAATCTCTCATAGAATTTGACAGTTGTTATTTAACACCAAAAAATGCAATTAGCTTTTAGCTATTAGCCGTTAGCTTAAAGTTATCAAGTATTTGCATGGCCTATTCCTAGTCGAGGCATCACTTTTTGATGCTGTCCTATTTCACCGTAAATGTTTGAAATTGTATTCCTAATAGCTAACGGCTAACCGCTAATTGCATTTTTTAAGTAACAATAAAAAGCTGAACCAGGGCCCGAAGGGTCCCGGTTCAGCCCGGAATCAAACCTTACACGCGATAAAGCCTGTCGGTTTTTTTCTTTATGGCATCACAGGCCTCTTTAGGAGACTTGAGGTCGCTGACGCATTTATGGATTTCCGAAGTCTGAATCTGAATGTACTCGTTGAACTTCACCACCTTGGGTCCCACTACAAGCATCGGCTTCCAGATACTTTCCAGGATGGGGCCGTAGGTGAGGGCATTGGGCATCAGGGGTACTTTATCTACCATCACGCCTTTTTCCATCTCGATCGGCTTGGGCAGCGTCTTCATGGGAGCGGTTTTCCGGTCAAATGCCTTTTTCACGTCCGGCATCTCAAAGACCGATTTCCGCGTGGGGGTGCCACCCACATCCTTTAGAACCATGTACTGGGTATCGTGGGAAGTGGACCAGAGTGCGAAGAGGTAGGCCGCCTTCTGCAGGTCCTTTTTGGCCCATCGATTAATGGCGATGCCGCCGATACCAACGTTGGTGCCGTTGACGGCCTTGCCATTGCCGGCGATCCATGCGGGATCTCCCTTGGGGCAGAGGTCATACACTGTACGGCCGCCGGCCGCCTTGGACTGACTGGGGTCTTCCACTACCGCCGCAAATTCACCGTACTGGGGCTGCATGGCCGCAAGCCCTGTAATATAGGCTGTGTTGGCGCCCGACCAGTCGTTGGTGAGGGAGTCGGGATGGGCATATTTCATGAGTTCGCTATAGTTACCCATGGTCATGATGGACTGCTCGTCCCCCCATTTGCAGGGGCCAGGCTTGTTGCTGCCGAAATAGTCATCAAAATCCCATTCCAGCCACATGCCGTTGGCGTAAGAGACCCGCTGATAATCGAGCTGGCCGCCCCATCCTTCTCGACCCTGGAGGGCTATGCCGTATTTTACGTCGGGAAACTTGGCATTTTTGAAGAACTTGCAGATATCCAGGACGTCTTTCCACGTGGTGTCTCTGTTGTACACCAGGGGTTTCCCATATTCGGCTTCAAAATTAGGGGAGTATTTTTCGAACAGATCTTTCCGGTACATCATGACCGCCACGGCATTATCGTAAGGATAGGCGGCTATGTTGGAATCGCCGAAGAAGCGCCCGGTGATGTCCAGAAAGCGGTTCAGCCACACATCGTTCCCCACTCCGTTGGGGACCTTGGGCAGGCTGGCATCCTTCTCGAAGGTACGAAGGTCTGAGGCATGCTTATAGAAGGGGGCGCCAATCGGTTTGTCCTGTGAATAGAAACAGGCGTAGGCCCCTTTTCTACCCCTCACGTCGATGCCAACTTTTTCAGCAACGATGTCCAGATGCTCTTCGATGATCTCGATGTCGATGCCCGTGAGATCTATGAACCCTTTCACCTTAGACTTGATGGCCGCGGTGGGCGGGGTATCTTCAGACATGAACACGATTTTTGAACCGGAGAACTGTTTCCATTTCTGGTCGTCCGATGCATGGGCCAGCTGACTCTTGGTCAGAGGCGATTTCACAATGGAACCGCCCACCAAAACCATACCTCCAAGACCGAGTTTTTTCAGTACCTCACGACGAGTTAAGTCCATTACGTACCCTCCTTTTCTGCAAGTTAAAGGTTTAAGAATGATAAAGAGATCTTCCCGGCCCGCCGGTCGGGCTCATTCTCCCTCCAAAACAAAAAACCGAACTGCGCTTTTCTAATTTTACCCCCATAAAAAAGTTGATTTTTAGGAATATAGTAATATTATGACGTTATTAGGTTGTCAAGGGAGAATTGCCTGCTTCCGCAAAAAAAAATAAATCAGGCCATGGGGATGAACATCGCTCATATGTATCGGAAATGATTGATACTACTCTGTAAGAATTGGGGGTGTAACCCATAAGTTAAGGGGAACGTATTCTGCTATATGTGTATTTTGGAAGCTTTAAGCTAACGGCTATGTAAATGCTAATTGCAACTTTTAAATATACAGTAAAGGTGGATCGGGAGTTCATTGGAATCTACTTAACCCATATTAATTTGGAGAAGGAACCATGATAGAGAGTTTTTTGCATGTTGGCGTGGGAGTAAAAGATCTTGAGGCATCAGCTCGATTTTACACGGAAGTCATGGAGATGGAAGAAGAATACCGCTCTCACAACGAAGGGGAAAAAATCAGCCGCATCGTTGATGTGGAAAACGCCTTTCTTGATGTGGTCATGCTGACAAAAAGCAACCTGAGAATCGAATTGTTGGCCTACAAGACCGCAGACCAGAATGAGCGGGAATCCTATATAAAACAGGACGCCATTGGTTTGACACACCTGGCGTTTTTGGTGGATGATGTGGATAAAGAATACGAAAGGATCAAAGGACTTGGGTATCGATTTAACGCGCCACCCATGGTCGCTAGGGAAAACGGTCCCAAAATTACCTATTTCAAGGGTCCGGACAACGTTATTATCGAGATATATCAGAAGATGACTTAATCGACAATGGCTTCAAAGGCTAAATCGTACTTATCACTTCGATAAAGAGACTCCTCGCATTCTATGGCCTGGCCGTTTTCCAGGTAGGTAGTTCCTTTAATGAGGAAGATCAGTGTCCCATCCTCAAGTCCCAGCGATGAAGCCGAAACCCCCGTTATCTTTGCAATCCTTAGGTTTTGGGAGTGTCTGAAGGGCTTGCACCCGTACACGGTTTCAAAGACCTTCCACAGGGAGGAGGATAATTCTTCTTTCTGGATCCCCGGGCAGAGATCTGTGCGAATATACCTGGTCTCCAACATCATGGGAACGTCATTGGCCAGGCGCAATCGCTCAAGTTTGACAATCTTGTCTCCTTTTTTCAAGCCCATCCGCTCTATAGAAAAGGTATTGGCCGAAATGACCTTCTTGCTCAAGACCTGCGTTGTGGGGACAAGTCCCATCTCCTTCATGTTCTGGGTAAAACCGAGGACTTTTCTCAGGTCTCGTTTTACCTTGCCCATGCGTACAAAGGTACCTTTACCGGCCTTCCTTTCCAGGAAATTCTCGTGGACAAGGTCATTGAGAGCCCGCCGTATGGTAGTGGATGAGATGTCGTATCGTTCCTTAAACTCTCGCTCTGAAGGAAGGAGATCGCCTTCCTGGAACTCCCCTTTCAGAATCTTTTTTTTAAGTTCTTCCTTCAATTGGTAGTAAAGGGGAACTTTGGATTGTTGGTCTATCACCATTGGTTTCACCTGCCTTGGGGTCACGATTGAATCGTAATTCACCCTTTTCTTTACCCTCTGTTTAATCTCAGTTGTATTTGTGTAATATTACTACATTAATTCATTGTCAAGGTAAAACAAACCAAGCTAAAGATAAGATATGCTGTCAGGGGGCACCATGGTAAAAGCAAAAAATCCATATTGAGAATTGTCAATTTTTTTCTTGACCAATAAAATAACATTGTAATATTGTACTAAAGGTGTTTTTGGATCCACGTTTCCGTGGACAAATATGGGATAGGATCGTTTTTTATGTTTTGTGTCCGGCAGCCTA
>CAYOWC010000012.1:0-25464 GCA_964407525.1 uncultured Desulfobacteraceae bacterium | reverse complement strand
CCTACCATCCCAACCAACTGCCAAGTAGATTTCCCGGAGGAGATCTACGATGAAAGATAGGCTCCTTGAAAAAGTCTCTTTCAGGTCCTACCGGCCCGAACCAAATTCGTAAGGAGGAAAAAAATGAGTAAAAAATCACCGCAAAAAGAGGCTGTAAAGAAGAAAGGATCCACCAAAGGTGTCAGCCAGGAGCTCCTTTTGCAGATGTATCGTAACGTTTATGCGACGCGTCAGTTTGAGCTCAAATGCATGGACCTTTATCGACAAGGTTTCATACGGGGCTATCTGCATCCCTATCTGGGAGAGGAAGCCATTGCAGCAGGCGTCTGCGCAGCCATAAGTCGGGATGACTTTATTGTGAGTACCCACCGTGGCCACGGTCATTGCATCAGTAAAGGCGGTGATTTTAAGCGAATGGTAGCCGAGATCATGGGAAAGGCCACCGGATACTGCAAGGGCCTTGGAGGATCGATGCATATTTTCAGCAAAGAGGACAACAACCTTGGGGCCAACGGTATTGTTGGCGCCGGTCTTTCTTTAGGCGCCGGTGCTGCCATGGGCATCAAGGTCAAGAAAGAAAAGAAGGTGGTTGTTGTCTTTTTCAGCGATGGTGCTGCCAACCAGGGCCTTTTTGCCGAGTCCATGAACTTTGCCGCAACTTTTGATTTGCCGGTCATTTTCATGCTGGAGAACAACCACTATGCTGTCTCCACGCCGGTGGAGTGTTCCTTTGGAAACTGCGATCTGGCCTGCAAAGGACCGGCCTATGGAATGCCTGGCATTTGTGTCGAGGGAAATGACGCGGTGGAGGTTTACAAAGTTACCAAGAGCGCTGCGGAAAGGGCGTTGAACGGAGAGGGCCCCACCCTCATTGAAGCCAAGACTTACCGGCACGGCGGTCATCATGTCAATGATCCGGGTCTTTACATGGATCAAGAGGTGCTTTCAGCCTGGAAAGCAAAGGATCCCCTTGATATTTTAGGGAAAAAAATCAAGAATAAAAAGAAGCTGAAAGCCATAGAAGAACAAGTAGACCGGGAACTGGAAGAAGGCATCGAATTCGCTAAGAACAGCCCGGAACCATCGGTGGATGAGTTTTTGGCAAGCATCCCCAATTACTGATAAAGGCCACCAATGTAAGGAGGTTTACAATGACTGAAATGATGTATCGCGAAGCTTTGAATAGAGCACATTTTGAAGAAATGAGAAGAGATCCCACGGTTTTTGTTATGGGAGAAAATATCGGAAAACGAGGAGGATCCTATCAGGTTACGGTGGGACTTTTCGATGAATTCGGGGCAGAGAGGGTGATAGATACGCCTCTGGCCGAAGCCTCCTTTACAGGTGCCGGGGTGGGTGCAGCCCTTGCCGGCGCAAGACCGATCGTGGATATTCTGTTTGTTGATTTCACCACTGTTCCTATGGACGCCATCGTCAATCAGGCGGCCAAGTATGAATTCATGTCGGGAGGTCAGGGACAGGTCCCCATGGTTTTGAGGACACAGGGCGGCGCAGGAAACGGTCTTGCGGCCCAACACTCCCAGAGCCTGGAAGCCCTGTTTTATCACATCCCGGGCCTGAAACTCGTCATGCCCTCTACACCCTACGACGCCTATGGTCTGCTGGTTTCGTCCATACGGGATAACCAGCCCACCATCTTTCTGGAACACAAGCTGCTATACATGACCAAAGGAGAGGTTCCCGACGAAGAATTCTCGATTCCCCTGGGCGAAGCAGATGTAAAGAAAGAGGGCGATGATGTTACCCTCCTTACCTATTCCTATATGACCTTGAAATGTTTGGAAGCCGCAGAACTTCTCGAAAAAGAAGGCATCAGTGTTGAAGTCGTTGACCTGAGAACTCTGAAACCTCTGGATGAAAAAACCATCCTGGAATCCGCAAGAAAAACAGGAAATGTGATCATTGTGCATGAGGCCTGTAAACGGGGTGGCGTTGGCGGAGATATCGCAGCCATGATTATGGAAGAAGCCTATGACGACCTGGATGGTCCTGTATCGCGTGTTTGTGGGCTGGACACTTCTATTCCATACAACCTTGAGCTGGAAAAGGTTTGTATTCCAACGGTCGAAGACATCATTGAGGCCGTAATCAAGATTACGTAAGTTTTTAGCCGTTTTTTGCAACAACAATCATTTCGAGGATCACAACCATGGCGACAAAGATTATGATGCCCCAGGCGGGGCAGGACATCGAGGAAGGTAGAGTTGTAAGATGGCTGAAATCAGAGGGGGAACTTGTCAAAAAAGGGGAAGCTATCTGTGAAGTGGAGACAGAGAAGGTTGTCTTTGAGATAGAATCTCCAGGTGATGGTGTCCTTTTTAAGATCATTGTGCCTGACGATGAGAAGGTGAAAATATTCGACACAATCGGGATTCTGGCAGACCCTGATGAAAAAGTGGATGTGGACGCCTTTCTTGGCGATGAAGTAGTAGAAGAAAAAGGGGTGGATGTTTCTGGCATCCGAAAGAAACTGGCCAAGAAAGAAGAGAAAGATACCGGCGCTGTGAAGATCTCTGGTCGGGCCAGAAAACTGGCCAAGAAAATGGGGATTGACCCTGCAACCATTGAAGGGACAGGCCCCAAGGGTCGTATTGTAGAAAAAGATGTGCTGCAAGCCGCTGAGGGAAATGAAGAGGCCCGCGTGAAGATATCACCGGTCGCCAGAAAAATGGCGGCAGATAAGGGTGTCAATGTGGATGAACTGCAGGGCACGGGCCCCGGTGGCCGAATCGTAAAAGCCGATGTATTGCAGGCCATAGAGGACGCATCTAAAAAGAAGCCCGCACCCGCTAAAGGCGGCAAAGTGGTTAAGGAAATCATACCCATCCGTGGGATCCGCCGAGTTATTTTTGAGCGAATGCACGAGAGCCTGCAGCAAACCGCGCAACTGACCATCACTATGGAGGCCAATGCCGCCGAGTTGGTGCGGTGTCGAAAACTCCTGGGAGAAGGGCCGGAAGATGAGCGTGTTCGCGTATCTTATAATGCTTTTCTTTTGAAAATCCTCGCAAATGTCCTATTGGAGCAACCGCATATAAACGCCAGTGTCATAAATGATGAAATCTGCTTGTGGGAAACCATCAATCTGGGCGTGGCTGTGGATGTGGGGGACGGATTGATGGTTCCTGTCATCCGGGATGCCGACAAAAAGAACGTTGCCGTTATTCAGGAAGAACTGGACGATGTGGCGGCAAGAGCGCGGTCAAAAAAGCTTGTTCCAGACGACCTGCAAGGAGGCACTTTCACGTTGACTAATTTGGGATTCATGGATGTGGAAGCCTTTACACCGATTATCAACCCACCCGAAAGCGCAATTCTGGGTGTGGGCAGTATCGTGGAGAAAGCAGTGGTGGAAAATGGAGAAGTCAAGGCCGGCCAGCGAATGATGCTGAGCCTTACCTTTGATCACCGCATTATAGATGGCGTAGACGGCGGTCGTTTTCTCAAGAGCGTAAAAACGTACATCGAAAAACCGTACCGTCTTATGGTTGCGGGAAATTGATTTTTTGAGGCACTATGATATCCACGTCTTCCCTTAAAATAAAGATCTACGGTTCATTGGATGAATGGCTTGAAGACCATCTGGATGAACTGGAAGCAATCATTTTTGATATCGACGGTGTCTTGATAGTTGAAAATAGCCCAATGCCTGGAAGTGAAGAACTGTTGGACAAACTGAGACGGAAACAGTTCCCGATCTCCTTGCTCACCAATGATTCGAATGTCTCCGTTGAAGGGAAATCTTTATCCCTGCAAAAATGTGGGCTCGAAATCCACCCTGAAGAGATCGTTTCCTGTGGTGATGGTCTGGTGGAGTTTGTTCAGAAACACCGTTTTCAGGGTAAAAACTTTTTCGTTATGGGAGATTTTGGCACTCCGTGTTTTGGCGAAAAAGCGGGGCTTGTCATAACTCGTGATCTGAAAAACCTCCCTTCCTGCACAGGTGTCATAGTCGGTGAAGACAACTATGATTGGGAATCCGTTATCAACAGTGTTGTAAACTATTTTATTGAAAGACCGGAAAGTGTGTTGGTCGTGCCAAATCCGGATGAATATTACCCCAAAACTGCCGGGAGGATCCATATAGGGGCGGGAGGAGTTGCCAGGTTTATGCAGAAGGTCTTGAATAGGTACGGAGTCTCATTGGAACCTGTATACTTAGGCAAACCGTATCCATCCATTTTCATGCACAATCACCTTCAGCTTGAAAAAAAGCTTGGCAAGACCATTGACCGCCGTTCTGTGCTCATGATAGGCGATCACCTGGAAGCAGATATCCGGGGAGCCAACGATTTTGGGTACCGTTCCGCCCTATTGCTCTCCGGTCTAACCAATCTAGAACATGTGGAAAAGTCCCGGGTGAAACCGGAACTATTGTTTAGAACCTTATGATTGAAATCGGGAGGAAAAAATGCCGTTAGTAAATGCAAAGAATATGCTCTTGAAAGCAACAGAGGGAAAGTATGCGGTGGGCGCGTTCAACATAACCAATCTCATTCAGTTGGAGGCCGTTGTAGAGGCCGCCACCGAAAGAAAGGCACCCCTGATTATCCAGACATCAGTGTCGCCTTCGAAATTCCTTAAACCTGAAATTATCACGGCTATTTATAAGACCATCGCAGAATCTGCTCCTATTCCGATCTGCCTCCACTTGGATCACTGTACCGAGGTGGAATACTGTAAGACCTGTGCGGATGCGGGCTATACCAATATCATGATCGACGCGTCAAAGCAGGATTTCAAAGAAAACATCAGACAAACCAAAGAAGTGACCGACTACTGTCACGCCCTTGGAAATATCTCGGTGGAAGGGGAATTAGGGACGGTTTCCGGGATAGAAGATCAAGTCAAGGTTGCCGAGGATGAAGCGGCCTTATGCGATCCGGAACAGGCCATGGAGTTTGTCAATGAGACAGGGATAGATATTTTTGCCCCTGCTATTGGAACAGCCCATGGCGTCTACAAAACAAAAAATCCCAAGCTCGACTTTGACAGACTCGAACAGATTGCCGAAATCATGAACGGAAAAGGGGCCACAGTACCACTGGTTATCCACGGGGGCACCGGCCTGCAGCCTGATGTAGTGACGAAACTGGTTTCTCTGGGAGGCTCCAAGTTCAATGTCTCCACCGATTTGAAATATGCTTTGATTGATACAACTTATTCCTATATTTCCTCACATCGAGATGAATATAATCCGGGCAAAATCGACATCGCCGTCAAGGAAGCCATTAAAGGCAGAATTAACTACTGGATTGATTTGTTGGGTTGTGCCGGCAAGGCTTAGGATTATTAAGCAGCAATTCTCATTATGAGCTCGGGTTTATCCCAAAAGACTGTGTGAGTGGCATTTTGCCACGACTTTTCGCGGCTGGAAAGCCGCTCCCACAGAGAGGTTTTTTCAAAATTGGAATTGCTGATTATTAAGATAAACTGCAATTAAAGGGGATTCAAAAATGGGAAAATTGAAAGCCATTTTTTTTGATCAGGATGGCGTCATCATTGATACCGAAAAAGACGGTCATCGGGTTGCTTTTAATGAGGCGTTCAAAGCGTTTGGATACGATTTTGAGTGGGATGTAGACTGTTACCAGGAACTTCTTCAAATTGCCGGCGGCAAGGAGAGAATGCGGCATTATTTTCATGAGGAGGGACTTTTTCCCGACCTGAGCAAGGAAGAAGAGGACAAGTTCATCAAGGATCTCCACAAGAAAAAAACCGAGATCTTCATCTCTCTCATCGAGACCGGCAAGCTTCCTTTGAGACCCGGAATTCGAAGGTTGATGAAGGAAGGGATGGAAAATAGCCTTACCCTGGGGGTGTGCACCACGTCCAACGAGCGATCCGCCAATGCCATCACCAGGGGAGTCCTGAAGGAGATTGATTTCGCATTTGTACTCGCCGGGGATATGGTAAAAAAGAAGAAACCCGATCCGGAAATTTATTTTTCGGGTCTTGAAAAAGCAGGCCTCCGTCCCGAGGAATGTGTTGTGATCGAGGATTCCAGAAACGGCATTCTGGCTGCAAAGGGTGCAGGATTGTATGTTGTGGCTACTACCAATGTGTATACTGAGAATGAGGATTTGAGCGACGCAGATATCATTGTAAGCTCTTTAGGTGACCCTGATGGAGAGAAAGGGGTACTCAAAAAAGGGGACGAATCAAAGTTGAATTTTGATGGTGTAATCCATGTGGATCAGTTGATAACATACTTCTCGAAGTGATGCCTGAAAGATGGATGCTATTAGCGTCGTAATAGGGCAACCTTAAAAAACGAGAACCTCAATCTAAGTCCGTAGGTTGGGGTGAAGCATGAACCCCAACATAGGCGATTAACCTGAAAACGTTGGGGTTCGTACCTCACCCCAACCTACTCAAGATATCACGCTCCAAAACTTTCCGATATAAGACGATCATGCCTTTTTCTCTCCGGTTCCGTCCACCTTCTGATAACCGAAGAATTTTATTGTTTTTACTGAGCCGATGGCTTATATCTTTTCCTGCCTTCTGCCTTCTGCCTTCTGCCTTCTGCCTTCCGGATTCCTCTGGAAAGAATCAATGGAAAAAAATATGCAGTGAAGTGAAAAAAAATCTTGACAAATTTCCGTTTACTGGGGATTATATCTGAAACATCTTTTCATATTATGAAATACAAGGCTAAATATGAAACTTTCATCTCTTGACAAAAGTCTTCAAGTCATTGAGCAGTTGAGTAGAAGCCCCCAGGGTTTAAGCCTTTCGGAGCTAACGAAGAGGCTTGGCTATCCTAAGAGCACTATCCACCACATGCTGAGTACTTTAGTTCCTTATGACTATGTGGCCCAGGATCCTGAAACCAGAAAGTACCGCCTGGGGTTCAAGTTTCTTTCCATAAGCAATATTATCCTGGACAATATGGATATTCGGAAAATTGCCCATCAGCATCTACGGGAACTACATCAGAAATGTAATGAAGCCGTGCACCTGTATGTCCTTACGAACGGGTATCTGGTCTGCCTTGATAAGATTCAAACCACCGGAGGAGGAGTGCTGTCGCTGGATACCTTCATCGGTTTCCGGACCGATCCCCATGCAGCAGCCAGTGGAAAGGTGATACTTTCAGAAATGTCCCACAGCGAGATCAAAGAACTCTACAAAGACAGGCCGTTAAAGGTCTATGGAAAGAATACCATAACCACCTTTGCGCAGTTGTTCGAAGAGCTGGAAAACATTAAGAAGCAGGGATACGCCCTTGACAACGAAGAATATTATGAAGGCGCCCGGTGTATCGCTGCCCCCGTGAGGGCCGGAGGGCGGATCGAGGCGGCCATCAGCGTGACCGGATCCATTTTTACTATGACCATGGATAGGATAACCCGGGAATTATCAGTATTAGTGACCAATACTGCCGAAGCCATTTCATCTGAAATGGACTGGTGATATTTTTTCAAACATGTTGCGAAATATCGTTTCGCAATATGAAACAATGGGAGGAATTTTATGAAAGAAATAAGTATACACGGAAGGGGAGGGCAAGGCTCCCTCGTCTTGGCCCAGTTTATGGCCATTGCGGCCCTGGAAGACGGGAAATACGGACAGGCATTTCCGTTCCTTGGAGGAGGAGGAGAAAGGCGGGGAAAACCGATTATGGCCTTTTGCCGCCTGAGCGATAAGCCCATTCGATTGAGAAGTCGGGTCACCAAAGCGGACTATGTCATTCTGCAGGATGTCACCATTCTCGGTGAAGTAGACGTTCTGGAGGGTCTCAAGCCTGGGGGAATGATTCTGGTGAACACGGATAGGAAAGCCGAAGAGTTGGGACTCAGTGGGGATTTCAAGTTGCTGACCTTTTCAGCAGAGGATCTGGCCCGGGAGATACTGGGTCGCCCCATCATGAATACGGCGCTTTTGGGGGCCTTTTCCGCCGTGACCGGGGAATTGAGCCTGGAGGCTACGCTCAAGGCGGTTCGAAGCAAATTCCCGGGAACTCTTGGAGAGAAGAACGCTCAGGTTGTTGAACAAAGCTATCAGATGCTGCAAGGAGAGTAGAGATATGGAATTAACGATCGGAGCAGTGGTCAGGGGGGGGACGTCTCTGGGGTATAAGACCGGCAGTTGGAGAGACGAGAGACCGGTCCTGGATATGGAAAAATGCAAGGTCTGCGGCCAGTGTGAAAGCGTGTGTCCCGACAGCGCGGTTCACGTGGTCGAAGAGGCCTATGTTATTGATTACGATTATTGCAAGGGTTGCGGACTGTGTGCCTATGAGTGCCCGGCTGACGCCATTACCATGATCAAGGAGGAGAAGTGATATGAGCGTTATCAAAGTATTGGAGGGATCCGAGGCAGTGGCTCTGGCCGTGAAGGCTAGTCGACCCCAGGTGATATCGGCCTACCCCATCAGTCCTCAGACCCACATCGTAGAGTCGCTGGCAAAAATGGCGGCCGATGGGGATCTGGATGCCCAGTATGTCCGGGTAGAGTCCGAGTTTTCCGCTGCAAGCGTTATCAGTGGCGCTTCCGCAGCTGGAAGTCGGTCTTACACAGCCTCATCTTCCCAGGGGTTGCTGCTCATGACGGAGATCATTTATGCAAGTGTCGGCATGCGGCTTCCTTTCGTGATTACAGGGGTTAACCGACAAATCTCGGCGCCGATCAGCATTCAGGTGGATCACCAGGATACGATCAGTTTGCGGGACTCGGGGATCATGCAGTTTTATGTGGAGAACATTCAGGAGGCCTACGATACCCATATTGCGGCTTTCAAAATTGCCGAAGAAGCCAACATCCTTTTGCCGGTAATGGTGTGTATGGATGGTTGGATTCTGACCCATTCCTATGAACAGGTCTCGCTTCTGGAGCAGGAAGCGGTGGATGGTTTTCTTCCCCCCTTTCAACCTGCTGACTTCCTGACTACCGACGACCCCAAGACCTGGGGGTCCTATGCCGAAGAAAACATGTTGATGGAATTCAAATACTCTGTTCAACAGGCGATGGAGTATGGCAAGGGAAGGATCAAGGAAATTTTTTCAGAGCTTTCGGCTATTACCGGCAGGGATCATGGTGGTCTCATAGAGGCCTATCGCACAGAAGGTGCGGATTTTGTTCTCGTTGCCATGGGTTCTGTGGCAGGCACAGTAAAGGAAGCGGTGGATCGCCTTCGAGAAGCCGGGAAAAAAGTGGGATTGGTCAGGATTCGCTGCTACCGGCCTTTTCCCCATGAAGATATCTGGGAAGCCGTCAAAGGCGCCAAGGTAGTGGGGGTCATGGACGCCAATTTTTCCTTTGGGAGCGAAGGGGCCGTCAGCATGGACCTGAAAGCCAAACTCTGCGGAAAACCGGGTGCGCCTGTGGTCCTTGATTTTATTACTGGTCTTGGGGGTCGCGAGGTCAATATGGATGGGGTTGCAGATCTGGTGGAAACGATGGAAAAGGCATCCAACGAAGGAAACCCTGTGATGGAACCTCAGTGGATCGGCCTTGACCCAACGATTTTGCCACGGGGGAGCCAGTCATGAATGATAAAGGAGTTATGAGACAAGAAAATCTGTTTGAATCGGGCCATAGAGCTTGCCATGGCTGTGGTATGGCCATTGCGGTGAGGCATATCTTGAAAGCCACCGGGAAAAACGTCGTTGTCGTCACGCCCACAGGGTGTCTGGAGACTTTCACTTCTCCTTACGGATATTCCCCGTGGAGGGTGCCCTGGATCCATCACCTCTTTGAAAACGGACCCGCCATTGCTACGGGTGTTGTTGCAGCCCTTGCGGCTCAGAAGAGGGATGAGGATCGGGTGATTGCCATAGGCGGGGACGGTTCCACTTTCGACATCGGGTTCGGAGCGTTGTCTGGCATGCTGGAGAGGGGGGATGATGTCCTCTATATGTGTGTGGACAACGGTGCCTATATGAACACGGGGGGGCAGCGAAGCAGTGCAAGTCCTCTCTATTCCTCTACCTCCACGGATCCGGCCGGGAAGAAGTCTTTTGGAAAACTTCAGAGGAAAAAGGATCTTCCCACGATCATCGCGGCCCATGGGGTTCCCTATGTGGCAACGGCATCCGTGGCCTATCTCAAGGATCTGGAAAAAAAGGTGAAGAAGGCTATGGGTTATCACGGGCCCCGGTATATCCAGATCGATACCACCTGTCCGTCGGTCTGGGGATTCCCTTCGGATCAGACCCTGGAAGTAGCTCGTCTGGGCGTGGCTTCAGGGCTGAACCCCCTTTTCGAGATGGAAGACGGGAAGGTAACCAAGGTTCGAAAACTCAAGAAGAAAACCCCGGTGGATGAATATCTGAAATCCCAAAAACGTTTCAGGCATATGTTTTCCGGCAAGGGTGCGGAGAATGAAATCAAGGCAGTCCAGGCCCTTGCGGATGAAAATATAGAGAGGTACGGACTCCTGAAACAGACGGACGAAAAAGACCAGGAAGACTAATCGAAGGCGGCGTAGCCGCAACAAAGAATGCCTCGCGCAGAGACGCAAAGGCGCAGAGGTCTTGTTGTTTTTTTATGACACCTAAAAGCTGCAATTAGCGGTTAGCGGTTACATAGCCACACAATATCAGCTGCATACGATGCAATAGGTAGGCATCAAAAAGTGAAACCCCAAATAAAGGGAAAAGTCATGCAAATGATTGGGATCTTTAAGTTAACGGCTAATAGCTAAAAGCTAAATGCATCTTTTATGTGACAGGGTTCTGGGAAACATGGCACTGACGAGGGAGGGTACTGAATGATTTTAGACAAATTCCGCATTGACGGCAAGGTGGCTGTGGTAACCGGGGGCACAAAGGGCATCGGAAAGGCCATTGCCATTGCTCTGGCAGAGGCGGGTGCTGACATTGCAGTAGTCAGCAGGACTCCCAGCGAAGAGGTGGAACGGGCTGTTCTTGCCCTCGGACGACGATATACCCACCACGGAGCAGACTTGATCAAGAGAGAAGAGACTAAGGCTGTTATCCCCGCGGTATTGGAAAAGATGGGAGATGTAGATATCCTGGTGAACAGTTCCGGGATCTGTCCCAGGTCCCCCGCCAAGGATTTTCCAGAGTCCGATTGGGATGCCACCCTGGAGATCGACTTGAGCGCTTCCTTTATCCTGGGCCAGGCGGCAGGCCGGATTATGCTGGAAAAGGGATCGGGGAAGATCGTCAATATTGCCTCGGTCCTTGCCTTTCAAGGGGGAATCAATATTCCGGCCTATGTGGCTTCCAAACATGGGGTTGCAGGATTGACCAAAGCCCTGGCCAATGAATGGGCCGGCAAAGGGGTCAATGTCAATGCCATTGCTCCGGGCTATATTGCCACCGAATTTATCGGAGCTCTGATGAAAGATTCAGTGCGGTCCAAGGCCCTATTGGAAAGGACTCCAGCGGGCCGGTATGGAGAACCTGAAGAAATCGCCGCTGCCACCCTGTACCTCGCCTCTCCGGCCTCCGACTATGTACATGGGTCGATGTTGACAGTGGATGGAGGCTGGATGGGCCGGTAGTTTTCTATTTTGGAGATACCCGTTTTTTCAGTTGGCTCGTGAAAACAAGATATAGCTCATAGTGAGGGAGAAATGGCTGATCTGAACATAGTGATTGATGGAGAAAAGATGAGCGGCTCGGACGGGATGACCATCCTTGAAGCGGCCAACGAAGCCGGCATTAATATTCCAACCCTCTGCCACAGGCCGGATCTGACCCCTGAAGGGAACTGCCGGGTTTGCGTGGTAGAGGTAGAAGGGGCGGCAAGACTGGTAGCCTCGTGCCACACACCCATTACAGAAGGGATGGTGATTCGAACGAACTCTCCCAAGGTGATGGCAGCGCGCAAAGTAACGGTGGAACTTCTGCTTGCAGGACACACGGGTCCCTGCGTAACCGATGAATGTGCAGGCGAGTGCGAGCTTCATTACCTGGCAGCCGAACTGGAGGTAGGGCCTCCACGGTTTCAGGTGAAAAAACCACGTGCCTACCCGGTGGAAAGACTGAGCCCCTATGTGCAGCGGGACATGGGCCGTTGCATCCTGTGCAGACGGTGCGTTCGGGCCTGTGCCGAGATTGCCAAAAAGAACATCTTCAGCATGGCCTATCGGGGTTTCCAGTCCAAGGTGGTAGTGGACTGCGATACGACTCTTGACAAGGAAGAGTGCCGGGATTGCGGTATCTGCATCGACTATTGCCCCACCTCCGCGCTTACTAAACCTGACTTGGCCAAACCGGACTTGAGCAAATCGAACAGGGAGGTAGCCTGACATGGAGAGGAATGAACTCCTTGGTGTGATCAAAGAAGAACAGGAAAAAAACGGATACGTATCTGAGGGAGCCATGGCGGACGTGGCCGAGGGCTTTGGAGTGACTGTGGGAGAGGTATACGGAGTCACCACCTTCTATTCTTTCCTGTCTACCAAACCCCTGGGTCGACATGTGATCAGGATTTGTAAAAGCGTACCCTGCTTTCTCCAGAATGGGGAGGGACTTGCCGCATCCATCGAAAAGGAAATCGGCATTGGCCCTGGCGAGACCACGGCGGATGGCCGTTTTACCTTTGAACAGACCAACTGCATCGGTGCCTGTGACCAGGCTCCTGCCATGCTGTTGGATGATGTGGTTTATGGGAACCTGACGCCTGGGAAGATCAAAGAAATACTGCAATCGTGTGATTAGAGATCTGGAGGATAAGACCGTGCCGGAAAAAAGAATCTTATTAAATAAAGCGGACGAGATCGACCCCGGTGATATCCAAAGCTACGAAGCGCAGGGCGGATTCAGTGCCCTTAAAAAAGCCCTCGACATGTCGGCTGAGGCAGTGACCGAGGAAGTGAAGGCCTCCGGTCTTCGAGGACGAGGAGGCGCTGGATTCCCCTGTGGGGTCAAATGGGAATTGGCCATGAAATCCCCAGGAGATACGAAATACCTCATCTGTAACGCTGATGAGGGGGAAGTGGGGACCTTCAAAGACCGCTATATTCTCCAACACAATCCCTTTAGCCTGCTGGAAGGGATGGCCATAACGGCCTACGCTATTGGGGCCGGAAAAGCCTATATCTACCTTCGGGCCGAATACCGGTATCTTCTTGAAGGACTCCAGAAGGCGATTAGCCAGTGCGAAGAGAAAGGGTTCCTCAAGGATCTGAAGATCGAAATCCGGGAAGGAGCCGGGGCCTATATCTGTGGTGAAGAATCAGCGCTCATGAATTCCATAGAAGGGAAACGTGGTGAGTCGAGATTCCGACCGCCTTTTCCTCCTCAAAGCGGCCTTTTTGAAAAACCGACCATTATCAACAACGTGGAGACCCTCGCCAATGTTCCGCCTATCATGGAGAAAGGATCTGCCTGGTACGCGGCTATGGGCACGGAACAAAGCAAAGGAACCAAGCTGTTCTGTGTGAGCGGAGACGTGGAAAAGCCCGGAGTGTACGAAATGGAGCTTGGAAGCAGCCTCCGGGAACTGGTGGAAAATCTGGCCGGTGCTAAAGATATTGGATGGGTGCAGGTGGGAGGATCCACCGGTGCGATTATCCCATCGGGCAGGCTGGAAACGACCCTTTCCTATGAGACGGTGCTTGGTTCCGGTGCCGTGATGGTCTTTAATCAGAGCCGTGATGTGATCGACTTCGTGTACCGGACCATGGAATTTCTCAATGAGGAGTCGTGTGGAAAATGCACCCCCTGCCGAGAAGGAACTGAGGTGATGGTAGAGGTCCTGGGACGGCTGGTGAGCGGAGAAGGGGTGAGTGGAGATATAGAAGTTCTTCAGGAATTGTCCGAAACTATGAAAGTCTCTTCCCTGTGCGGCCTTGGCCAGACAGCGCCGATACCGGTGCTGGATAGCCTCAAGTATTTCAGAGAAAATTATGAAAACCGCATCAGTCAATCGGTACTGCTCAGGAGTCTCAAGGCCATAAATGGATAACCCCGTCTTGGATGACTTTATTTTTCGAAACAGCATTTTTGGGGTCGTCAACGACTAATAATCTTAGCGTCTTTACGCCTTTGCGTGAGATCTTTTCTGTGCCGGTTTATCCGGGGTTCTAAGGAGGTCGTGAAAAGTGAAAGAACAAATGAACAAATACCTGTGTCCTTATTGCAGTACAAAATTTGAGGCCTTTGAGGACCTGAAAGCCCATGCACTGGCAGAGCATACCGGTGAACCGGCGCCCCTGCCGGAAGGAATGATCCGATTGACTCTCAATGGGGACGAATACCAAATCCAGGTGCAGCCGGAGTGGACCTTGAACTACCTGATCCACGACAAATTAGGGCTCACCTCCCCCAAGATGTTCTGCGACAGGGGAGCCTGTGGATCGTGCACGGTCATTATGAACGGAAGGTCGATCCTCAGCTGTATGACCCTGGCCATCGAATGCGATGGTAATATTGTGGAGACGGCGGAAGGGATCGCCGATGCAGGTCACCCGCTGGTGGAGGCCTATGTGAAGCACCACTGCATGCAATGTGGGTATTGCACTCCTGGTTTTATTACCACAGCCAAGGCGCTGTTAGATAAAAACCCTGATCCTGAAGAAGAGGAGATTAGGGAGGCTCTGGGTGGCAACCTGTGCAGGTGCGGTACCTATCCGCAGCATCCAAAGGCCATCCTTGAGGCCGCCGAGATTTTGGCGCAGGGTAAGGGAGGGAAATAAAATGCATAGTCCTGAAAAGAAAAAGGCTCTGGAGCTTCTCGATAATTTGCGATTTGACAAATACCCCCTGCCTGAAGACAGGCAAAAGTATATCGGAAAACGAGACGTACGTCGTCTGGACGGTATAGAAAAAGCAAGTGGCCTGGCTGACTACACCATGGATGTTCAGGTACCGGGAATGCTTTTCATGAGGTTTCTTACCTCACCTTATCCCCATGCGGAGATCAAGGGGATGGATACCACAAAGGCAGAGGCCCTCCCCGGCGTAAGAGCTGTTCTGAGGTATGACGATCCGGAGGTGCAGTTAGAAGAAGACCTTGGCGGCCATGGGGTATCCCCCCGATTTCCCGTTCCCAGGGTAGCCCATTTCCAGGGGGAAGAGGTGGGTGTTGCCATAGCTGCCGACACGGAAGACATTGCAGAAGAAGCCTTGGAGTTGGTCCAGGTGGATTGGGAACAGAGGCCCTTCGTTCTGGATCCCCATGAGGCGTTGAAACCAGGCGCTCCCTTAGCCAACCCTGACGATTTTCCCGACGGTAATCTGGAAGAAGAATTCGAGTCCGGTCGAGGAGATGTGGAAAAAGGATTTGGTGAGTCGGATGTGGTCCTTGAATTCAAATCGAAAAGGCTTCAGCATACCTATATCAGTCCTGAGCGCCCCTGTGGCGTATGGCGCTGGAATGGGGAGTATCCCGAAGTTTGGCTCAAACAACAACGTCCCCATATTGTGAAGAGGGCTGTCTCTTCCTGGTTCGGGGGAATTCCCATGAACCGGATTCAGCTCCACATTCTCTATCAAGGGGCAAGTTTTGGGGGCTGGTCCCAGTTTGGCTGGAATCTGGCAGGCCATTATTGTGCCGCCATCCTGGCCAGGCGAACTTTGAGGGCTGTGAAGTGGACGTTTACCCGGAGGGAAGACTTCTATGGCGGCTCCATGGATGAAGGGGTTCATCAGTACAAGGTAGGCGCGAAAAAAGATGGTACCATCCTGGCGGTGAAAGGGGAGACTGTCTATGCCAACCCCATGTGGGGTGGTCAGGGCCCTACGCTGCACCTTGAGGAGTGTACCACCATTCCCCATATCTATGGGAAAAGATCCCTTGCTCTGGTCAATAAAGGACCTAATACGGCGGTTCGTTGTGAGCAGCTTCCCAATTGTCATACGCTGACCCTGGTGTTTGATCATGTAGCCGCGGAACTGGGTTTGGATCCCATAGAGGTTGCCCTGAAAAACGATGGGGTTCACGGGCACGACATGGCATGGGCGAAAAAAGAGAAAAAGGAAATGGGCTTTCCCGAAACCGACAGCCTCCGTGAATGTATCAAAAAGGGAAAAGCTTCCATTGAATGGGACAAGAAACACCACCAACCCGGAACAAAGAGACTGCCTAATGGAAGGCTCCATGGACTTGGGTTCACCTGGAACCATGAGTGGGAGGATTCAGCCGGATCCGGCGAGATCGCCATGCGTCTGGAACGAAATGACGGTACACTCAACATCCTGGGAATGCGTTGTGATAACGGTGTCAATGCCGAGACAGCCTACTGTCAGATTGCGGCTGATGAAATCGGGATGAAAATCGAAGATGTCTTCTACAGACCCCAGGTGGATCCCGGCTTTTTTACCATGACGCCGGACTCCTCCACCAACATGAGTGTCAACGGCTTTGCCGTGAGACATGCGGCAAGGATGCTCAAAGAAAAGGTCCTTGATGCGGTGACCAGCGACCGGGCCGTTACCCAAAGGGGTAGTTATCCACCTTTTTTCCCGGATATGACACCCGATGACCTGGATATTAAAGACAGTGTTATCTATGCGAAAAAAGACCCTTCTAAAAAACTGACCTTTGCTGAATTGGTAGGCCCCTCCGGGGATGAAGGTCCCATGGCCTTCTATGAACTATACGGTACGGAAAGAACCCCCTTCAGTGAACCTCTCTTTACGCATAGTTACCACGTACAGGTGGGGGCTTACAAGGGAGGGATTCGACCGCGGTTTATCAGACAGGCCCATTTCATGGAAATTGAAGTGTGCCCTGACACCGGCGAGATTACTATTGTAAAGGTTGTCAATGTGAACGATGTGGGGAAGGCCATCAACCCCATGGCCTGTGAAGGGCAGATGTATGGGGGTACCTACATGGGAGTGGGCCGCGCCATGTGGGAAGAGGTGGTGCACGATCCGGTCACCGGCGTCATGTTAAATGGCAATCTGCTGGATTACAAGATCGCCACCATTGAAGATTGTGGGCCCATTGATACCATCGTTATGGAGTCCAGGTTGGGATTTGGCCCCTACGGACTGACCGGAATCGGTGAAGATGTCTCGACCATGATTCCTGCCCTGATGGGACCTGCGGTTTACAATGCCATCGGGGTGTGGATTGACGATTATCCCATTACGCCGGAAAGGGTGCTCAAAGCCTTAGGCAAAATATAGGGAGTTTCCATCCATAAATGGCCCTTTTCCGCAATGTCGGCGTCAAACTGCGGGTTTCCTTGTGCGACGTACTATCGTACGTCTCCGCACAAACCCTTGTTTTTCCCTGTTTAAAGCACGGGATCTTCGACTTACCTTGCAAAAATGTCATTTATGAATTGGAAACCCGCAGTGCCGACAAAACCACTAATGGATGGACACTAGGGAGAAGGAAAGGATGAGAACTTTTACGCATTTCAACACATCGACTGTCGGAGAAGCGGTTTCGCTCCTGACTCGGTATCAGGGCAAGGCGAACCTCGTAGCCGGGGGAACGGATATCCTGGGCAAGATGAAAGACCGAATCCTGCCCGGCTACCCCGAGGCACTCATCAATCTGAAGACCATTCCCGGACTGGATGTCATCGAGGAAGAAAAGGATGGTTTGAAAATCGGCCCCCTGGCCATTCTGGAGGACATCGCCCATCATGCAACCATAAAAAACCGATACGGCGCCCTGGCCGAAGCGGCCCGAAGGACCGCTTCGCCCCACCTGCGGGAGATGGGTACCATCGGAGGAAATATCTGCCAGGATATTCGTTGCTGGTATTACCGAAATCCGGAAAATAGGTTTCCCTGCCTCAGAAAAGGCGGGGGTCGTTGTTACGCTCTGAACGGCGATACCCGCTATCACTCCATTTTCGGCGGCAGCGTGGAAGAAGGTTGCATAGCGGTCCATCCCAGCGATACGGCTCCGGCCCTCATCGCTCTGGATGCTCGAATCAAGACGTCCAGGCGAACCCTTGCGGCCGAAAATTTCTTTCAGGTGGAGGTGTCCAGGACCACGGTCCTGGATGACGATGAAATCGTCACGGAAATTCAGATACCAAAACCTGCCGACGGAACAAAAAGCGCCTTTTTCAAGTTCGCCCTGCGTAAATCCATCGACTTTCCCATTGTGAACTGTGCCGCCATGATCACGCGCTCCGGGGATCTGGTGAAGCGGGCCAGGATCTGCTTGAATGCGGTCTATGTAAAACCCTATAGAGCGCTTAAAGCAGAAGAGGCCGTTGTTGGCAAAGAGATCAACGAAGCCAGTGCAGAGGCTGCGGGTCAGGCTGCGGTGGCCGAAGCCAAACCGTTGCACGATAATGGCTATATGGTGCAAGTGGCCAAGGCCCTGGTGAAGAGGACCGTCCTGGCCTGCATGTAAAGATCCCGTCTTTAACGGGAATGGATGAAGAGCGAATAAAGGAGGTTGAACGGAATGTTACCGCGAATGACGTGGGGGAATTGGCTTTTTTGGGGCATCCTGTCTTTTGTTGGCATCAATTTTCTGTGGCTGGGGTGGCTCGAATTATACATTCCCCTCTGGATCGGAGCATTGCTGGGGCTTGTTGTATTTCTTGGCCTGGTCATCTACGGTCCGAGGGAACTTGAAGAAGAGCGAGGGGGAGACGAATAGCCATGGCTGGAGTGAGGCTTGAACATGTGACCAAGGCGTATGGGAAAAAAATTGCCGTAGAAGACTTGAATATGGAGTTCAAGGAAGGGGAACTGTTTTCCATTGTGGGTGCGGCAGGCGCGGGGAAGTCCACCATCTTAAAAATGATCGCCGGGATAGAGAAGCCCACATCGGGGACGATCTATTTCAACGAGCGTTCGGTCAACGATCTCCCCCCGCAGCGGAGAAATGTGGCCATGGCCTTCGAGACCTATAATCTCTACCCCCACCTGACTGTCTATAAAAACATCGCTTTTCCCCTGACAACCCCTAAGGCGAGGGCGAATCTGACTCGCCGACAGGAGCGGGAGCGGGTAGAGGAAATCGCTGAATTCTTAGGGATCAAGCGTTTGCTGGATAGAAAACCGGTGCAATTGAGCGGGGGTGAAAAACAGCGGGTATCCCTTGCCAGGGCTATGGTCAGGAAGGCCCAGGTCTACCTGTTGGATGAACCGATAGCCCACCTGGATGCCCGGCTCAAATTTTCCACCCAGAAATCCCTTAAGAGGATGTCTCGTAAAATGGGTACGGCCATTATCTATGTGACCCACGATTACCGGGAAGCATTGGGGTTGAGCAACCGGGTGGCGGTCTTGAACAGGGGAAGGGTTGAACAGGTGGGCACTCCAAAGGAGATTTTCGATACTCCTGCCACCGACTTTGTGGCCCGGTTCATTGGAGATCCGCCTACCAACCTCATGGACGGGGAGATTCTAAAAAAAGATGGTCAGACCTGTTTTCGTACGGCCAATTTTGACATTGAGATTCAGGAAGACCTGCTTGAGCCGTTGGAAAGCGTTGTGGAAAAGGAAGGCGGAAAATCCACGGTGCGTATGGGAATCCGTTCCTTTCATATCCGGGTGGCCGGGGAAAAGAAATCCAGGAACGCTTTTCAATTGCCTATCTATGCAATTTTCCGGACCCCTGAAGGGACCATGCTCACCTTTGAATTGGAGAACTCCTTCCTTCAGGTGAGCCTGGAGGGCCAGGCCGATTTTGGTATGTCTGACAAGGTTTGGTTGGATTTCGACCAGGAGCATATGCTTTTCTTCAAGAAAACCATAAAGATAGCGAAAATGTAGAGGGAGGCACCGTGAGCAAGCTTGAGATTAAGGGGGTTGGAAAGGTTTACGGCGGGAAAGTCGTTGCCGTTCGGGACGTGAATTTTACTTGCGAAGACGGGGAATTTCTGGCTATTCTCGGTCCTTCGGGGAGTGGAAAAAGCACGACCCTGAGAATGATCGCTGGGCTGGAAGATATCACGGAGGGGGAGATCCTTTTCGACGGTGTTCGTGTAAACGAACTGTCCCCCAGCGAGAGAAATATTGCTCTGGCGTTCGAATCTTACGCCCTTTACCCCCACATGACGGTTTTTGACAATATCGCCTACCCCCTGCGAGCCCAGGGGGTTGAAAAGAGCGAGGTCCGCAGAAGGGTCATGGCCATAGCAAAGGAGCTACGGGTGGACGATGTCCTTCAGAAACGGCCCAACAGCCTCAGCGGTGGCGGCCAGCAAAGGGTGTCGTTGTCCCGGGCGCTCATTCGAGAACCCAATGTAACGCTTTTGGACGAACCCATCTCCCATATGGATCAACGCCTGCGTGCCGTAATGAGGGCCCAGGTTCGGAGAATCCATAACGAACTGAAACTGACCACCATCTATGTAACCCATGACCAGGCGGAGGCGGTTACCCTCTGTGACAGACTGGTAGTCATGAATCACGCGGCCCTGCAGCAGGTCGGAACGGTTGACGAGATCTGGAATCGCCCGGCCAACAAATTTGTGGCCACGTTTGTGGGAGAGCCTCAGATGAACTTCATCGCCGCTACCTTGGAGGATCGTTCCCATGTGTCAATAGCTACGGGGCGGGGAAAGGTGGTTTTTCCGTTCAAAGGGGAGGCCCCGGAGAAATATGTGGGCGGCCCGATTACATTGGGGGTCCGGCCCCAGGAGATTGACCTTGCTATGGTTATGGAAGAGGGGAGACCCTCCATCGCCGGTTCTGTGGACTTGGTGGAATTTCAGGGTGAAAATGCGATTTTGACCCTCAAACTGGAAGATCGTAATCAGACCGAAATCAGCGTGGCCGTGTTGGGACATAAGCTGGGTGATGTGGGGGAGCGAGCATCCCTTTGTTTCAGAGACGACAAAATCCATCTTTTTGATGGAGAAACCCCGATTTTGTATGGAGAAACATTTTCAAGTAGTTAAACAGAAAAGCTTAATAAGCGTCAGCGTCGTTGAAAAGGAGGTGAAAAAACCAGGAATCAGGAAGTCCGGTTGACAACCCAAAACAGAAATAAGGAGGGTACACAGTGAAACAGAGAAAAAATTTGGCGAAAACGGTAGTGGGGATTGCCCTGGCCGGTCTTTTGGCCGTGACATTCACAGGGGTCTCTTTTGCAGGAGAGAAATTTGACTTGCAGGATATCCCAACGATCAAAAACAAAACGCCTATTCACGTATCCGTCTTCGGGGGATTGGCGGTGGCGGAAAAACTGATGCCCATTCATATGAAGGCTTTTACAGAAAAGACGGGGGTCCCGGTAACCTACGAGACCTTGATCATGTCCAGCATCTATCCCAAAATGAATGTGGAGCTCCTGGGGGAAACCGGGGCTTATGATGCCATTATTGTGGAGGCTTCCACCACCAACGAATGGGCTATGTTCCTGTGGCCCCTCAAGGATCTGGCCAAGAAATATGAGCCTGATGGTGTGGCCGCTCTGGACAAATACATGGCAGGGTTCGACAAGACCATGGTTCGCACCTGTTCCGACCGTCAGGGTGTCCTCTACGGAGTCCCCTACTGGAACTACCAGATGTTCACCGCTTATCGCCAGGACGTGTTTGAAAACCCCACGGAAATGGCCAATTTCAAAAAGAAATACGGGTACGATTTGGCAGCCCCCCAAACCAGACAGCAACTCTACGACCAGGGAGAATTCTTCACCAGGAAAAAGGGCGCACTCCTGAAAGGTCAACCGCTCAAAGAGAATATCTACGGCCTGGCACTTATGGCAGGTCGCTTTGAGATTAACGACGAATTCAGTACCCTGGTATGGGGTGCAGGGGGGCATTGGGCTAACGTCGTAAGAGACAAGGATGGAAATCCGAAGGAATTGCTCATCACCAAGAAGGACAAACAAATCCTCAAAGACGCCATCATTTACTACAAAAGCCTGCTTAAATTTGCCTCACCGGGATGCCTCACCGGGCACTGGGATTTTACTGTACCCCAATTCGTTGAAGGCAAAACCATAATTCTTCCCTTTACTTATGCGAGCCTGGATAGCTGGGCAGGATCAGTCAAAGACAAGATCCCGGGAGCCAAAATGGCGTTAAGCCTGCCCCTGGGTGGTCAGCCCTATATCGGCAACTTCCATACGGCCGTGGCCAAGGCAAGCAAAAACCCTGAGGCCACCTATTGGCTCATTAAATATTTTGGTTCTTTTGCCTGCCAGACGGAAATCCACGAAGGCGGCCTTTCCGCGGTGCGGAGAGACGTGTTGGATAATCCCAAGTACAAGAGCGCCGATTGGTGGGAAAAATGCGGAAGGCGAGGCGAGGCCAACAGCGCAGGCTTCAAGGCCCAACAGTCCTACGTAAACGACTATCTCCATTTTAACAGCGTCGCCATGGGCAAGATCTATGAGATGCAGATCGTTGAACTCCATGAAGCTGCCATCGGCGAAGTCACGCCGGACGAGGCGGTGGAGAGGATCACCAACCAAACGATTAAATTGCAGAAGAAATTCGGGGAATTGCCCATTCGGGAAGAGAAATAAACCGGTCTATAAGTAAGGTATCTCCTCTGTATTTAGGGGGGGATACCTCTCTCAATAACCATTATGAAAAATTGTTGAAGGATCTCTTTTCCAAAAGAAAACGTATGAGGTATTTTTCATGTCAGTCCGTGAAAACGAAATTAACACAGAGATGGTAGCTCCCCTGGATTTTTCAGGAAAGCGTACACTTTGGGAAACCCTTACCGGTGAGAAGTATTACAAATGGACATTGATTATTCCCCTTCTTCTGGTATTGGCCATATTCATGCTTTATCCTATGATCTACTGCCTGTTCTACTCTTTTCACGAATGGGGAATGAGAAAACCTCCAACCTTTGCCGGACTGGAAAACTACCGGGACGTGCTACGGGATTCCAAATTCTGGCTGGCCCTTTTTAAGACCCTCCAGGTGCTGGTTTTCAGTATTGGTGTTGAGCTGGTCGTTGCTATGGGGATCTCCGTCATGTTTAATCGGGAATTCAGGGGGCAGAATCCCATTCGGGGTTTCATCCTGCTTCCCCTTCTTATCTCCCCGCTGGCCGTCTCCATGATGTGGAACTTTTTTCTTCAATATGATTTCGGGGTTATCAACCTGACCCTGAATCTGATTGGGCTCCCTAAGGTCCTTTGGTTTTCGCCCAAGTGGGCGCTTTATACGATTGCAATGATCTCCATCTGGCAGTGGACTCCTTTTTCCATCTTTGTGTTGTTGGCCGGTTTGAAGAGTCTCCCCAGAGACATGTTCGAGGCTTCCCGGGTGGACGGGGCCAGCGCATGGTATACCTTCTGGAAAATTACGCTGCCCAACCTGGTCCCTTTGATTATGATCATCGTTCTTTTAAGGACCATGTGGCTGATTCGACTCTTTGACCCGCTCTACGGAACCACAAGAGGGGGGGCGGGAACCGAGCTGCTGGACTGGCAGGTTTACCGGGAAACCTTTGTTTACTTTGATATCGGTCGAGGATCGAGTATGGCCATCATCTCATTGGTTTTAACTCTGGTGGTTTGCGCCATCATGTTCCGGCAGCTTATGAAAGTGCTTGGGAGCCAAGAAGGATAAGGTTTAGAAAAGGGAGCATACCATGAAAATAAAATCCGTTGCATTTTGGTTGGGCACGATTATCGTTCTTCTCATATTTGTTTTGCCGCTCATGTGGATGTATCTCACATCCATAAAGGCCAACGCCGACATTTACAGTACCAGCATTTCAAAACTCTTTGTTTTCTCTCCCACCCTGGAAAACTACCATCATCTCTTTTTCAAGACGGGATTCCTGAGGGAGTTTTGGAATACGCTTGTCGTTGCAGTGTCCAGCACGGCCCTGGTGATGGCGGTCTCTCTACCCGCCGCTTACAGCTTCTCCCGTTACAACACCGGTCACGGACATCTTCTGTTTATCACCATCTCCACCCGAATGTTCCCCGGCGCCGTGGCGGCCATCCCCTTCTTTTTCGGATTTAAGGCCCTGGGGCTTCTGGACACGACCTTCGGTCTGACCATCCTTTACCTCTACTTCAATATGTCTTTTGCCATCTTTCTGCTCTACGGTTTCTTTCGGGAAATTCCTGTCGAGCTGGAACAGGCGGCCATGATCGACGGCCACAGCCAGCTCGCCATCTTTCGAAAAGTGATTTTCCCTCTCATCAAGCCGGGGGCCGCCATCACGGCCATTTTCTGTCTGGTATTTTCCTGGAACGAATTCCTGTTTGCCTTCCTTTTCACACGGACAGCCGCACGGACGGTAAATATCGGACTCTCCACCTTCTGGACAGCTACTGGTATGAATTGGGGAGCTATGGCCGGCTGTACCGCTGCAGCCATCATGCCCACCCTGGCCGCTGCCTGGTTCATGCAGCGTTACATCATTCGGGGATTGACCTTTGGGGCGGTGAAAGGCTAAAAAAGGTACGGAATTCCGAATTGTTTATCTATTATTGAAAGGCCGGATTGCTTGGTCTAAGGAGGAATGGAAATGCATGAAGAAAAAAAGGTCGTGGCCCCGGACGGAATGGAATTGTTTCACATCAAAGATTTTCCAGAAAATCCAAAGGCGATGATCGTTCTCGTCCATGGTCTTGCAGAACACTGCGGAAGATATGATTACGTGGTGCAGAAATTGAACGAATTCGGTTACGGGGTGTATCGGTTCGACAACCGGGGCCATGGTCGATCCGGAGGGAAAAGAGGGTACCTGGATGATTTTCATCCGTTCATCGATGATGCCGACCTTTTCGTGGATCTGGCCACAAAAGAGAACCCGAACCTGCCCCTGTTTATGTTGGGACACAGCATGGGAGGGTTCATCACGGCCGGATATGGATCGAAATATCCGGGAAAACTTAAAGGGCAGGTGTTTTCCGGACCCGTTATCATTGAGTTGCCCATCTTTGATGCGCTCAAAGAAATGGATGTGGAAAACGCACCGGAAACCCCCATCCCCAACTCTCTTTCCGCCCTTATCTGCAGAGACCAGGAAGTGGTGAAAGATTACGAGAATGATCCGCTGGTTTTAAAAGAAACAACGCTGAAACTGCTTACCACCGTGTTCATAGAAGGGGCCGCATGGCTCGCGGAAAACCTGAAAAACTATGACTATCCCTGTCTCATTCTCCATGGGGGAGGGGACCAGATTGTGGACAAGGCCTCTTCGGAATATCTTCACGAAAACATTTCCGTCAAAGATAAGACTCTGAAGATCTACGAAGATTTCTATCATGAGATTTTGAACGAAGCGGAAAAAGATCAAGTCCTTTCGGATATTCAGCATTGGGTTAACGAAAGAATCTGAACCGTTATCCCGGAAACATTGTGAAATGGCAGGTTGGGGAAGCCCCTTTCTTCTCCAGCCGCCTTTGTGTTTATATGGGTGAAAAATATGAAAGTTCATGTTAAATTTCACACCAGGTTCAGGGCCATTTTCGGGGCCGGGGAAAGGGAGATTGAGTTAGAAGAGGGTGCCAATGTGCGTGACCTTCTGAGCGTTTTGTGCACAAGCGAAGAACAGAACAAGAGCATCTATGCGGAAAAAGAAAAAAGACTTCGGCACGACGTTTCCGTGACAAAAAACAGAAGGTTCATATTCCATATGAAGAGACTTGACACCGAACTGG
>CAYOWC010000011.1:26930-45898 GCA_964407525.1 uncultured Desulfobacteraceae bacterium | reverse complement strand
CGGAGTCTCGCAGGCTCGCTTACCTGGATTCCTGCTTTCGCAGGAATGACGGTCGTTTCTATGTTCGAGGCTGATTTGCTAGATCACTCTTGGTCTGAGCCCAATGGTTGATAAAAAAGCGGTTTTCACGTTAATCCGCGATGAGCCAATTTTTTTTATTTAATCTTTTAGACCATAAATTACTGATTTTGTGCGGCTAATAGCTAATGGCTAACCGCTAATTGCATTTTTCAGATATTACAGAAAATGCTGATGGTGAATCCCGAATGTTGAAACATTTTCTACCCCTTATTTTTCTTTTTATTGCAGCAGGTTGTGGATATAGCCTCCAGGCCACCGGTCAACCCTCGCGAATAGAGATTTCCAGCCTCTCCATCCCCATGATGACGAGTCCCTCAACCACATTGGGGTTCGAAGGTGATTTTACTCGAGTTATTCGCAGGGAATTTGTAAGCCATTCGCAAATACCGCTCGTTTCCAAAGACAAGGCGGGTATGGCTCTGATCGGCGTGGTCAACAAAATCAGCACGGAACCTTTGAGCTACAGGGTCGGCGAGGATAAGTTTGAAGTGACAACCTCCCGCTGGGTGAGGATTCGACTGGATGCAAAACTTTTGAACAGAAAAACCGGGGATGTCGTCTGGCATGATCCGAACATGGAAGAAAAAGTTTCCTTCTCTGTGAATCCAGATCCGATGATTACGGCTTACAACGAAAGAAAAGCGGTTGAAGCTGCTGCTAAACTGTTTGCAGAAAGGATCTATATGAAGACGATGGAACGATTCTGATGGCCTCGGACCTGAGCCCTGAACGGGTTATGAACCAACTGAAAAAAGGGGACATGGGTCCGGTTTACCTGTTTTATGGAGAAGATGATTTTCGATTAGAGAAACTTCTGGATTTCATTCGCAAGACTTGTGTTGAAGAAGCAGCAAGGGATTTCAATCTCCGGGTATTTCACGGAGACAATGCCTCTACCGCGGATATCCTTGATGATGCGCGTTCCCTTCCCTTCATGTCTTCAAACAGGGTCATTATCGTACGACGAGTGGAGAAATTTTCCCCTTCGGCTCTCGAAAGTTTCCTTCCATATTTAGAAAACCCCGTAGAAAGCACCCTTCTTGTCTTTGTTTCCCTTAAAACCGATTTTAAGAAAAAATTTTATAAGAAATGCAGACAAATGGGGGTGGCGGTGCATTTCAAACCCCTTTACGACAGTCAAATTCCCCCTTGGATAAAAAAGATGGCAGGCGACATTGGGTTGAAAATCAATGGGGAAGCCTGCGAATATCTTCACGGAATTATTGGAAATCGGCTGAGGGAAATCCATACGGAACTGGTAAAACTTCACCTGAGACACGAAGACCGCCCAATAGGCGTGGCGGAAATCAAAGAATCTGCCGTATACAGCAGAGTTTACACGATCTTTGAACTCATGGATCACATATCATCCAAGGATCGGAGCCGAGCGGTTTCGGTATTGTACCGGTTTCTTGAAGAAGAGGGCAGGGATGCCGCTTTTGGAATTATCGGCATGCTTAACCGGCAGATACGTCTCCTATTGGAGACAGGAGCCATTCTGGCGGCAGGCGGGGGGCAGGCTGACGTGGCAAAAAAAATAAGAGTCCCCCCGTTCCTCGTAAAAAAAATCGTCCAGCAGTCCAAGAAATGGACGCTGGACGAACTTGAACAAGGATTGCATCTCCTGCATGACGCAGACGGGCTTTTAAAAACAGGATCGCAAACCCATCTGGTTCTTGAAATGCTGGTTATTTCTCTTTTAGCTCAACCTTCGGAGGCTGCAAGTTGATTCACCTGATTTTGCAAACGGGAAATTTTTCGAGATGCCTGGTTCTTGTGGATCACACCCTTGGAAGACGTCTTTTGAATGATAGACACAGCCTTCTTCAGGCTTTCTTGGGCTTCTGGTTCTGAATTGTTCTCCACTGCCGCCCTGACTTCTTTCACTGCCTTTTTCATCTTGGTCTTGTAACTCTTGTTCTGTACCCGCTTAATTTCGCTTTGTTTTGCCCTTTTCACTGCCGATTTGTGGTTAGCCAACTCAGTTCCTCCTTAAGGAATTTTCTATTATTGGAGTCGTGATGTCGCAAGAGCCGGTATCTCATTTGTTCCGGCTTTGGAGGACTAAAACTCCATGTATTATTTTGAACTCTTTATTTTAAACCTTCAGGAATTTATGTCAAGGATTTTCTGTCATCAGGAAGAATCGGTTGGTTCTGAAAAGAGCAAAGTGAGTCGCGCCGCAGGGGTAGTAGGGTTTTTTACCTTAGCGAGTCGAATCCTCGGACTTGTGCGGGACATGGTCCTTGCCGCCATGTTTGGATCAGGAGTGGCGGCAGACGCATTTTTTGTGGCCTTCAAAATACCGAATCTTTTGCGGCGTTTGTTTGCAGAAGGATCCCTGACCATAGCTTTTATTCCAGTTTTCACGGAATTCCTTTCGAAAAAGGGCAAACGTGATGCCTCTGAACTTGCCGGGGCTTTTGTCAGCATACTCATCCTGGTTCTGTTTTTGGTCACGGTTGCAGGTATTCTTCTCGCGCCATGGATTGTCAGAGTACAGGCATTCGGATTCGGCGGTTCAGGATTCAAGTACGATCTCACCGTACTTCTTACAAAAATCACCTTCCCGTATATATTTTTTATCGGCATGGTCGCATTTTTCATGGGAGTACTGAATTCGATGAGGCATTTTGCAGCACCTGCTGCCGCTCCTATTTTCCTCAACGTGGGAATCATCGGGGCAGCCTTTTTTATCGCCCCCTATTGTTCCATACCCATTACGGGAGTGGCGATTGGTGTCCTGATCGGGGGCGTTTTGCAGGTAGCCTTGCAAATTCCCCCGACGGCAAAGTCCCTATCCTTTACTCCGCGATGGGAACCCCGCCATCCCGCCATAAAAAAGGTCGGTCTGTTGATGTTGCCGGCAATTTTCGGCTCCGCAGTTTATCAGCTCAATCAGTTCCTTGGAACCCTGTTGGCCAGTTTTCTGGCAGAGGGCAGTGTGTCGTGGCTCTATTATGCCGATCGTCTTGTCCAGTTTCCCCTTGGCATCTTTGCGATTGCTATAAGTACGGCAGCGCTCCCTTCCCTTTCTTCAGAGGCCGCAGACGGAAATTTGAACAGTTTTTTTGACACTTTGAACCACGCCCTCTGCCTGATTTTCTTCATCACTCTGCCGTCTATGATTGGTTTGATCGTTCTTGGGCAACCGATCGTTGATATCCTGTTTAAAAGGGGCGCATTTGGTTCTCACGCCTCCGCCATGACCTATGAGGCGCTCTTATTTTACGCTTTCGGATTATGGGCCTTCTCGGGAATCCGGGTTATGATATCTGCTTTTTATGCTCTTCAGGATACCAAAACGCCGGTGAAAATAGCTGTCGTCTCCCTTTTTGTAAATCTCATTTCAAGTCTTATCTTGATGGGACCTCTGCGTCATGGTGGAATTGCTCTCTCTCTTTCAATAGCATCGGGTGTTCAGGTTTGTCTTCTGGCAATATTTTTGAAAAAAAAGCTACCTTCTCTCTTGTATAAGCCGGTCCTGAAATCCTTTGCGAAATCTCTACTTGCATCCGTGATTATGGGTTTTGGAATTTGTTTTCTTGAAAATAACTTTTTTTCAACGAAATCCCACATGTTTTGGGGAACAAAGATTGCGAATCTGGTCATCCTGATTTTCTGCGGTATGACTATCTATTTTCTGATAGCCCGCGCTTTACGGTGCAATGAAATCAACTCCATCAGAGATATGATCAGGTTGAGGATAAAAGAATGAACCCCTATAAATCCGTTTACGACATCACTGTTTTGCTGGGAGAAGAATCGATCACCTATCCGGGAGATGCCTCTTTTTCGAGAGAAATCATCGAAAATATCGAGGATGAAGGAAACTGCGAACTTTCCAACCTTATAATGAGCTCCCATTCAGGAACACATATCGATGCACCCTCCCATTTTGTTCGCGGGGGTAGGTCCATTGACAAATATACAGCAGCGGATTTCATATTTCCGGCCAGAGTTGTTGAAATCACCAACCGGGTTATCCTTCCAGAGGAACTGAAAGACGTACAGATTGACGCGGGGGATGCACTCCTGTTTAAGACGAAGAACTCAACGCTTGGCCTCTGCAGAAATGGTGTATTTTCAAAAGATTATGTCTATCTTTCCGAGGAAGCGGTTGATTTTTGCGTTGAAAAGAGTGTGGGGCTGGTAGGAGTTGATTACATCTCTATTGACAAATATAACGATTCTATTTTTGCCAACCATCGCAAGATCCTTGGAAACAATATCCTGATTCTTGAAGGAATCAATCTTGAGGGTGTTTTGCCAGGCCGTTTCACGCTGTTCTGCCCCGCGCTCAAAATAAAAAAAGGAGAAGCCTCCCCTGTGAGGGCTTTTTTAATGAAACCTAAAAGCTGCAATTAGCACTTAGCGGTTAGCTTAGCTCTATAAGCTAACGGCTAATAGCTTAAAAGCTAATTGCTGTCTTTAGGTGAAAGACGGAGATTTAAGAATATGAAAAAAGATGTTCTCACGGGTACTTCCAGTGAAATGGTGTCAATCGATACCATCGAATGTTTTCCGGGTCCCTATTGCATGAGCTTCGGATATGATCTGAATCCTTTGATGGAGTCCATTAAGAATATTGGGCTTTTGAATAGTCCCATACTTATTGCTTCTGAGATACCACGCCGGTTACTGATTATCAGCGGTTATCGAAGGATAGAAGTCCTGAAACAGATGGGCTATCATACTATACCATGTGAAATTCTTCAGGCTTCAGTTTTCGATCCCCTGCATTGTCTCCTGTTGAATCTCTACGACAACCTCTCCATAAGACATTTAAACGACGTGGAAAAAGCGATGGTGCTGGTACAGTTAGAGAAATTGACCCCTGAGCAATCCATTGTTGACGATTATCTGCCTATACTGGATTTGATGCCACGAAGAGATGTTTTTCTTCTCTATAAAAGAATTGCAACCGAATTAGGAGAAACCGGCAAAACCGCTCTTGCAAAAGGAACATTGTCCTTTCAGGCTGTAAAGATGCTCCTGGAGCTTGAAAAAAATGCCATGGATGCAATCCTGTACTTTTTTTCAAACCTCAGGTTAAACACGAACCAACAGCGACAGCTAATTGATTTTATAAGCGATATCTCAATCATTGAAAAACGATCGGTTTCCAATCTTCTGACGGAAGCAAGCATCAGAGAGATGGGGCTGGACAGCCGAATGAACGAACCCCAGAAAGCAAAGGCAATGATGAAATTTTTTCGACAATGGCGTTTACCTTCCGTTGTCCAAGCGGAAAGGGGGTTCAAAAAAGCGATCTCAGAACTTGCACTTCCAAAAGGAGTCAGGATCACCCCACCTCCTTTTTTTGAAGGGTCTGATTACAAAATGGAAATTTCCTTTCGTAACGGGGTCCAATTAAAAAAGGCCTTGGAGAATCTTTCCTCTATGGAGAGCCTTGCGGATATCGGCAATCCCTGGGAGAAAAACAGCAGCCCTTCCAAGGTGACTTCCAAACCGTCATAATTGGAGACAAGGCGTTACTTATGACCTATTATTGTCGTTTTGAGTTTCAGGAATGAAGCAATTCTGTCTAATAAGTGCCTGACACCTGACACCTGACACCTGACACCTATGGCTTTGGAACCTCATTTTTAAACATAAAGCCCTAACTATTGCCTGATTTTAAGAAGCACTTTGAAAGGGTTGGAAAAAAACTAATGTCCGTTTTCCCTGTAAGTAAAGTTATTTCTGAGAATAGTTCAGAAATGCTATGCAATTATAAGTTGTTAGAGAATGACCATAATGTAACGGTTGATGTAATTGAAGAAACAGGAAGAGGGGAGGGGAGCAAAGAAAACCCATTTTATATGGGGAAGGATGTGCTTCATTTTCTCAATTATAAAGGAGAATTTCTGAAGCCTTGTCCGGGGACCAGGGAGTATATCTGTTGCGGGTACCAAATTTTGAACGTAGCGACGAACTGCCCCCTGAATTGCAGTTATTGTATCCTTCAATACTATTTCAACAACCCCCATCTGAGGTTGCATACAAATCTTTCGAAAGAACTGCCTCGGGTTCTGGAAAAAATCGATTCACAACCGGAAAAGATTTTCAGGGTGGGTACAGGAGAGTTCACCGACAGCCTCGCGATGGATCCCGTTGCGCGATGGACGGAACTGCTTGTTCCAGCTTTTTCAAAAAGAAAGAATGCCGTTTTAGAACTCAAGACAAAAACAACGCAGATAAACGGACTTCTTGCGGCCAAAGAAAGGGATCGCATTATCGTTTCCTGGTCACTGAACAGCCCTGTTATTTCTGCGAGGGAAGAACACGGCGCGGCAAGCATTGAAAATCGGCTCCGGGCTGCGCGAAAATGCCAGGAGGAAGGCTTCAAAACCGCTTTTCATTTTGATCCACTCATTTTGCATGACGGGTGGAAGGAACAATATGCAAGAACCGTAGATTTGATGGCACGCTACGTTGATCCGAAAAAGATCATCTGGATCAGTTTCGGAAGCTTCCGTTTTATGCCCGGGTTAAAACCCGTGCTTCGAAAAAGACATCCCGAAACCTGCATTCTGAACGGGGAATTCATCATGGGACTGGATGGAAAAATGCGGTACTTCAAACCGATCAGAATCGAAATGTATGCGTTTATGAAAGAAAAGCTGGATGAGTGGTATCCGGATCTTGGTCTCTACCTCTGCATGGAGTCAGATGAAATCTGGGAAAAGAGCATGGGTTGGTCTCCCGTGGAGAATTCAGGCCTTGCCAGGTATCTTGACGGCAGGGTCAAGAAGATTTTCGGATAATACTTAAAAGATGCTATTAGCGGTTAGTGGTTACTTAGTCCCACAAAATCAGTGGCTTACAGCGCAATGGGTTAGCATCAAAAGTGAAAATCCCAACATGGAAAGAAGCCATTCAAATGCTTGAAATCTTTAAGGTAACGGCCAATAGCTAAAAGCTAATTGCAGCTTTTAGGTAATACTCAAAAGATACTATCAATAGCTTTTTTATAGCTTTTTTATAGCTTTCCCCCTTCGTTTGTGTTAAGGAAGATTCAGAAATGACTTCTGTAACCAACCTAAGTAATAGGAGAAACCACATGACATTAATGGAAAAGGTAAATGATGCTCTTCAGAAAGTCAGGCCCTCGCTCCAGGCTGATGGAGGAGACGTGGAACTTGTGGACGTGAATGACGAAGGGCTGGTCCGGGTAAAACTGAAAGGCGCTTGCGGCAGTTGTCCCATGTCACAGATGACTCTAAAAATGGGAATTGAAAAGATTCTAAAACAGAATATTCCTGAGGTGGAAAGCGTGGAGTCTGTGTAGATTTCAGGTTTAACCTAAAAGCAGCAATCAGCTTTTAAGCAATTAGCCGTTAGTTTAATGATGTAAGTGATTTATCTCAGTTTTTTATTGTAACCTAAAAGCTGCAATTAGCTGTTAGCTATTAGCCGTTAGCTCAAAGGTCTCAAGTATTTGCATTGCCTCTGTCTATATTCGAGGCATCACTTTTTGATGCTGACCTATTTCATAGTAACTGGTTGAAATTGTATTCCTAATAGCTAACGGCTAAGCGCTAATTGCAGTTTTTTATTGTAAGGCTATGTAACGGCTAAGCGCTAATTGCAGCTTTTAGGCTTAACAACAAACAGATAATCGAGGAGAAGCTATGGACATCAAAACAATTGGCGTAGTTGGTGCGGGAACAATGGGAAACGGAATCGCCCAGATGGCGGCCCAAATAGGTTGTGACGTCATTATGAGGGACATCAAAGATGATTTTGTTGAACGGGGAATGAAAAATATCGACCGTTTTCTCTCAAGGGGCGTTGAAAAAGGCAAAATGGAAGCCGCTGAAAAAGACGCTGTTCTTGGCCGGATAAAAGGCACCACGGATATGCAGGCTCTCAAGGACGCTGATTTCGTCATTGAGGTTGTTCTTGAAGACATGGCATTGAAAAAGAGTGTTTTCGGGGAACTTGACGAGATTTGTCGGCCGGATACCATCCTGGCTTCTAATACATCATCCATGTCCTTGACTGAAATTGCAACGGCAACCAATCGTCAAGACAAGGTTTGTGGAATGCACTTCTTTAATCCCGTTCCGTTGATGAAACTCGTGGAAGTGATCCGGGGATACGGCACCAGCGATGAGACTGTGGCTGTCACAACAGAGCTTGCGAAGAAAATGGGCAAGATAACCGTAGAGGTCAAAAAAGACTCCCCCGGATTTATTGTCAACAGGATTATGATTCCTCACATGCTGGAAGCTATAAAAATCGTTGAAGAAGGGATTGCAAGCATCGAAGATGTGGACATCGCCGTCAAGAATGGTCTCAATTACCCCATGGGGCCGTTTCAGTTGATGGACCTGACAGGTGTTGATATATGCTACTTTGTCACGGAATATTTTTATAAGGAACTCAACAAGGAATCCAAGTGGGTTTCTCCTAATCTTCTCAAGACCATGATCAGGGCCAATAAATTGGGCAAGAAAACTGGGGGCGGTTGGTACGATTACAGTAAGTAAATCAAGAATTGCAATAAAAAAAAAGGCATCTCCAAATGGGATGCCTTTTTTTATTGCGGAGACAGGCTTGTAAAGAAAGCCTATTTATTTTTATGACGCATTTTTTTCCGCAGTTTCCGGTATTTGTGCTTGGTAATCTTTTTCCGACGTTTTTTGACAACACTGCTCATATAAATGACCTCCGGTTGATGATGCTTTAACTCTATTCGCTTAAAATCAATATGTCAACAGATATCTTAGTAATTTTACCTGAAAAATCGAATTAGCGGTTAGCCATTAGCTATTAGCAGCACAAAATCAGTGATTTACGGTTCAAAAGGTTAGCATAAAAAAAATGAAGTCCCAACATCGGAAACCGTCGTGTAAATGTTTGGGGGTTTTAAACTAACGACTAATAGTTCAAAAGCTGATCGCTGCTTTTAGTTTACATAATATATATTATCAGACAGTAACAATGTGCTCAAATTTTTCTTGCAATTCAGCTTTCCTACGCTCTTTATTGGCGTATAGCATCTCATCGGCTTCTTTAATAAGGTCCTCTATGGTTGCCTCACCGTAGGCTACGGCATGACCGCTGCTTGCACGAATACCGCACTCCTTCTCAATGCAATCGGCTATCCGTCCTGATGTCATTTCAGAAATCTGTTCGGTGCCTTCTATCAGGATGACTGCAAATTCGTCCCCACCGTACCTGAACCCCGCATCAACGCCGTAGCGAATGTTTTTGGTGATAATGGGTCCAATATTTCTCAGAAGATCATCGCCTGCGAGATGGCCGAACTGATCATTATATCTTTTGAAATCATCGAGGTCCAGGAGGATCAAGCCCAGTGGACTTTTCTGCCTTTTTGTGCGAACAAGCTCTTCTTTGAGTTTGTTGTAAAAATGCCTCTGATTAAAGATTCCCGTGAGAGAATCGGTAATGGACAGCCTGTTCAGTTCCTGCCTAATATTCCTTTCTATGAGCGCTCTTTTGAACTTAGCTTCCAACTCTTCCATACCGAAAGGTTTATTGATAAAGTCCGTTGCCCCTGCATTAATCACCTCCACATAGCTGTATTCCCTCGTGTAGCCGGTCATGGCGATCGCAAAAACTTCCGGGTAGCGACCTTTAATCTGTTTAATTAATTCAAGACCGTCCATTTCAGGCATACGAATATCCGTAAGCAAAAAGGTGTAGGCATTTTCTTCAAAAGCAGCGAGGGCCTTCGTAGGATCGCCGAGACCGTCTGCCTGGAAACCAAGATGGCGCAGCATTTCGGTTACAGGCTCTCTCACGATCTCTTCATCGTCCACAACGAGAACACGCTCTGGGTGATAATCAATATGTTCTAATTCAACATCCATATCCATTATTTAAAATTCTCGATCTCACCCCGGAGGGAGTTAACAAAAGATTGTTTAATGTGAACCATAACCAAGTCTCCAGGCAAACTATTTTTAGAGTGAAAATTGACTATTTTACCGGAACCCGTCTTCCCTGTTTTCTGGCCTCCTTTCCTGCTGTCTCCTTCTACAAGAACTTCAAAGGTCTTCCCTTCGAGCCTTTTATTTTTGTCATAGGTTATTTGTTCCTGTAAATCCTGAAGAACGGCCAGGCGAGCACTTTTAACGGATTTGTCCACCTTATTTTCCATTTTCTCCGCAGCTGTACCAGTTCTGTCTGAGTATTTAAAGGAATACAGGGAATCAAATTGAACATGCTGGATAAGATCGAGTGTATCCTGGAAATCCTCATTTGTTTCCCCTGGAAATCCTACCATAACATCACTTGTAATGGCAATATGGGGATTGATATTTCTCAGGTTTTCGACCAGTTTCATATAGTCTTCCCGGAAATAACGTCTCTTCATGGACTTGAGAATGCGATTCGAACCGGCTTGGAATGGGAGGTGAATATGCGGACAAAGGTTTGGGATGTCGTTAAAAGATTGAATCAAATCCAGCGAAACGTCTTTCGGGTGGGACGTGATAAAACGGATCCTCGCTAGGCCATTTACATTACCGAGTTTTTTTAAAAGGTCAGGGAAACGCCATTGCCTGTTCTCTTGTTTCCAAACGTAAGAGTTGACGTTTTGCCCCAGGAGCGTAATCTCTTTCACCCCTTGAGAGATAAGGGAATGGGCTTCACTTAGAATACTATCCACCGGTTTTGAAATTTCCCGCCCGCGTACATAGGGAACAATGCAGTAACTACAGAAATTATTGCATCCCTCCATAATGGAGATAAGCCCTGTTACTTTCTTAGAAAAATATCCAGGGCATGAAACATGGTTAGTGCGAAACGAATCAAGAGTCACCGCAACAAGCCTTCTTTGATTTCGTTCGATCTTTTGCAGGATTTCCATGATGCGGTTCAGATCTCTGGGACCTATGACGAAATCGAGCAGATGGAACTGTTTCAGGAGACCTTCCCCTTTCATCTGTGCAAGGCAGCCGACGACGCCAAGCGCCATATGAGGTTTTTTTTTCTTGAGAGCGCTCATCCGTCCTAGAAAACTGAAGGTTTTCTGCTCAGGTTTGGCCCTTACAGCACAGGTATTCACCAGAACTAAGTCGGCCTGGTCAGGGGTGTCTGTTGGTTTGTATCCTTCCGATATCAAAGTTTGCGCCAGAAAATCGGAATCGTATTCATTCATCTGGCACCCCATGGTTTTTATGAAAAATTTCCGCTGCAACAATGTACTCCCTTTATTTTCTTATGGTACTTCCATGATTTTCAAGCCTTCTTCCCGGCGAAGAGCTTCTATAAGTTCCAGAACCATTTGCTCACAACCTGGTGATATTTTCACTTCAATCAGCGCACAACGGTGATCAACCGTTGAGACAAGGGCCATCCCGTCGTAGGATTCAATGGTAAATCTGATATAGCCTATTCTGTTCCGTTCCGTCACGAAGCTGCGTTTGATACTTTGCATATTTAGCTGCTGTATGTAGCCCCCCCCCACATAAGCTTTGTTCTGAGAATTTTGAAATAACTGTGATCAGGAGGCTTAAACAAGGTGATTGTTTCATGAGATTTGCGGATATCCAACCTGTCTTCGTGTAGAAGATCGAAACCGACCTGTCCGTCAAAGGTAAGGACGACAGTCTGTTCACTTTCCTTACCCATCCTGATTCGAATGACTGCACTGTCAGGGAAAATAATGGGCCGATTCGTCAATGTAAATGGGCATATGGGAGTTAGAACGAAGGTCTCCATGGTTGGATATAAAATGGGCCCCCCGGCGGATAAATTATAGGCGGTTGAACCCGTAGGCGTAGAAATAATCAAGCCGTCCGCCCTGAACGTTGTCAGGAATTCGTCATCGATGGTTACATCTAGATCGATAATTCTTGCCAGCGTGCTCTTATTGATCACCACATCATTAAGAACTTGGAAATGAAAAACCATCTTTCCCTGGCGAAATACCCGTGTTTCGAGCATGATCCTGCTCTCCACCTCTAATTCACCGTTGATCATGGCGTCCATGACGGGATAAATTTGATCGAGGGGAATTCCTGTGAGAAACCCCAATCCACCCATGTTAATTCCCAGAATAGGTACACCATAGCGGCCGATTCTCCGCGCAGCTCCGAGAAGGGTTCCATCTCCACCTAAAACGACTACCCAGTTGACAGTATCCGGTATTCCGGACGATCTTTCACCAGTTCCCTCGGGCGAACCGTTTATCCCCATTTCCTCGGAAAAAACCTGTATTCCTTTTTGAATAAACCATTTTTCCAGATCCCGGGCAGCTGTTCTGGCCGGTTCATGGTGATGCTTGTAGATAATTCCTGCTGATTTTGAAGACATGAAACTTCTCTATTTTATAAACAGGGGTACAAAATCAAATCTGTTTACATCAACCAATCCCCTGTCGGTAAGTTTTAATTCTGGGATTACAGGAAGGGCTAAAAAGGAAAGAGCCATAAAAGGATCATTGCTTGTACAACCCAAATCGCGTGCCGTCAATTTCGCCTTTTCAAGTTGCTGAGCAACAGTCTGTAATGGTTTGGAGGACATGAGACCCGCTATCTCAAGGGGGACAGATGCGAGCAAACCATTTTCAGAAAAGACGGCAATTCCGCCCCCCATACGATTTACTGCTTGAACCGCGCCACAGATAGCAATGTCATTGCCCCCCACAACAATAATATTATGGGAATCGTGGGCTACGGATGAGGCGATAGCGCCACTTTTCAATCCAAAACCCCTGACAAGACCAAGTCCGATATTGCCTGTTCCCTTGTGTCTTTCCACAACAGCGATTTTGAGGATGTCGGACACCGTATCGGCCTGAACAAATCCATTATCGGCCCGAACAGACTCACGGGACATGACCGTTACAATTTGATCGGGAACCAGGTTTATTACGCGTGCTTTCCCCCCAGGATGTTTAATGGCAAAGCTTTCAGGTGTAACCTCAGCCATATTCATGGACTTTGAAAGGCTTATTCTGTGATCAGATGCTGTATTCGGAAAATCGATAAGTTCTCCTTTGCGAACAGCAACCTTCCCATTTTTATATACTGCATCGATCTCAAAAGCCCTTAGATCGTTCAAAACAACAATATCCGCTTGCCTCCCCGGCGCAAGGGCTCCTCTATTTTTCAACCCAAAATAGTTCGCCGGATTGATGGTGGCAAGCCGGAGGGCTGCAACTGGATCAAGGCCAAGTTGAACAGATTTTTTAAGAACAAAATCCAGATGCCCCCTGGACTGGATATCTTCCACGTGCAGATCGTCTGATACGAAACAGAAACGGTCCTGGTTTCTTTCATTTACCAGTGGCAGTAGGTCTTCCAGATTTTTTGCAGAGGTTCCCTCTCGGATCATGATCATCATGCCGCTTTCCATCTTCTCCAAGGCTTCCGATCGCTTCATGCATTCGTGATCTGACCCAATGCCGGCAGACAGATAGGCCTGCAGGTCATAACCACTCAGAAGCGGTGAATGGCCGTCGATAACCCGCCCTTCGAAACTTCGGATTTTTTCCAGGACTTGCTCGTCCGCAAAAAGGACTCCGGGGAAATTCATAACCTCCGCCAGGCCCAGGATGCGGGGCTCATCTTTCAATACGGCAAGATCTTCCGCCTTCAAATTTGCTCCCGCTGTTTCCAGATGGGTAGCGGGAACACAGGAAGGGGCCATGAAATATATATCGAAAGGAATGGATTCAGAATCGTGGATCATGAAGCGAATTCCATCAATTCCATGAACATTGGCTATTTCGTGTGGATCGGATACAATAGTGGTCGTTCCATGGATCAGAAGCGCTCGGGCGAGTTCAGATGGAACCAGCATGCTGCTCTCTACGTGAATATGCCCGTCAATCAGTCCTGGAACAAGCCACTTTCCCTCCACTTCCACTTCTTCTTTCCCATGGTACTCGGGACCTATTCCTGCAATAACCCCGTCACATATGGCTACGTCGGCTTTCGCGATTCCCGTGGAAAAGATATTCACCACGCTGCCGCCTTTAAGCACAAGGTCGGCTGGAATTTCCCTTCTTGCAGTAAGAATTCTCTTTTTTAAAGTGTCCATATCCCTTTGCTATCGTGTGATTTTCCCGATTACAGACCAATCTTCCGTACGATTTGACGAGGTGTCCACGACGAGGTGCACAATATTGAGATCCGGAAAACGGGTTTTGAGATTTACCAGGTCCACCGGTTCGAATTTATTCACATTGTTGGTATATGCCTGTTCGGTGAGTGCATTGGATTCATAGTTTTCTTTTGTTCTCTTGGATATCCTTTCGAGAGATATCTCTTTCGGGCACTGGGTTTGCTGGATGATAAACGTTTTCCCATACCTGGCGGCGACTTCAGCAGCCCTTTGCCTCAGACTCTGAGTTACAAACGTGGCATCCAGGATAATGCCCTGCCCTTTCCCGGCAAGTTCGTCCGCCATTCTGAACATTTCATCGTAAACAAGCGTTCGTTTATTCATGCTGGAAGCGACTTTTTCATCAAAAATATCTTCGCCTTTGAGCACTTCAAGTCGGATCAGATCAGACCTGAGGATCTTGTATCCCTTCAAATCCGCAATGACCTCCGTTGTTTCCGTCTTATAGGATGCGGGCAGACCACAAGCGATTAATACGGTTTCAGGCCCCAGTTCTTTACGTATAAAATCCACAAAAGGTTCTTTCATAAACTTGCTCCGTTGATAAAGGTTATTGGCTCTTTATGGATTAATGTGAAAAATTAGCATTTCAGGACCCCAGGTGTCAGGTTTCGGGTGTCAGTATTTGATACCCACGATTCCGTATTTGTAATCACATTCAGCGTAATTATATGCTATTACACTTAATATCTCGAATACTATTAAGGGTTTTCCTGACACCTGAAACCTGACACCTGATGCCTGTAACGAAGTCTATCTGAGGCCAAACTTGACTATCACGCTAATCCGCGATGCCCCAGGTTATCAAGGCCGGATGTATGATCGGGCCAATTCAAAATACTTCTGTGCCGTCTCTACAGCTACGGCCTTCTTTTTGCTGTCAATGGACGGATCACCCAGTTGAAAGCTGTTTACCTTACCTCGTACAAACGCCCGGTAAACCTTGTAAAAAACAAGCAGGTCATCTACTTCATGTTCCTCCGCCCGGCTTTTATAGGCATTCCAAAGCGTCTCTGCAAGTTCCTCTCCACCATGATATTCCAGATCCATGAGCAGAAAAGCAATATCCGCCACTGTATCACTATAGCGAAAACGCTCATTGAATTCTATACAATCGATAATCGGAAGCCCCTCCATCAGGCATATGTGCTCCATGTGGAGGTCTCCATGACAATCTTTGATTCTTCCCGTCTGTATTCTTTCCTTGAAAAGAGCGTCGTTTGCCGAAAAAAAATCTGCTGTCCATCGAGAGATGTCCTCGAAATCGGTCTTTGAGATAGTTTTCCCAATATAGGGTTCAACCTGGTCGAAATTTTCGTCCGTGTTGACTTTGAAACGTTGGGGCAGTCCGAATTCTTCAATCTCTTCATTGCTTAAAGCTTTTCTGTGAAATTCTGCCAGAACACTTGCTATTTCCTCAAGATATGGTTTTGTAACCTGCCCTTTTTCGAACACGGTTTTCATCAGGAAATGATCTGGGATCCGTTTCATTTTGACGGCAAATTCCACGGTTTCACCCGCGACGGGCCTGAGTGTATATTTCCCTCCGTCCATTTTTATGGGCAAAACATCCAGGTATATGTCCGTGGAAAGCCTTCTGTTCAGTTCTACTTCCTGATGACAGAAAAACTCCCTTTTTTGGAGGGTAGAAAAATCCAGAAAGCCGAAATCAACCGCTTTTTTCACTTTATACACAAAGTCATCGGCAATAAAAACGATGGAAATATGGGTTTGTACAACGGACACACGGTTCGTCGGTTCGGGAAGCGCTGCAGGCTCTTGAAGATTGTTGATTAGTTCATTTTTGGGCAATGTTTATATCCTCAGCAAACTGTTCTGCCACCCAGGATGGAATATTCACTTCCCCCATGACGACGGGATCCTGGTGACAATCAGATCCCCCAGATATGAGGAGCTTTTCTTTTTCCGCAAATAGTGAGTAGGAAGCCACAGTTTCAGGAGGATGTCTGAAATGCCAGCATTCAATCCCGTCCAGAAAGGAAAGCATCGTCTCCTTTATGATACGCTGCTGTTCCTCAATATCCGAAGTAAAGGCCCTGAGAGATGTACCGTTTGGATCATCAGGGTGGGCTAAAAACAACTTTCCCCCGGCCCCCCGAATGAGATTCGATGCCTCCTCCAGGGAAAGGGGCAGTTTTGGAATATTGCATTTCACCAGATAGGTGTCAAATGCTTCCTGTCTGCTGGAAACGATCCCTTTTTCCACGAGATAAGCAGCGATATGGGGCCTCCCGATAGAACCTTCTACCCGTTCTTCGATTGCTTCCATATCCCGCTTCGTAAACACATCCAGTCCTTCCTCTACAAATGCTTGATTCAACTTTTCAAGAATTTTTTCCGCCCTGCTGCGACGATATTCACGTATTTCGTTAAGTTTCATAGATAGTTCATTGTTTTTACTATCGTATCCATAACCAAGAACGTCAAGAGACGCGGGTTTTCCATTTCTGTACGCAGGATGGGGAAAAGAGATGTTCAATTCCACACCGGTCAGATAATCCATACCGTTTTCCAGCGCCAGCGTTGCGGCGGATTCCTGGCAGTCTATATTGTCGTGGTCAGTAATCGAGATGAGATCGATACCTCGTTTATTAGCTTCAATAAATATCTGCGACAGAGGCATCTTTCCATCCGAGCAATCTTTTGAGTGGATATGCAAATCTATTTTCATAGTATATTATCAGTTCCTTCTTCAATTTCAGAATAAAATTTTGTCAAACCTACCGTAGAGTACACTACAGGTCAAGGATAAACACGAACTCGGATGCAATCAAAAAGTGATTCCACCCTCGCAAATGAAAACACGGGATTTCCTACGAAAAAGATGCTATATTGGCGAATAAAACTTATCTCAAATCTGAGGATAGAAGATGCTTTCAAAGATAAAAGAAACCGCTGATTTCCTTGCTTCCAGGATGAGTGCCTCGCCGGAAGTCGGGATGATAACGGGCACCGGACTTGGCTCCGTTACGGAAAAAGTCACCGCCGATTTCAGGATACCCTACGAAGAGATACCCCATTTCCCCAAATCTACCGTGGAAGGACATGAGGGTACTTTGGTGGTGGGAAAATTCGGCAACAGGCCCACAATAGCGATGGAAGGACGTTTTCATTTATATGAAGGGTATTCTCCCCAGGAAGTGACATTCCCCGTGCGCGTCATGGCCTTATTGGGGGTAAAAACCTTCCTCATGTCCAGTGCTGCAGGTGGATTGAATCCTTCGTTCAAAACGGGGGATCTGATGATTGTCACCGATCATATCAATCTGAAAGGAAACAATCCACTCGCAGGACCCAACCTGGATGAATTCGGTCCACGTTTTCCAGACATGAGCCAGGTATATGATCCGGATTTGATCGAATTAGCGAGAGAAAAAGCTATGAAATCGGGACTGTTTATCCGAGAGGGGGTCTATGTGGGCGTACCCGGTCCGTCCCTTGAAACACCGGCAGAAACCCGCTTTTTGAGGATAATCGGAGCAGATGCAGTGGGTATGTCAACGGTTTCCCAGGCCATTGTGGCCGCGCACTGTGGTATAAAAACACTGGCCATCGTGGTCGTCACCAATGTGAATATTCCTGACTGCATGGGCAGTACGACCATCGAGGATGTTGTGGAAGCTTCAAAAAAAGCAGGCCCTACCCTTTCCAATCTCTGGGAAAAAATTATTACCGATCTTCCCGAGAGTATACAGGATAACCCGTAACGAGCATATCCTCTCCAAGCCTCCTGTACTCCACATTTTCAAGTGTTGTACAGTCCCGCATGTATTTTACTCCGGGACCAGCGGCCATGGGGATGCCATCATTTCCTCCAAGTATTTTCGGCGCCTTGAAAATATGGAATTTATCAACAAGCTGTTCGCGGATCATGGTTCCTAAAACGACCGACCCTCCTTCCACAAGGAGACTCATGATGGACATCTGACCCAGCCTCACCATCAGTTTTTTCAGGTCAAGGTGATTGTTCTTCGTTGGGCACGGGAGAATAGAAATACCTTTTTCTCGGATCCGCTCGAGTTTTTCACCCGTTTCATCTTCACCGACCACCAGGAGGGTTCTGTCGGGAAATTCATCATTGAGTATTCCTGCTTCAAGGGGCGTTCTCAAATGGGTGTCAAGAATAACCCGGAGAGGATTTTTTCCTTTTTTATTTTTCAATCGGGTGGTTAAAGAAGGATTGTCAGCAACTACAGTTCCTACCCCAACCATGATGACGTCCACACGATCTCTCAAGTTGTGGACAAAACGCCTCGATTTTTCGTTGGTTATCCATTTGGAATCCTTTAGAGAAGTGGCAATCCATCCATCCAGCGTCTGTGCTGATTTGGCAATCACAAAAGGCTTTCCCGTCGTTATAAAGGTGAAAAAATCCTCATTAAGATTCCGGCAGGCCTTTTCCAGGATACCACTTTTAACCTCAAGACCTTTTTTCGCTAAAAATCCGCACCCTCCGCCTTTGACCCCCGGATTTGGATCCATGGCGCCTACAACCACTCTTGCGATTTTTGCTTGAAGAATGGATTCTGTACAGGGGGGAGTCTTTCCAGTATGATTGCAGGGTTCCAGGGTAACATAGAGGGTTGCACCAGGACAGAATCCTCCAACTTTTTTAAGCGCTTCTACTTCAGCATGGGGCAGACCTGCCTTTTTGTGATATCCTCTGGACAGAATCCGGTCATCTTTTACAATCAGAGCGCCAACAGCCGGGTTCGGAGATGTTCGACCAGTGGCTTTTCTTGCCTCAGCCAAGGCAA